>JBKPPU010000336.1:0-10942 GCA_046733695.1 Acidobacteriota bacterium
GCGTGGTACTCGATCCTTTGGCAAACGGTTGATCGAGTGTATAGCAAAGGATCGAATTCGACGCCGGGCGGCCACGGAGGGCCGCCCCTACAGTACGTTCCGAAGTTATTAGATCTAGCTAATAGTCAGGGTGTTGACGACCCGTTTGAATTGATGGCCAATTACGCCTGCAAAAGCTGACGACGCCGCGCTTACGCTTCCGATTTCTCCACCGCTGTTGAAATCATGTGAGCCGTGCAAAGTTATGTTCTCGGGAGGCTTACCTTTCAAAAAGAACAATGTTATCCACAGCATGGCTGTGTTTTGTTCATGTGTGCCGCAACTGATTCGTTTCACGCTCGAGTAGTTGGCCACCTGTTTGTCTTTTTGGAATACTTTGCCACCTTCAATCTGCCATCGTCCTGCGACATCTTCCACGTTATTCAGACATTCGCGACGGAGTTCATAAACCTGAGCCATAATATTTTCTACCTTTCTGCTTCGTAATGTGAGAGAAGCTCTGTCTGATCTCTCGTCAGCAATTAGTGGACCGCGCGATGCGGCAATTAAAATGCGCGGAGATTTATTCCAATGTGACGAGTTGTGTACAACGGGAACCTGAAGTGTCTACTGGAGTGGTCAGTCTGGAAATGGCGTGGTTATTAAGCCTCTCGTGGGACCAGGTCAGACGCCTCGCGGATTCCTTTATCAGTGTTTGTGGTCCAAAGTACGATCAGTCCCACCACGAAGAAGAAGATCAGCGACAGCAATGCGAGGCGGTATGAACCGGTGCGGGCGATCACGATGCTGAAGAGGAGTGGTCCCATCCAGGAGGTTCCGCGTTCCGAAACCTCGTAGAGACCAAAGAACGACGACTCTTTGCCGTCAGGGATCAGCCTCGCAAACAGCGATCTGGACAGCGCTTGCGAGCCGCCCAAGACGATCGCGATCACGGCTGCCATCACCCATGCTTCCGTCACGCTGTGCAAAAACCGGTAAGCATAGATAACGATGCCGGCCCAGATCATCAGCGATACGATGATCGCGTTTTTCGTCTTGATGAGATATGCGAGCCGCTCGAAGACCAGTGCGCCCACGACCGCGATAAATTGGACCATCAAAAAGATCTTGAGCAGAAATTCCGGATTCCCTTGCGGGAAAAGCTCCTGTTCGAGGAACGCGCTCGACGCAAAGATCACGGTCTGTATGCCGTCGTTATAAATCAAGTAGGCAAGCAGATAGCGTGCAGTCAACGGCAGGCGACGCAATTCCTTGAAAGTCTCGGCGATCTCAGTAAAACCTGCTGTGATGTAGCTCTTGCCGGGTGGAAGACTCTTCTTACTGGGCCGCGACTTCAACAGTGAAAAGGTGATCAAGGCAAACGTGCCCCACCAGATTCCAGCAGACAAAAGCGACAACCGCACGGCAAGACCCGTTGACATGCCGAACTGCTCAGCGCGCGTCACCATCAGCAGATTGACGACCAGCAGCAGCGCACCGCCGAGATAGCCGTAAGCGAAGCCGCGGCTCGAAACCTTGTCGGATTGATCTGCCGTCGTGATGTCCGGCAAAAACGCGTTGTAAAAAACGTTTGACGCGCCAAAGCAGACGTTCGCAATGATGAAGAGCAAGCCGCCGAGAAGATACAGATCGCCTTTGACGAAGAAGAGAAGACAGTTGGCAATGACGGCGATGTAGCAAAACAAAGCCATCAGTCGTTTTTTGAGATCGGAGTAGTCACCCAGCGCGCCGAGGATGGGTAAGAGAAATACCTGCGCTCCGACAGAGATCGAAACGCAGAGAGTCGGCAATGACTTCGCCGTCACCGCACCGAGCGGTCCAAGATCGAGTACGACTCCATTTTCGCCGACTGCGCTTTGGGCCAACCGCGTCAGGTATGGACTGAACAACGCGCCGACGACGGTTGTGTAAAAGGCAGAGTTGGCCCAGTCGTACATCTTCCAGCCGAAGATCTCGCGCCGGTCGTTTTTATCGTTTGTGGGGGTTACAGCCGCGTCATTCGTCGCTGATGTTGTCATGGAGGAGACCACGCTCGCGATAAAGATTGAGCTTATTGTGGAGAGTTTTAAGACTGATGCCCAATAACTCGGCCGCGCGGGTTTTGTTGTTCTTCGTCTTCTGAAGCGTGCGCATGATCATCTGACGCTCGACTTCTTCGAGTGGCGTGCCTACCGGTAATGAGAGTGTGTCTTCATTACGAAGGCGTTCGCGCTGCTCGATGGGATAGGGGGCGAAGTGATGGCGTTCGATTTGTTCGCCGGAACAAATAATGACTGCCCGTTCGATCACATTGCGAAGCTCGCGAACGTTGCCGGGCCACGAATGAAACTGCAGCGCTTCGAGAGCGGCGTGACTGAGGAAGCGAGCAGGTCGATTGTGTTTCTCGGCGAGTTGTGTGACCAGATGTTGCGCGAGTAGCGGCAGATCTTCTGTTCGCTCGCGCAGCGAAGGTAAGTGAATCCCAAAAACGTTTAGTCGGTAAAGCAGATCGCTGCGGAGTGTGCCTTCCGAGACAGCCTGATGCGGTTGCCGGTTCGTCGCAGCGAGCAGACGCACGTCAACTTCGATCTCTTTGCGACTGCCGAGACGCCGCACAGCACGTTCTTCAATCACGCGCAGCAGCTTTGCCTGGAGCAATGCAGGCATCTCGCCGATTTCGTCGAGGAGTAGTGTGCCTGTGTCGGCGAGTTCGAAGCATCCCTGGCGTCGTGACGCGGCGCCGGTGAAGGCCCCCTTCTCGTGACCGAACAGTTCCGATTCCATGAGCGATTCCGGAATGGCGGAACAGTTGATCGCCACGAAAGGTTTCTCGCGACGCGGACTCATCTTGTGAATGGTGCGCGCGACGAGCTCCTTTCCTGTGCCCGACTCACCGGTGATCAAAACTGAAGCTGAAGAGGGCGCTACCTGCTCGATTAGAAAGAAGATCTTCCGGATCGATTCTGATTTTCCGACTAGTTCTCCGTAAACGCTGTCTTGAGTTATCAACGTCGACATCAGAGCCAGTGTAGCACAGGTAAATCAGGGTAAATCTGTAGCTGAATAAAATTCGACGATCGCCTGGGCCAGATCTTTTGCGGTGAATTGTTCGGGTTGGATATCGACGTTTAGACCGTATTCACTAGCCGCAGTCGACGTAACCGAACCGATGCATGCGATCACGACGCCGGGAAGAACTTTGCCGAGATCGTGTGTGTCGAAGAGTTTCGCGAGGTTCTTGATGGTGGAGGGACTCGTGAATGCGATGCAGTCGCCGCTGCCGGTTAGCATTGCGCTGAAACGTCCGCGATCGAAATTCTCGGGCATTACGGTTTGATAGGTGGTGACGATGTCGACCCGCGCGCCGGCTTGCTCGAGTGCTTTGGGTAAGACTTCGCGACCAACTGCGGCACGGGGCAGCAGGATGTTGAGTCCGCGCAGGTGTTCGTCGCCGCCGGCGAATTCGTTGAGGGCAGCGAAGACACCTTCCGCAGTTGAGAGGGAAGGGATGAGATCGACGTGGACGTGTGCGTCGTGAAGTTTCTCAGCGGTGCGTTGCCCAATGGCGCAGACGCGGATTTCATCGAGGTCTTCGAGTTTCAGGCCGCGTGCGAGGAGACGTTTGTTGAAGTACTCGACGCCGTTGGCTGAGGTAAAGATGAGCCAGTCGTAGCCGTAAAGATGATCGAGTGCTTCGTCGAGGCGCTCGTAGCTGTCAGGGTCGCGAATTTCGATCGTTGGACATGCGATTACTGTGGCGCCGTAGGTTTCGAGGAGCGTGGTCAGCTCCGAGGCCTGCGACGCCGCGCGCGTCACAACAACCGTTCGTCCGTGGAGTGGTGCGGTCATTAACTACACGGCCCATTTGGGCGTAACTGTAGCCCAGCGTCGAATCGATCTCTTTGAAATTGGCTCGATCGATTCTGTTGCTAAGGATCGTGTTCCACGCCGGGCGGCCACGGAGGGCCGCCCCTACAGTACGTTCAAAAGGGATCTTGCTCCTTGTTGGAGCAACTGCTGTGCAAGGGTAAATCCAAGCGTTTCGAAATCACTGACGGATCCTGACAACGAGCCGCGGAGGATCTCGGAGCCGTCGGGTTTGGCGACGAGACCGTCGAGCGTTAACGAATCACCATCGAGGATCGCGTGTGCGGCGATGGGGAATTGACACCCGCCGCCAAGGCTTCGCAGAAAAGACCGTTCTGCCAGGCAGGCAAAGCGAGTCTCTCGATCGTCTAATTTTCGAGTTGCTTCGATGGTCAACTCGTCATCACTGCGAGTCTCAATTGCAACCGCGCCTTGTCCGACCGCCGGTAACATCTCAGTCACCGAGATCCGCGCACTAATCCGGTCCTGCAATCCGAGCCGCACGAGGCCCGCGGTAGCAAGTATCACCGCATCGTACTGCCCCTCATCAAGCTTCCGAATTCGCGTATCAACATTCCCTCGCAAGTCTGTAACGACAACATCGCCGCGCAACGCTTTGAGTTGCGACAAACGTCGCTGGCTCGACGTACCAACAACCGCCCCAGCCGCCAGTCCAGCCAAAGAAGCATCCTCAACTTCAACACCGGATCGCAACACGAGGGCATCACGCGGATCTTCACGCTCGCAGATCGCACTGATCGATAACTCCTCCGGAAGCACAGTCGGCAAATCCTTCAGCGAGTGAACGGCAAGATCGATGCGTCCATCGAGAAGCGCATCTTCGAGCTCCTTCGTGAACACACCCTTGCCGCCGATCACCGATAGCGGATCGTTCTTCACGTCGCCTGTTGTCTTGATGATTTCGACGCGAACGTCGACTTGAGGATTCAAATCGAGTAGTCGTTGGCGGGCTTGTTCTGCCTGCCAGAGTGCGAGTTTGGAACCCCGGGAACCGATTACGAGCGCGCGCGACATCCTCAATCAGTCCTCGGAATCGTGTTCATTTGACTCGTAAAAGCGACGCATCTGGCTGATGAGTGGATGCGAAATCTTATTCACGGTTGACATCAGCAACGACTCGATCGCCTCTTCCTGTTCTTTCGTGAGGACTCCGAGTCGTTTCCGCTGCTTCGCCATCTCGGCGCGAGCCACATCCTGCATATTTTGCTTCATTGCACCGATGCTTGGTCCAATATCCATCAGCCGGAGTTTCTGCTGAAACTGCATCACTTCCGATTGCACGATCAGTTCAGCACGCTCAGCTTCACGCTCACGCTCGCGAATGTTCGAACTGATCACCGACTCGAGATCGTCGATATCGAAAAGGAAAACGTTGGGAATGTTACTCACTGCCGGATCGATGTTCCTCGGAACGCTGATGTCGATAAAGCAGGTGGGACGATTACGCCTGCGCGCGAGGGCTTTGCGAGTTCGCGCTTCGGTCACGACGTAATCAGGCGCCCCGGTCGAACAAATAATGACGTCAGCTTCGTGTAGCACGTGGTCTATTTGATCCAAACCAACCGTGGCGGCTCCGAACTCATTCGCAATCTGCCGTGCAGTTTCCTCGGTTCGATTCGCGATCGTGACGCGCGCTGCCCCGGCGTTAACAAGATGCCGCGCGGAGAGTTCCGCCATCTCACCAGCGCCGATAAGCAACACACTGCTACCCTTGAGCGAGTTGAAAATCTTTTTGCCGAGCTCGACCGCCATGTAACTGATCGAAACGGCGTTCGCAGCGATTCCGGTTTCGTTTCGGACACGCTTCGCAACCCGAAACGTGTGATGGACCAGGCGGCTCAGAACTTTGCCAACCGTCCCGGCTTCGACGCCAACAGCGTATGCATGACGCACCGGGCCCAGCACCTGGGGTTCGCCGACGACCATCGAATCGAGCGACGAAGCGACTCGGAACAGATGCCGCACGGCTTCTTCGTTTGTGTGGCGATAAAGATGTGCGTTGAGAAAACCCGCCGGTAGACTTCCCGAAGTGTCGAGAAACTGCGCGATACGCCCGGCGCTGAATTCGAGTTGATCGTTCGAGGTCGCGCCGAGAATCTCCACACGATTGCAGGTGGAAACGATCAGTCCTTCGCGCACGATCTCGCCGTCGACGAGCTGCCGCAGACCATTGGCGCACGCCTCGTCGTTAAAAGCGAGTCGTTCGCGGATCTCGACCGGAGCGGTTTTGTGATTGACTCCGACGAGAAAAATGGACATTTGGTTACTCAACTCACCCGAAAACGTGATAGCTACCTAGAAATCGGGTCCCCAAGAATGTCAAAAGCACCAGGGCGAATCCCACCACGCCAAGCCACGCGGCACTGCGTCCGCGCCAGTGGGGCGTCAACCGGTAAATAGTGAGACAGAAATAAAGTCCCCACGTTAGTAACGCGAAAATTTCCTTTGGATCGTTCCGCCAGAAGCGTCCAAAACGGGTTGAGGACCAGATTACGCCGGTTGCGATGCCTAGAGTCAATAGCGTCAGACCGAGAGCGGCTGAGCTGGTCGCAATGTCATTTACTGTAGTTAATGACGGCAGACGATGGAACGTTGCTCCAAAGGTCTTCAGTTTCAGTTCCCGCTCCTGCAATAAGTACATCACACTGGCCATGAAAACTATAAAAAATGCCGCATATGCAAAGATCAAGAGCGTGGTGTGGATCGGGAAAAGCCAGGTCGCCGAGAAGGCGGCTGGCGCGTTGGTTGAGTTCGTGCCGAACAATAATGCCACGAGTGTGAGCGCGGATACCAATGGCATTGTGAAGGCGCCGACTGCCTGGGTTCGATAGCGGTAGAGAACGAGCGAGTAGAGCGCCACGAGTGCCCAGGCGAGGAATGACAGTGCTTCTCGTAAAGAAAATAACGGATAGTGGCCGTCGATCACCCAGTCCGCGGCGAGTGCGCAGGTGTGCAGGATGAATCCGGCGGCGGTTGACCACTCCGCCACGCGTTGCAGCGACCGGCGTTTGTTAACGAACGCCAGAATCGAATGAATTGCGGCGATTAGATAAGCCGCTAAGACTGCCAGCAGTAAGGATCGCATCGAAGACAAATTAAGCCACAAAAAAGCGCAAAAGTACAAAAAGAAGAGTTAGCCACAAAAAGGCACAAAAAGCACAAAAGGAAAGACTTATTGTTTGGAAGAGCGCTCTTAAAATCTTCTGGGGAGCGTTGACACTCAAAATGAATAAATCTCTTTTTTGTGCTTTATGTGCCTTTTTGTGGCTAACTGTTTTGGCTTAGTGTATTGTGGCTGGAGTCAAAAAGGGGAGTAGGTCACCCGGTTCAGGGTCTGACGCGGTCGTCAACACGGTATCTCGAAGGTACCCGGCCCGTCGGGAAAAGCGTAAAGCTCAACGACCAAGACCTTTTGTCGCTTACGTCTTAGCGCGAAAGGATGGGTATGGTTGAGCTTTTTCCGTTTTCTGAGTACTGGTGGTTCTACCTGAGTTTTGTCGGTCTGGTGATTTTACTCCTCGCCCTCGATCTCGGAGTCTTTCACCGCAAAGCACACGTTGTCGGGTTCAAGGAAGCAGCGACGTGGAGCGTCGTCTGGATCGGTTTCTCTCTGCTATTCAACTTCGCCCTGTACAGCTATGTGCTCTGGAAGTTTAAGCAGGAAGCCATTGCCTGGCAGGTCTCGCTGGAGTTTCTCACCGGTTACGTAATCGAGAAGGCTCTCTCAGTAGACAACATCTTCGTGTTTGTGATGGTGTTCTCTTACTTCGGCATTCCGGCGAAGTACCAGCATCGAGTGTTGTTCTTTGGAATTCTGGGCGCTCTCGTCTTTCGCGCGATCTTTGTCGCGATCGGTTCCGCGCTGATGCAGTACCAGTGGGTGGTGGTTCTGTTCGGAGTGTTTCTCATCTTCACCGGCATCAAGATCTTTGTGGCGAAGGAAAAGCCGGTCGATCCGGAGAAGAACTTCCTGATTAGACTACTACGCCGCCTTTTGCCAGTTACACCAGACCTCCACGGGTCGAAGTTCTTTGCCCGCGTGAATGGCAGAACTTTCGCGACGCCGCTGCTTATCGCGCTCCTCTTTCTCGAGGCTACCGACATCGTCTTCGCAGTCGATTCGGTACCGGCGATATTCGCGGTGACGAAAGAGCCGTTGATTGTCTTCACGTCAAATATCTTCGCGATACTCGGTTTGCGAGCCCTCTTCTTCATGCTGGCAGGAGCGGTCGACAAGTTTTACCTGCTGAAGTACGGGCTGGGGGCGGTGCTACTGTTTGTAGGATTGAAAATGGTGTGGCTGAATCAACTTTTCGACGGACACTTTCCGATCTGGTTATCGCTGGGAATCATCTCGGCTCTGCTGTTCTTATCGGTGGCACTCTCGCTGGCGTTCCCGAAACGAAGGGCAGTAGCCGCGGACTTTCGCGGATAAACGCGGATTGGCAAACGTTGTGCGCGCAGGTAACATCGTAGCGCTGTACTTCGCTTCCGTTTCTCTAAAAGTCGGTTAAAGTGGTCTGCGTGAGGAGGATTGAATGTTTTCGCCTGCGTCGCGTCCCGCCCTTTCCATCATTCTGGTGCTGGTGATTGCGCTGGCTACCGTCTTTGCCCAGACTCGGCCAACGAGCCAGAAGCCTCAGCAGCCGCAACCGGCCGCGACTCCACCAGCAGAACCGCAGGACGTCGAGACAGTCACGATCGACACCGATCTCGTGACCGTGCCGCTGAGTGCTACCGACCGTTCCGGCATGTACATCACCGACCTTCGCAAGGAAGAGTTCACGATTACTGAAGATGACGTAGCGCAGAAAATCGAGTTCTTTGGAAAAGTCGCAGCGCCGTTTCACGTCGTGCTGCTGCTGGATACGAGTTCAAGCACTCGCGATAAGTTGAGAGAAATACAGAAGGCAGCCAATGCCTTTGTGGAGCAGTTGCAACCACAGGACCGCGTAAAAGTGATCTCGTTTGACGACAATGTGAATGACCTGAACGACTTCACGAACAATCGTGATCTCTTACACGCGGCGATCAATAGAACGAAATCCGGTGAAGGCACGAAGGTATATGACGCCATCGAATTGGCTATCAGCACGATTCGCCGGATCAACGGGCGCAAGGCGATTGTGCTTTTTAGCGATGGCATGGACTGGCACAGCGATCACGCGACGTTTGAGGGTACGGTTCGTTCGCTGGATGAAGAAGGCGTGGTGGTTTACCCGATTCGTTATGACACGCGAGCAACAACCGAATCATTGGCCCGAGAGCAGGCTGGTGAGCAAGCAGCTCTGCCGACGATCAGCGTGATCAGAAACCCGACTCCCGGTGGTACGACACCGAAGACCTTTCCCGGTGGTGATGATAGTTCAGTACCTTCATCAGGTTCACGCAAGACCGGACCATTCGGACTACCGCCAGCCGATGAAATCCTGCGACGACGTCGTGAACAAGAACGGGACCGCTACCCAAATCCGAATGGTGGCCCATCTCCAACCGGCGATCCAACTGAAAGGACTCCGGATCCAAACGATCCTGACAAACGCGGGCCGCGTGTGCCTGGCATTCCCGGTTCGGGACCGAGCACCACTAATCCTCAGCCGAGAAGTGGTGGTTCGAATGACTCGATCTCAGGGATGCTCGACATGGCATATCTGACGGCTGATAGTTATCTGAAAGCTTTAGCAGACAAATCAGGCGGCCGTTTGTTGCGTGCCGATACTCTCGCGTCACTGCCCGATGCATTTGCCCAGATCGCAGCCGAGCTGCGCACGCAATACATGCTCGGATACTATCCTCTCAACAAAGAGCGCGACGAACGCTATCGCAAGATCAAGGTCACAACCACTCGCAAGAACGTAGCGATCCGCGCCCGCCCCGGCTATTTGTCCACCGCCGCTAAATAGGTCCTATAGGACTTATAGGACCTATACTTGCCGCGAACCCTCACCCGTGCTACAAGAACCACTCATGCCTGATCGAGCTGAAGCCTGGGAGTTGTTGTGTGAGTACACAAAGGGCGATAGCCTGCGCAAACACGCGCTCGCGGTCGAGGCTGCCATGCGTGCGTGCGCGAAGCGTTACAACGAAGGGTCGGCCGATGAAGACGAATGGGGCATGGTCGGCCTGCTTCACGATTTCGACTACGAGATGTTTCCCTCAGCGGATCAGCACCCGTTTACAGGCTCAAACATTCTTTGCGGGCGTGGCTACTCCGAGCGCATCATCCGCGCCATCCTCGGTCATGCGACTTACACCGGCGTGCCGCGCGACACTGACATGGCCCGCGCGCTTTTCGCTACCGACGAACTCTGCGGCTTCCTCGTCGCGTGCGCACTCGTAAGACCATCTCGCAGTCTTGATGATATGGAAGTTTCGTCCGTGAAGAAGAAACTGAAAGACAAAGCATTCGCGCGATCTGTGAATCGCGACGACATCAGACAAGGTGTCGAAGAGTTAGGCGTCAACATCGACGAGCACATCCGTTTCGTAATCGATGCGTTGCGGCCCGTGCAAAAAGAGATTGGTTTGAATTCGATCGGTGGTTGAGGTTACAAAGCGATCTGTGGTCCTCCCGGTCGGACTTCCATTCCATCTCTGCGAGTGACAATTGACGTCACGAGCAGAAGAGCAACGGTGAGCAAGGTTGCGAGTACGAAAGTCAGGAAAGCCTGTGTTCGCCGTCTCCGTGCGGTGTGACGATATACAAAGATCGACGCAAAGATGATTGCCGCGAGCGGTAACACTAAGGTTGAAACGACAAGCAGTCCCGGGTTAGATAGCGCCGGCCGCGAGAAGACACCGAGCACGAGCGCGATGCACGAACCAGCGCCAGCCACGGCCGCAAGCAATGAAGCAAGGAACACGAGCTTCAATCGCATCCGGGCAGTTTCCTTAATTTGACGCTTGCGTTCAAGACGCTCCTCCTTGGTTGTGAGAGAAAGGCGCCGCCAAGGATACCACAGGGACGGACCACAAAACGGACTGAAATAAATGATCACGAGAGACGCGCTTATTTGGTTGTCCCGCAAGGAAGGGTTAAAGGATTTCGCGACCAGTTTTAAGTTCTTCAAGAAGC
>JBKPPU010000337.1:0-2965 GCA_046733695.1 Acidobacteriota bacterium
CGTTTAGCATTGACGGGAGGTTCATTGCTACAGCGAGCGATGACGGCACGGCGAAAGTATGGTGGGCAAACACTGGCGACGAATTGTTTAGCCTGGACAGCGGTGCTTCCGCAGTCAAAAACGTCGCCTTTAGCCCCGATAGCTCGCGTCTGGTTGTTACCGCCACAAGTGGTAAGGCGCTGGTTTACACCCTTAACCTTGCAGAACTGATCAACCTTGCGAAGCAACGAGTTTCTCGTCTTGAGTTAACACCGGACGAGCGCAAGCGATATTTACACGAATCAAAAAAGGAGTAGCTACTTGTCCAATCCCGGATGTATGCCCGGAACGTTCGGGATCCAGAAGACCTGTCCGTTGATCTCCAAACTGCGGAGCCCGTGTTTCGGCAGCTCTTTTTCCTTCAACCCGAGAAACGTGAAGTGAGGCAGGTCGCTCAGCACCGTCTGAAACCAGCCGTGTTTCGCCATGATTTCCCGAATGCGCGGATTCTCAAACTGGTCGACGTCAAACGCCAGCATCGCGATGTGTTGCGACGCGCCCGGCGCTGCGATCGAGTACAGAATCGACTTCGAAAGATCTTTACTAAAGTAAATCCCGGTCTTCTCGAGCTCCAAAACTTCGGCGACCTGCTGTGACAACGGCAAACTGCGGAGCCGCGTCACCTGCTCCTGCGTGAGGCGTCCCTGCGAGAGCCAGTAGTCGAGCGCGGGTTCAAAACGCGAATTCCAGAGGCGCACACTGTCTTCGTAGTTGCGTCGTGCCGCCTCTGAGCCATCGCGCGGAGTAATGTCCAAGCCCTCTTTTTGCGCTTCTTCGCGGGCTTTCCTGAGTTTCTTCATCGCTTCGGGTTGCAGCTCAACCTCATCGAAGCCGATTTTTTCGACCTCCCAGCCCGCGTCTTCCTGAAACCTCGTCACCTGCTCTTCATTGGTGAAAACACAGACGGGCGGAGGAAACACTTTCTTATCCGCGACAAAGATCGCGCCGTACTCTTCGAGGATTCGCTGTGAAACCGGATCAGACGAAGGGCAGAGGCTCTCGAGTTTTGTCTTTCGCTTTTTGAGCGCCTTCGCAAGCGCTTCGTAGAAAGGAGTTGGTTCGTTCCCGTCGTTCGATACTCGACCAGCGTTAGACGACATTGAATGTGTGGACATATTTTTCAGTACTGGTATCGCCCCGCTTACAGTGCTCCAGACGACGAGCAAAATCAGACTGGTAACCAAAGTGCAACGATGATAGTGGGCGCGGTTTAACGCGGTCAACCGGGTACCCACAGATTACGCAGATTTTGTAATCTGTGTAAGCTGTGGATATGACGACCGCCAATCTCTTTCTCGAATTGGTCGCAACCTATCGCAAACATGGATGGGAGTTGCGCAGTGTGCTTTTACAGCGGGCGACGCTTGCGGAGTTTCAGTCGCAAGGTTCCGAACTTCTGGGCAAAGTGACGGTTAGAGAGGCTGAATTTGACGCCCTGTGGTTTTCGCGTCCCTCGCACAACAACCGCGAAGCATGGGAGTTACGACTGCTGGCTCAAACTCAATATGCGTTGTTTGAGACGTTTGAAGCCGACGAAACGGAAGAAGACCGCGAAGATGTGAAACGAGAAATGGAAGCGCGATTGCGCGACTACGTATCAGGCGACAGTTCTACACAAACAGATTAATTACTGCTTGCCCAGCTTCACTGGAATTTCCAGCTTCTGCAGCGGTTTCACCTCAGCCGGCGGTTTTGGCGCCTCACCGTCTGCAGGCTCGTCATGCAGCGGCTGAGCATCTTCAGGAGGACGCATCACTACTAACTTCACCGTGCTGTATGGTATCGCGCGGCGCACACGCATCAGAAACTCTTCACTAGTGCGAATCGGTACACCGTCAAATTCGATAACAATGTCGCCCTCTTTGACTCCCGCCAGATCAGCAGGCCGGCTGCGCAAAATCGTTCCGAGTTTCACACCATGAATATTCGTTCCGGGAACTGGGATTCGCTCCGCATCACCGTCTTCATAACCGAATTGAGCATTTCGTTCGGGGCGCCTCTCAAACTCGCGCCTCAATCGCCGTTCTTCGTCCTGCGAAATCGTTGTGAGCTTAGTCGCTTTCTTTTCGCCGTCTCGCAAGTATTCCACGTCGACAGTCTTCCCGACCGGTGTTTTCGCCAACAGGTCGTTGAGATGATCTTCCTTTTCGATCTTCTGTCCGTCGAAACTGACAATCACATCGCCGCCTACCAAACCGGCTTTGTCTGCAGGACCGTTGGGTAGACTGGCGCTTTCTAACCGAACACCTTCATCTGACTGATCGAACTCTGCACCGACGATGGCCTTAACTACTGGCGTACGATCGACAATCGTGTGGTTCCGCAACGGCGCTACGAGGGCAGTGAAAGCGGCAGCAACGACGAAAAACCCTAGCAGACCGATGAAGATCCACGACATTCCACTGATGCGTCGTTTCTTCTTTGAAGTAGCCGGAGGGACGAAGGGACCTGAAACATCGGTTGCCGTATAGCCGCCCAGTTCGGACGTAAGCCGAAACCCGCAATTCCTGCAGAAACGGAGTTCAGAGGGCATTGTTGAATGGCAGTTCGAACAAATCGTTTGATTTGCCGGCGCGGCCATGGGCATTGACACATCTGAATCCGCCATTGAGGATCACCTTATCGTTAGAGTTTACGCAAAAGTTTACACGGACAGGTTCTATACGCCAAATCGTGTTTTCCGGTTGCATTCGCCTCCCGCGGATAGACTTCCTGCCCCATACAAGGCAATATCTGATGTAAACCAACGATCGGCGAAGACAACGTCCGGGAGGGATCGAATTGTGGAAATCACCAAGGCACTCGCAGCTCTGCAACCCCTTTATGGCAAGGATAATGTAGAGATTGTAACGACCGACGGGCGGCGCGTGCGTGGGACAGTTCGCAGCATGAAAACCACCCAGGCCCTCACGACTCCCAGCGTAAA
>JBKPPU010000338.1:0-11657 GCA_046733695.1 Acidobacteriota bacterium
TTCCCCTTCCATTTGGTAAAGTACGAAGTTATTCGCAATAACTTGTTCGAAAGGTTGTGGGCTGAGTAGCGCCCCGACAGGTTTAACCTGCGGCGATGCCACAGATCTTCCATCACAGCACTAACGCGCTGGCCAAAATCACGATTTATGGCGCCGTTTTTATCGCTGTGGCCCTGCTGTGGGTCGCAGTCGAACTAAACCGCTCGTCGTGGAACACCGGTCAGTGGGTTGAAAGGCAACAGCCGGTTCAATTCAGTCATAAACACCACGTCGGTGACGACGGCATTGATTGTCGTTACTGTCACACGTCGGTGGAAACCGCGGCCTCGGCCGGATTACCTTCGACCAACACGTGCATGAACTGTCACCGGCAGATCTGGTCTGACAGTCCGTACCTCGAGCCCGTTCGCGCAAGCCTCAAGGACAACAAGCCAATCCAGTGGGTTCGCGTTCACGATCTTCCCGATTACGCCTACTTCAATCACAGCATTCACGTTAAGAAAGGCGTCGGCTGTTCGACGTGTCATGGTCGCATCGACGAGATGCCGATCCTGTACCAGGCCCAAACTCTGCAGATGGAGTGGTGTCTGGAGTGTCACCGCGCGCCTGAGAGATTTATCCGGCCGAAAATAGAGATTTACAACATGTCGTGGCGACCCGAAAACAAGACTGCGGATGAGCTGAAAGATGCGATGGACTGGAAGGCCAAGTACAAGATTCAAGGTAAGGAAATTCTGACAAGTTGTTCAACTTGCCACCGCTGAAGACGTTTTGAAATGAGCGATAGCGACCGTCACATAAATTTCAAGCTGATGCGCGATCACATTCTTGCTTTGCAGGATGCTGAAACGCCGCGCGGCGGAAAGAAATACTGGCGCAGTCTTGAAGAACTCGCCGATACACCGCTGTTTCGTGAGTTTGTCGAGCGCGAGTTTCCGCAGCAAGCAGAAGAGTGGAACGATCCGATCGAGCGCCGCACATTCATCAAGCTGATGGGCGCTTCGCTTGCCCTCGCCGGGTTGAGCGGTTGTGTTTTCCAACCTCCCGAGAAGATCGTCCCGAACGTCAAACAACCGGAAGAGTACGTTCCCGGCAAAGCGCTTTTCTTCGCGACCGCTGCGCCGTTATTTGGCGCCGCGACGCCCGTGCTCGTGCGAAGCAACGAGGGACGGCCGACGAAGATTGAAGGCAATCCGGACCATCCAAACAACCGGCCGACTGATTTTCCGCCTGAGGATCCGATTCGTGATCCACGTGGATCGAGTGCGACTGACATTTTCACGCAGGCTTCGATCCTGAGTCTTTACGATCCCGATCGTTCACCAACGCTGACTTATCGCGAAGACATCCACACGTGGACGTCGTTCGTCGGTGAAATGCGTTCGATACTCGACGTGCAACGGCCAAATGGCGGCAAGGGCATTCGTTTTCTAACCGAATCGATCATCTCGCCGACGTTTGGCGCGCTGATGAAGGAAGTGCGAACTGCGCTGCCGCAGGCGAAGTGGCACCAGTATGAACCGGCCAATCGCGACAACGCACTCGCGGGCGCGAAGATGGCGTTCGGACAGCCGGTAAACACGACATATCGATTTGATCTGGCCCAGCGAGTTCTTTCTCTCGACTGTGATTTCCTGGTGCCGACTTTCTCGGGTTATCTGCGATATTCGCGCGATTTTATGGCACGTCGCCGCATTACCGAGACTAACAAGGAGATGAATCGTCTCTATGTGGTCGAGACCACGCCGTCGAACACTGGCGCAATGGGTGACCACACATGGGAAGTGAAACCAAGCGAGTTTGAAGCAGTTGCGAAAGCGATCGCGGCGGGCTCGATTCCCCAATCACCGACGGGAGCTGCGAGTGTAAACCTTCCGTGGATTGCGCCGCTCGTCAAAGATCTACAGCAACACACGGGCGCCAGCATCGTGCTTGCAGGCGAGAATCAGCCGCCGTTGATTCACGCGCTTGCGCATGCGATGAACCAGGCGCTCGGAAATGTAGGCAAGACGGTTTTCTATACCGATCCGCTCGAAGTTAATCCCGTAGATCAGAGAACGTCACTCGGGGAGCTCATCAAGGATCTCAACAACGGAGAGGTTGAATTGTTGGTGATCCTCGGCGGTAATCCCGTTCACAACACTCCGTCGGATCTGAAGCTCAGTCCTGAGCTCTTACAAAAGTTTGCGAACCAGAGGGAGACCAATCGCTGCGTTCACCTGAGCGAGTACAAGGACGAAACGTCTGAGTGGAGCCACTGGCACGTGCCTGCGGCTCATTATCTCGAATCGTGGGGAGATACGCGTTCATATGACGGTACCGTCACGATCATGCAGCCGTTGATTCAGCCGCTCTACGAAGGCAAAACTGCTTACGAACTGCTGGCTGTGTTCACGGAACAGTACGATCGCAAGCCGTACGACATGGTGAAGACGTTCTGGCAAACAGAGGGAAATCAGGCGCAGGGCCAGCCGGCAGGGGCAGGAAACAATCAAAGTTCTCGACCAACAGCTACTCCTGCTTCACCTGCACCTGCTTCAACTGCTCCTGCTTCAACTGCTCCTGCTGCTGCTCCCGCTCCCTCGCCGTCGCCGTCACAGGACTTCGAAAACTGGTGGCGGCAGTCGATTCACGATGGGTTCGTTGCGAATTCGGCGTTTCAACCAAAGACAGTCTCACTGAATTCAGCGTGGGCCAATCAACAACCTCAGCCCGCACAGCAGCCTGCCGCCGGCGGGTTTGAGCTGGTATTCCGTACCGACCCGTCGATCTACGATGGGCGCTTTGCAAACAATGGCTGGCTGCAGGAACTTCCGAAACCGCTGACGAAAGTCACCTGGGATAACGTCGCGATCGTCAGTCCGAATTCAGCGAAACAAATCGCGAATGTCGACAACAACGGCGGCGCGACGAAAGGCCGCGAGCACTACGTGCCGTTGGTAGAAATTACGAATCAGCAGGGACAAAAAGTCACGGCACCGCTTTGGGTACTGCCCGGCCAACCGGATGGCGTGATTACACTTCATCTCGGTTACGGACGACGATTGGCCGGCAACGTTGGAAGTGGAAAAAGCAATGGCGAGCTCGTCGGTTTTGATGCTTACCAGCTACGATCGTCTTTCGCGCCGTGGTTCACCGGCGAAGCGAAAGTTACTAACACTGGTCGGGATTATCAGCTTGCCACAACGCAGCTCCACTTCAATCTCGAAGATCCAAAGTTCAGCACTGAAGAGCGCGACGTTGTTCGTTCGCAAACTCTCGAAGAGTTTCTCCACGCGGGTAGCGAGCACGCGGAGGAGGAGAAACACGAACATCCGTCGATCTACGGTCATCCCTACGACTACAAAAATCAGGCAGAAAACGCGCCCAACTACGCGTGGGGCATGGCGATCGATTTGAACAATTGCATTGGCTGCAATGCGTGTACAGTCGCCTGCCAGTCAGAGAACAACATTCCCGTAGTCGGCAAACATGAAGTTGTGCGCAGCCGCGAGATGCATTGGATTCGCGTCGATACGTATTTCCAGGGCTTCGATCCGAATCATCCGGAAGGCGTCAATTTCATGCCGGTGCCTTGCATGCACTGCGAGAACGCGCCGTGCGAGCCTGTTTGTCCCGTTCACGCCACGGTGCACAGCGCGGAAGGTCTGAACGACATGGTTTACAACCGCTGTGTCGGCACGAAGTATTGTTCGAACAACTGCCCGTACAAAGTGCGACGGTTCAATTTCTTCCTTTATCAGAACTGGGACCAGCCGACGTACCAGTTGATGCGCAATCCCGAAGTTTCAATACGCAGCCGGGGTGTGATGGAAAAGTGCACTTACTGTGTGCAGCGCATTCAGAACGCGAAGATTCAGGCAGAGCTCGAGGATCGAAAAGTTAACGATGGCGAGATCGTCACCGCGTGTCAGGCAGTCTGTCCGACTGAAGCGATCGTGTTTGGTGACGTGAACGATCCGAACAGCCGCGTTTCGAAGTTGAAACAAAGCGAGCGTAATTATTCGTTGCTCGGCGAGCTGAACACGAAGCCGCGCACGACTTATTTATCGCAATTGAAGAACCCAAATCCAGAGATTAAATCTGCGTAATCTGTGGATAGATCTAACATGCAAGACGAAGCTAACAAGCCGTACACCGAAGGTCCGATGCATTCGACCACGCCCGTGATCGATCCGGGGCTGACGTTTGCTTCAGTGACCGACAAGATCAGCTCGATCGTCTTGAAACGAAAGACGTCGCTGGCGTGGTTCTTCGGCTTTGCGATTTCGTTTGCGCTGTTTCAGTTGATGCTGCTGGCTATGACGAACCTTTTGTTCGTCGGTATCGGATTGTGGGGCGTCAACGTGCCCGTCGCGTGGGGCATCGACATTCTCAACTTCGTCTGGTGGATCGGAATCGGTCACGCCGGAACACTGATCTCCGCGATCCTGCTTTTGCTGCGACAACGCTGGCGCACGTCGATCAACCGCTTCGCCGAAGCGATGACGCTATTCGCGGTGGCCCAGGCGGGCATGTATCCGATCTTCCACCTCGGTCGGCCGTGGCTAATGTACTGGCTGTTCCCGTATCCCAACACGATGGGTATCTGGCCGCAGTTTCGCAGCCCGTTGATGTGGGACGTCTTCGCGGTTTCGACTTACGCAACCGTCTCGGCAATGTTCTGGTTTGTCGGTCTTATTCCCGACTTCGCGACACTTCGCGATCGCGCCCGCAGTAAACCGTTTCAGATTCTTTACGGCATGCTCGCAATGGGCTGGCGTGGTTCTGCGCGTCACTGGCATCGCTACGAGATGGCATACCTGCTGCTCGCTGGTCTGGCCACACCGCTCGTGCTTTCAGTGCACACGATCGTCAGTTTCGACTTTGCGGTCGGCATCATCCCCGGCTGGCACGCGACGATCTTTCCGCCGTACTTCGTTGCCGGCGCCATCTACGCGGGTTTCGCAATGGTGCTGCTGCTGACGATTCCGCTGCGCAGGTTCTACGGCCTCGAAGGTTTCATCACCATGCGCCACATGCACAACATGGCCAAGGTGATGCTCGCCACCGGTCTGATCGTCGGTTACGGCTACATCATGGAAGCGTTTTTCGGTTGGTACAGCGGCAACAAGTACGAACGCTTCATGATCTGGAACCGCATGCACGGTCCATACTCGCTTTATTACTGGGCGCTGATCCTTTGCAACATCATCACGCCGCAATTTCTGTGGGTTAAAAAAATCCGTTCCAACCTGCTCGCGCTCTGGATCATTTCGTTCATCGTGTCGATCGGCATGTGGCTGGAGCGGTTTGTAATCGTAGTGACCAGTCTGCATCGCGACTACCTGCCCTCGTCGTGGGGTATGTACCAGCCGACGCAATGGGACTGGGCGATGTTTATCGGAACGATCGGTTTCTTCTTTACCCTGCTGTTTCTGTTCATTCGCTTCCTGCCGATGATCTCGATCTTCGAGATGCGCACGATCCTGCCGGAAGCGGAGGTGGAGGAGTAGTTGGAAACAGAAAACAAACAGGTCCACGCCACTTCGGGAGGTTCGCACCGGCGTCACGCGCCGCCGATGTACGGTGTGATTGCGGAATTTGAGAGTCCTTCGGATCTGGTTGCAGCAGCGCGTCGCGTCTATTCGCTTGGATATCGCCGCATCAACGGTTATTCGCCGTATCCGATTGAAGAGCTTTCGGAAGCGATTGGTTTTACGCACACGAGTTTGCCGTTGATTGTTTTCATCGGTGGACTGATCGGCGGTCTTGGCGGTTTCTTTATGCAGTACTGGATTGAAGTGATCGACTATCCGATCAACGTGGGTGGTAAGCCATACAACAGTTGGCCGGCGTTCATTCCGATCACGTTTGAAATGACAGTGCTGGTGGCGGCGTTCTCGGCGGTGCTGGGAATGCTTGTGCTCAATAAACTCCCGCAGCCTTATCATCCGGTTTTCAATGTGCCGAATTTTGCGATGGCGACGCGCGATAGATTCTTTCTGGCTGTAGAAGCGAACGATCCGAAGTTTGATCACGCTGAAGTCGTGGAGTTGCTGAAGAGTTTGAATGCGCTTGAAGTTAACGATGTCGAAGTCTGAAGAGACAGGAGCAAGAACAGTGAGCAGGAACACGTTACAGGAGCACTCAGGACATTCCTGCTCCTGTAATCTGCCCCTGCTCCTGAGTTTGCTGCTCCTGCTCCTGGCAGTTGGCTGCCGTCGCGACATGCAGGACCAGCCGAAGATGAAGCCATATCGCGGCACGTCTTTCTTCGGCGATGGAACGTCGATGAGGCAACCGATCGACGGGACTATTCCGCGCGGCCAATTGAAGACCGATACCGAGTACTACACCGGCAAAAAAGCAAAGGGGGCAGGGCCAACTGCCACGCCTGCAGCACAGCCACAGACAGCAGGCGCACAGGCAAATACGTTTTCTGACGACGTCGATACTTTTCCGTTTGCAGTAACAAAAGAAGTTGTTGACCGCGGTCATGAGCGCTACGACATTTTCTGTTCCGCATGTCACGGGCTGACGGGTAACGGCGACGGCATGATCGTCCGCCGCGGTTTCCGTCGTGCTGCTTCTTTTAACGACGATCGCCTGCGACAAGCACCAGTCGGACACTTCTTCGACGCGATTACAAACGGCTGGGGGGCGATGCCGTCCTATGCGTCACAGATTCCCGTGCAGGATCGCTGGGCCATCATTACTTACATTCGCGCACTGCAGCTTAGCCAACAAAACACAGCCGCCGCCGCTTCAGCGAGCCCCCAACCAACATCGCCGGCAGCATCGCCAGCACCGTCAGCCGGAGGACATCGATGATTCAATCATTCAATCCTCCCAACATGGCTGACTTCCAGAAGCGCGCGCTCATTGTTGGCATCGTATTTCTGCTCGCCCTCGTCGCCTGCGCTTTTCTCAACAGTCACGAGTTCTTTCAATCGTATCTGATCGGTTGGACGTTCTGGACCGGAATCACTATCGGCTCGCTCGCGCTGTTGATGCTGCAACATCTGACCGGTGGCGGTTGGGGATTAGTTATCCGTCGCTCGCTGGAAGCCGCGACGAGAGTGTTGCCGCTGATGGCGGTTTTGTTTATTCCAATCATTCTCGGCGCACATTCGATCTATCACCACTGGACCAACCCACAAAATGAGGTGGTCCGGTTCAAGACGCCGTATTTGAACCTGAAGTTCTTCACGATTCGCGCCGTCGTGTACTTCGCGATCTGGGGAACCCTCGCGTTCCTACTGAACAAATGGTCGCTCGAGCAGGATCGCACCGCAGACAATCGTTACACGAAGAACATGCGCGTGCTGGCGGGACCGGGCATGATCGCGCTGATCTTCAGTGTCACATTTGCCTCGGTCGACTGGTACATGTCGCTCGAGCCCGAATGGTTTTCAACGATCTTCGGCTTAATCTGGGTGGCTGCCTGGAGTCTGAGCGCACTCGCGTTCGTGATCGCCGTCATGGCTGGACTTTCGCGCGAAGAACCGATGAAGCGAATTGTTGCGCCGCTGCATTTTCACGATCTGGGAAAACTGCTGCTGGCGCTCGTAATGCTGTGGGCTTACTTCGCCTTTTCGCAGTATCTGATCATCTGGTCCGGTAATCTTCCGGAAGAGATTGGCTACTATCTCGAGCGCACGCATCGCGTGTGGGGAGCGATTATCATCGCGATCGGAATACTCCATTTCGCGGCGCCGTTCTTGTTCCTGCTTTCGCGGAGTATCAAACGCAATCCGCGCAAGCTGGTGGTGATTGCGGCACTGATCCTGGTGATGCGTATCGTAGATCTCCTGTGGGTGCTGGTACCCGCATTTCGCGATCACAGGTGGATCTGGCTCGACGTCATCTCGATACTTGGTTTTGGTGGTTTGTGGTTGTGGTTCTTTACCTGGCAGCTAGGCAAACGATCGTTGATTCCGATTAACGATCCGCAGTTTGAGTCGACACTCGAGCAAATGCACGCTGGCGGGCATTAGGATTTATTTCGATGGCTAACAAACACACAGGGAACGGGCACAAGACAGAAACGCCGGACGTTTCGCACATTCGCAACGTCGAAGTCACGCACGAGACCAGTGACGTCAGCGTCAGAGGCGTGCTCACGTTCGTCGTCGTGCTGACGCTCGCAACTGCGGCAGTGTCGGTCGGAATGTGGGGGTTGTTCAGATACTTCGCAGCGCAGGAGGCGAAAGAACCTACCCGTGGTCCAATGGCTATAACGGAGAAATCCAAACGACTGCCGCCTGAGCCGCGACTCCAGTCTGCGCCCGGTTTTGAGATCACACTTGAAGACGGGCAGAAGAAGAATCTCGAGCGGGCCATACCACAGGCCGAGTATCAAGCTCTTCGCGCGCAGTGGGATGAGAATCTGACGACCGGGCTAAAGGATCAGTCCGGCAAGGTCGTCGGCATGCCGATCAAGCAGGCGATGGAGAAAGTCGTTTCCGACGGGTTGCCATCGAGGGTTAAAGGGCCGGGCGGCAAGTTGTCTGACTACGCGGTCAGCACGCCAACCGCGTGGAGTTCCGGCCGAGTAGTAGAGAAGAGGTTGCAATGAGGTATCTGTGTACTCTGTGGATGGTTTTTCTTTTCACGACAGCGGCCTTTGCTCAATCTCCGCCCGGACCGAGTTCGCCACTCTATGGTGCGCGTCCGGAAACCGGAAAGTCATCGACAGGATTACCGACTGCGCTGCGTGATGTTCGAATCGAACAGAAGCTGGACCAACAGTTGCCGCTCGATCTCTTCTTTCGCGACGAGAACGGCCAGTCAGTCAAGCTCAATCAGTATTTCGGACGGAAGCCGGTGGTGCTGGCGTTTGTCTATTACGACTGTCCAATGCTCTGCACGCAGGTGCTCAACGCGATGGTGACGTCGTTTCGCGTTTTACCGTTTCAGGTTGGAAAAGAGTTTGACGTGGTCACGGTCAGTTTCGATCCACGAGAAACGAGTACCATGGCGAGCGCAAAGAAGCAGGTCTACATGAAGTACCTGCCCGCGCGGATGCGTGCGGATGCAGAAAGCGGCTGGCACTTTTTGACCGGAGACCAGGCCAGCATTACGCAATTAACCGACGCTGTCGGATTTCACTATCGCTACGACGAGGCCACGAAACAGTTTGCACACGCCAGCGGCATCATGCTGACAACACCGCAGGGAAAACTCTCACGGTACTTCTACGGAGTCGACTATCCCGCGCGTGACCTGCGTCTCGGACTAATGGAATCGTCGGCGAACAAGATTGGAAGTCCGGTCGAGCAACTGCTGCTCTATTGCTATCACTACGATCCGGCTACAGGAAGATATGGTGTGGCAATAATGAAAGTCATGCGCATCGCCGGCGTGGCCACGCTGCTCGCAATCGCAGCGATGATTCTGCTTCTCAAAGGACGGAAACCTGGACTGACGGAAGTAAAAACTGGAGGCGCCGCTTCGTAATGCAGTCGTGGATTCCATTGGTGCCTGACAGCGCTTCGACCTTGTCGTGGAAGGTTGACGCACTCTACTTCTATCTCTCGGGTGTCACGCTCTTCTTTTCGCTGCTCATCTCGGCAGTGCTGATCTTTTTTGTCATTCGCTACCGGCGCCGGACGCCTTATGAAATTCCGCGGCCTATCGCAGGTTCGCATAAGCTCGAGACGCTCTGGACCATTATCCCCTTTGTCATCGCGATGACCATGTTTGGCTGGGGCGCGCAGGTGTATTTCCAGCAGTACAAACCGCCGGCAAATGCGATCGAAGTTTACGTCGTTGGGAAACAGTGGATGTGGAAACTGCAGCACGCAACCGGACAGCGCGAGATCAACCAGTTGCACATCCCCGTCGGCCGAAAGATCAAGTTGATCATGACGTCCGAAGATGTCATTCACGACTTCTTCGTGCCTGCTTTTCGCACCAAGATGGACGTGGTGCCCGGCAAGTACACGACGATGTGGTTCGAAGCAACAACGCCGGGAACCTATCACTTGTTCTGTGCCGAGTACTGCGGCATGAATCACTCGGGAATGACTGGCTCGATCATCGTCATGGAACCGAGGGAATTTGATAACTGGTTGAGCGGAAACACAGGAAGCGGAACACCCGCGGCTCAGGGACAGCAATTGTTTCAATCACTCGGCTGCGCCTCCTGTCATGGACAGAACGGCGAGGGTGGACGTGGTCCGACGCTGGCGGGAATCTTCGGCAACAAAACGCAATTGCAAACCGGGGAGACGGTTCCCGTAGACGACACTTACGTGCGTGAATCGATCCTGAATCCACAGGCGAAGCTCGTCGCCGGATTTGGTGCAATCATGCCGACGTTCCAGGGCCAGGTAACTGAAGATCAGTTGGTGCAGCTCGTCGCATTCATCAAGTCGTTACCGGCAGGCGGGCAAACGCAGGCACCGGCATCAACCGCAGCGCCCGGCGCAACGAACGCGCGACCAGCAGGTTCGCCAACACAGAATTTGAAGTAACTTGTTATGAGACCGATAGAGTATTACGAACCACCAGTACCATCGAAGCTCAACTACATCAATGCCCAATACGGCTTGAAGTCGTGGTTGCTGACTAAAGATCACAAGCGCATCGCGCTGTTGTATCTCGGGTCAATCACCTTTTTCTTCTTCATCGGCGGCATTTATGCATTGATGATTCGCCTCGAGCTGCTGACGCCGCAGGGCGACTTTCTCCAGTCAGCCACGTACAACAAGGTCTTCACCCAGCACGGCATCATAATGATCTTTTTCTTCCTCATTCCATCGATACCGGCGACCTTGGGAAATTTCCTCGTGCCGATGATGATTGGGGCTAAAGATCTCGCTTTCCCACGAATCAATCTTCTGAGTTGGTACATCTATTTGCTGGGCGGAGTTATCACCATCTACGCATTGCTCGCAGGCGGCGTGGATACAGGCTGGACGTTCTACACACCTTTCAGCACGACCTTCTCAAACTCGTATGTAGTCGCGACTGGTCTGGGAATTTTCATCAACGGCTTTTCGTCGATTCTGACCGGGCTGAACTTCATCGTCACGATTCACACGATGCGAGCGCCCGGCATGACGTGGTTTCGCTTGCCGTTGTTTATCTGGTCACACTATGCAACCAGCCTGATCATGATCCTCGGCACTCCTGTGATCGCGATCACGGTTCTGCTGCTGGCGTTTGAGCGCGTTGCGAGAGTCGGCATTTTTGATCCGGCACTGGGCGGGGATCCGATTCTCTTTCAACACCTGTTCTGGTTCTACTCCCATCCGGCCGTTTACATCATGGTGCTGCCGTCGATGGGCGTTGTCAGCGAGTTGATAGCAAACTTCTCGCGCAAGAACATCTTCGGTTACAGCTTCGTCGCATTTTCAAGTCTGGCTATCGCGGTGTTTGGCTTCCTCGTTTGGGGTCATCACCTGTTCGTGACCAGCCAGTCAGTCTACGCGGGAATGATTTTCTCGTTCCTGAGCTTCGCGGTCGCGATTCCGTCAGCAATCAAGGTTTTCAACTGGACGGCGACGCTCTACAAATCGTCGATCTCTTACGACACGCCGATGCTTTACGCGCTCGGGTTTATCGGGCTGTTTACGGTCGGCGGAATGACGGGTTTGTTCCTGGCTTCGCTCGCGATTGACGTTCACGTGAGCGACACGTACTTCGTTGTCGCACACTTCCACTACATC
>JBKPPU010000339.1:0-8592 GCA_046733695.1 Acidobacteriota bacterium
CCATCAAAGCTTCCGGTCAAACAGATCAAACCTTTGGCGTATGTGGCCAGTTCGTCAGAAGTGACGATGGTTTCACCCGGCTTTGCGTGTTTTGGCACACGCAACTTCATCAGCGTGATCAGTCGACAGAGATTCTGATAACCGGTGCGGTTACGGACGAGGACGGGAACGGAGCAGATGCCTCGTGCGCCTGGCTTTTGCACACTTATCTCGGCCCCGATATGTGCCGTGATGCCGTTCTTTTTTGCAGAGAGGTGAAAACGCGGTGCGCCATAAACCCCATCGCGGTCCAACAAAGCCATCGCCGGCATCTCCAACTCGAGACCGGCAGCAATCAACTCCTCAGGCACCGAAGCGCCCTCCAAAAAACTAAAAGCCGACCGCGCATGTAGTTCAACGTACATAGCCACAAACCATCCACAGATTACGCAGATGAAAAAACTAAAAAGATATCTGCGTAATCTGTGGATGGCTCTAATCGTAATTTCCTTCGACGAACCAGTGCTCGGTGTTCAACTCGCGATAGATGCGATAGAGAGTTTGGTGGCCCTGGCGGTCGAGCGTCACGTCCCATTCGTCTCGCGCCCAACTATCGTCACGCCACCAATCGCCGGTGGTTCTCCATGGACCAGCCAGAGCGACGACTTTCCCGTAGACACTGCGCTGCTTGCCCCAGGCGCTGATCTGCGTAGGGCAACCCTGATCCGCTTCGACAATTGCCTTCAGTGGTGGACGATAGCGACGAAAGCCCAGGGATTGCTGGTTGCCGGTCGATTGCCGGCTGTTTTTTCTTTGCGTCTGCAACGTGAAGCGCTTCATGCTGAACGCGTCGGGGCGGTGCGTGTCGAGCAATTCGGGCGAACCGACATTCTGCTCACCCACAAGTTTTGCGAGTCTTGCGAGTGTCAGTTCCAGTTTGTCAGGCGCCGGCGCAAGCGGCACGAACAGTCCGTTCTGCAACACACGCGGCTTCACCGGTTCGCAGACAATTGAAACTGCCGTGACGGCTGCGGCCGGTGGATGCATTTCCGTGTCAAGCAACAACAACTTCAGAAACACCTTGTGATCGCGCATCGGGTGAGGCAAAGACAATTTGCGTTCGTGTGTGGTTTTGTTTTCGAGTTGCAGACTCACTGACAGCTCATTCGTCGCGAGCGCGTAAGCATTCAGAGCGGCGCAGAGTTGATGCAACAGGCGCGCAAAAATAAATGAGAGCGGCTCGAGCTCGCTAAGGGCGTGCTCGAGTTCGATCGAATTTGCAAAAACAGGTGGAGGTTGTTTGACCTGAAGATGTCGCTCGGTTTTTCCGGCAGCGAGTTGCTGAAGTTTTATTCCCGCTTGTCCCAAACGTTCGGAAACGCCGGAGACCGGAAGTGCGGCAAAGTCCGCGAAGGTGCGAATGCCCCACAGTCGCAGTGTCTCGAGAATCTGATCGGCAGCTTTTGGCTCGACGTTAACGAGGGAGTAGTCGAGGTGCTCGATCGGAAATTCTCCGAGACAGGTTAACTCCTCACCCGGAGAGACGAAGGTAATTCCTTTGAGGTGCTTGGCGACATGAATTGCGGCATCCGGATTGGCGGCTATGGCTACACTGATTGCAGTTTCCGCTCGCTGAACAACTTCAGTGGCGAGCTGGTAAGGAGAGCCAAATAACAACTCACATCCTTCAACATCGATTACAACCGTCCCCTTCCCGATCTCCTCCACGATGGGGGAAAAGCTATAGGCAAACTCCGTCAAAGACGGCAGGTCCGGCGCATGTATACAAGCAAACATCGGAAACAAAAATCTGCAAAAATCCTGGAAGATCTAAGGCGTCAAATCTGGGCCGCTCTGAAGTGGCTCTCAGTGCGCCAGGGAGAAATCGGACGCTGACGTTTTACCCTGATCGCGTTGTGACGGAGGAGATTGGATCGGGACCACTCTGCAGCTCCGTTCATCTCGAGCGTCAGCGCAGCGCACGAGCGAGTGCACGCCTCTTCAGAAATTACCGCCAGCACGGTGGGCCGATCCTCGACCGTTCGACGAAAGCGATACCACCACGAAGATATGATCCGGCGCGCCTCTTTCCCCGCCACATCTCCCAGATCCAGGATCACGAGCCCGAAGCCCCCCGCATGTAACAACAGATCGGCGGCCTTAAAAGCGTGTTCGAGATTGCCGGCACAACGAACCCACAGCAGTCGATCAAAATCGACGCCGGCCGCGGTCGCAGCTGTCGGCGCAAACACGTCGTTCGTGTCAACGAGAGCACATGTCTCTTCGTGCCTCGTTGCGTAAGCAAGCATTGAATACATCAGGCTGGTCCGCCCTGATGATGCCGGTCCAAAAATCTCGCTGATTGCGCCACGCGGCAGGCCGCCGGTTGAGGCGTCAATCTCACTGACCCCGGTGGAAAGGGTTTCGACGACAGGCTTTTCATGGACCCTAAACGCATCGCCAAACCGGCTGACCATATCGGCCTCGAACTCTGTTTTTGAGAATGCTGCTTTCATGATTATCGTGAGATTCTCTCACCGCAATTGCAACATAGGTCCTATAGGACTTATAGGTCACAGGTCCTATTCAAATGCCGAAAAAACCTTTCAAAAGCCCGGCAGAAGATCTAATCCCACCGCGCCTGACGCTCCCGTCGCTCAAAAACGCCGCCGCCGATTGCCAGGCCTGCGACCTCTGGAAAACCGGGACGCAGACCGTCTTTGGTGAAGGGGCCAGGCGCGTAAAAGTCATGTTTGTTGGCGAGCAGCCGGGCAACGAAGAAGATCTGTCAGGCAGACCTTTCGTCGGTCCTGCTGGTCGTTTGCTGGACGATGCGCTGGACGCGGCGGGCATCGATCGCAAACAAACTTACGTCACCAATGTCGTCAAACATTTCAAATGGGAACCGCGCGGCAAACGCCGTATTCACAAAAAACCAAACTCTCTCGAGATCGCTTCCTGCCGTCCCTGGCTGGAAGCCGAAATCGCGCTCATCAAACCTGACGTAATCGTCGCTCTCGGCGCTACCGCTGCCCAGTCTCTGCTTGGTCCCCAATTCCGAGTCACCAAACAACGCGGCGAATTCATTTCTTCAACTCTTGCTCCCTACGTCATGGCCACAGTTCATCCTTCCTCAATTCTTCGTGCTCCTGACGATGAAACGCGCCACCTCGAACTCCGTGCGTTTATCGACGACCTCAAAAAACTCGCGAAGGTAATTAAGTAGCTCCTCGTTGCGCGCCGTGGCTTTAGCCCGGTGGTGGCGTTCAGTCGCCCTATCCAGAAGCGGTTCAAAATCCGGACGATGAGGGGCTAACTGATTACCGGGCTAGAGTCACGGCGCGCGACGCGAGCCGAGTCGTAATGGTCTCCCCCGCATCACTGCTCGGCTCTAAAAAACTACTTGACGTCGCGCTCCATATGTTCGAGAATGTTCGCTCAATTTTCGGTTGTCAACCGAAAACTTATTCTGGGCGGTAAGAGGGAGAAGTTAGTCATGGCAGTAACGCCTAAACAAAAAAGAATCTTTGATTTCATCCGGGGGTATATGGAGTCCAATCAGGAAGCACCCACCATCGCTGAGATAGGCCGGCATTTTGAGATGAGATCGTCAGCCAGCGTTCACGCTGTGCTCACGGCTCTGGAGCGAGAAGGGTTAATCAAACGCATTCCCAATGTCAGCCGGGGAATCCAAATCGTTGAGCAAAAGGAGAGAGAGGGTGGCGGTGATGGAGACAATGATATCCCTTTACTGGGAATCGTGGCTGCGGGCAAGCCGATTGAGGCAATTCTCAGCCACGAAACTGTTTCCGTCCCCAAAAACCTGCAGGGACACGGACGCACATATGCCCTGCGTGTCCGCGGCGACTCGATGATCGACGAAAACATCGAGGATGGCGACATCATCATCGTCTCGTCGCAGAAAACTGCAGAGAACGGGCAGATCGTAATTGCGCTAATTGATGACACCTATGCAACGGTGAAAAAGTTTTACCGCGAGCCTGATGTCATTCGTCTCAAAGCTGCCAACCCGGAGTTCCAGCCGCTTATCATCACGGAAAGCATCCGGATCCAGGGTGTGGTGAAAGGCTTGATTCGCAGGTATGCAGCATAAGCACAAAAGGAAAGTCAGGTTATGTCGAGCGTAGCACTGAGTGAGGCTGAATTTATTGGGTTTGCGCTGGGTGACTGTACTGTCGACCTGGACCCAAACTCGGCGAAGTATCTTAGAGTCGTGCACGGTACGGCGCTGGAACTCGCAGTCCATAATCAGTTTGGCGCCGAATTCGGCGGCTTCTGGTTGTTGTCACCCCAAATCACTCAACTACGCCGTCTCCCCGAATATTACTCCCCAGAAGAAGCACCACTCGTCGCATTCGCAATCGAAGCCTATCTCGCAGCCCAGATCCGCGAGTTCAACTTGCTCTAACCGAGGAATGTTGCGAGACTCATAAAGTTTATTTAGCTCGCATGGGCAAAAACTCACATATCGAATGGACACATCACACCTTTAATCCCTGGTGGGGTTGCAAGAAAGTTTCTCCCGCTTGCGATCACTGCTACGCGGAACTCTGGGCCAAACGAATGGGGCATAACCTTTGGGATGTAAATTCACCGCGACGCTTCTTTAGTGATTCGCATTGGCGTGAACCACTCAAATGGAACGAAGAAGCTCGACAATCAGGCGAGCGTCAAAGGGTTTTTTGCGCGAGTATGGCTGACGTGTTCGAACATCGCGCCGACTTAAAATCGGAACGAGTTCGGTTGTGGAAACTAATTGATAACACGCCGCATCTTGATTGGCTCCTCCTCACCAAACGGCCACAAAATGTGAGACGTATCGCCCCGTGGGGCGTGAATTGGCCGGCGAATGTCTGGCTTGGTACGACTGTCGAGAACCAGACCCAGGCTGAGAAGCGTTTACCGTTTTTAGTGAAGAGTCCCGCACAGATCAGATTTCTGTCGTGTGAACCATTATTGGGCCCTCTTGATCTCAGCCAGTGGTTTAGACGAGAAGGGTTTTATCCTATCGATTGGATCATCGCCGGGGGCGAAAGTGGGGCAGCTTCACGACCAATGCATCCGGATTGGATAGTTAGCCTCTTACATCAGTGTCAGGACTCGGATGTTCCGTTTCATTTTAAACAGTGGGGCCAGTGGGTCCCAATGCAGCTTGTTACCGACACGGGAACGGCGAGACTAATTGAACTGAATAACGAACGGCCAGTGGAAATGATGCGCATGAGCAAGAGACTGGCTGGGCGTATTCTGGAAGGAACAACTTGGGACGGGGTGCCTCATACACCTCTGACGCATGCCTAAAGTCGACCTCACAAACTATCGAGGACGCGAGCAAGCATATATAAAACATTATTTGCTCGCTGAATATCTTACTCGTTGGGTCTATAAAACAAGCAGTAAGTGGAATCCATTGGTTTTCATTGATGGTTTTGCCGGCCCATGGGCATCACGGGATCGTGAGTTCGGTGATACTTCCTTTGGTATTGCACTCAAGTCACTGAACGAGGCCGTCGCAGGTCTGTCCAAAGTAAATAGGACAACTCGTTGCGTTTGTGTTTTTGTTGAGAAGAAGCCGCAATCGTTTGTTCAGCTGGAGAGTTTCACGAAGAGCCATTCAACTGACTCGGTTAGAGCTATAGCTCTAAAGGGCCGCTTCGTAGATAAGATTCGGCTTATCGATGAATACATTGCTACTGTTGGAACTAACCCATTCAAGCTTGTGTTCCTGGATCAAAAAGGTTGGGCTGCGGCTCCCATGGCCCAGTTGGAGAGTCTTGTCGGAACTCGCCCCTGCGAATTACTGTTCAACGTAATGACATCCTTTTTGACTCGATTTGTCGATCGAGAGCCCTTGGTTGGAAGCTATCGTGGTTTCTTCGGAAGACCAGGAGTGATTGACCGAATCAGATCTTTACCCAAAGGAACGGGCGAGCGAGAAGAAGCAGCTGTTGATGAATACTGTAAGAGCCTGCGCGACATATGTCGGTTTAAATATGTCTCTCAAGCGGTAATCATGGATCCGTCCAAAGAAAAAGTGCGTTATTACTTTGTCTTCGCGACAAATAGTCTCCACGGGATCCAGGTTTTCAAAGACGCAGAAGTGAAAGCCTCGATGGAACAAGACGAAGTTCGTCATGAGACAAAACTCAATAAGCAACCACAATTTGGTTTGCCTTTTGGCGCACCTACACCAAAATCATCAAAGGTTAGTGAATTACAAAAGCGTTATGTAGGGCGTGCACGAGACGCAATCGTCAGAACACTGCTTGCTTCTCGACGGACCACTGTTTCCTATGACGAACTTTATGGTGAAGCAATGGCCTTTCCACTTGTGAAACAATCTGACCTCAACGACATCCTTTTATCCTTATCTCCTGCTGTTGACCTTTATCTTTCAGGTGGCCGACGCAAAGTCCCTAAACTCTTCAGTGGTGACTATGTCATTATTCGTTCACGATTATTCAAGTAATGGGTCTTATTGAACGGCAGGCATTCGATCGCTTTCTTTCTTTTTAGTTTTACGTACGACGATAAAACCGATCCCGAGGATGATCATTGCGCCGCCGGCGAGGGTGCGCCAGCCGAACTCTTCGTCCAGGACAAGCATGCCGAGGAGAACTGCGACGACTGGTGTCACCAACGCAATCAACATCGATTTGGTGACGTCCATGTTCAGCACTAACCAGTAGTAAAGCAAAAATGCGATTACTGAACCGACGATCGCCAGGTACAACATCGCGATCACAGCGATTGGCGTCCAGTGAAAGCGAAAGGGATTGCCCTCGAGCGGGAGGCCGACACCGAGCAGCAGTATTAAACCAAACAACATTTGACCGGCACTGAGCACTGCGGGATTGAGATGTTTTCCAAACGCCTTCACGAGGACATTCGAATAAGCCGCAAACATGGCGCTTAAAACCAACGCCACACAACCCGCCAGCGCCTGCCTTCCGGAAACTACGAGTTGATTCGAAAAGACCACCCCCACACCAAACACACCCAACACGACGCCGCCAATCTTCGTCCAGCTCAAACGTTCCGACGGCAAATGAAGATGCGCAAAGACAAGTCCGAAGGCGGGAAGTGTTGCTTGCAGCAGAGCAGCGAGTCCTGAGGTGATGTACTGCTCTCCCCAGAACACCAGACCGTAGTTGAGACCGAACGAGAGAATTCCTGAGCTGGCAAGCAGAATCCAATCCGCGCGTGCTCGCGGCAGCGGAATGCGTCTAATCCGGATTAAAGAGAAAAGAATGGTGCAGGCGATTACGAATCTGATGCCCGCAAAAGTGATGGGAGGCAGATCAGCCAGACCAAGCTTGATAAATAGCCAGGTCGAGCCCCAGATACCGCAGAGAATTAACCAAACAATGCGCGCTTTCATCGATCATTTCCAATTGCCGATTGCCAATTGCCAATTTCTCCAATTGGCAATCGGCATTTGGCAATTGGCAATGAAATTATCCGTGTGGTTGCGTTTTGATAATCGCGAACGCAGCACCCTGCGGATCGATGAGGATCGCAAAACGTCCTACGCCGGGAATTTCTTCAGCCGGCTTCATGACGTGTGCGCCGAGCTCAGTGGCCTTTTGAACCGTGGCGTCGGCATCCTCGACCGAAAAGTAGACCAGCCAGTGCGGCGGGACCGGACCCATTTCAGGCGTGAGCTTGTATGCGCCGCCAATACCCTTGCCGTCATTCTGGAAAAGCGTGTAAGGCATCGGACCGTCACCGAACGGTTGTGTGGTCCAACCAAACACATTCGAATAAAACTCCACCGCTCTTTTTGGATCGTTCGTACCAAGCTCGCTCCATGTGGCAGCGCCGGGCACACCCCAAACACCTGAGCCGGCGGTGTCAAGAGCTTGCCAGACCGCGAAAACGGCGTCAGTCGGATCCTTGATAACAGCCATTCGTCCGTGCGTAGCTACGTCGAATGGTCCATTCATGATAGTCGCGCCTTCAGCTTTTGCTTTCTCGACTTTCTCGTCTGCGTTCGTAACGGCGACATAAGTCAACCAGTGAGGGGGAATGCCCTGCTCAACCATGTCAGGTCCCAGCTTATAAAGCCCGCCGACATCTTTGCCGCCCAGTTTCAGCATCGTGTACGTCATGTCTGGGCCCATCGGGTTGTCTTTAAACTCCCAGCCGAATAGTTGTGAGTAAAAACTCTTCGCGGCATCGCTATCGCTGGTGCCGAGCTCCACCCAACAAAAATTTCCGGGCTTGATTTCGGGTGTCTCTTGCATTCGTGCTTCGGTCATTTCGATTAATCCCTCCTATCGATCTCTCGATCGAACAAATACATTGAGGCGCTTTTCAGCGACGTGGAAAACGGGGGAGAAACTTTTTCTGTTTTAGGAAGCGCGTAATCTATCACTTTCCTGGAGGGTAATAAAGAGGGCCACAGATGAACGCAGATGAATTTAAGAATGATTTAAAACGAAATGGGCTGCTCCCAGCAAGCTGAAAGCAGCCCAATCCGTTTTCCTACAGTTTGCCGAAGCTCCCTATAGGATGGCAACCGAAGCATGTACACACTCAAGTTGCCAATTTGTATCCCGATGAGTAACTGGCGGTCAGTCAATCGCCGGT
>JBKPPU010000340.1:0-16379 GCA_046733695.1 Acidobacteriota bacterium
CGGTTGTAGCGATCGAGGCCGGTGTAGTTCAGGAAATAACTGAATTCGGGTGCACCGCGGCGGTCATCTTTTAATCGACGTGCGGCATCGTTCGATAGTTTTGCGGCGACATTTTCGGCGGTATCGCCGAGTAACAAAAGAACGGCCGGACGATGGCGTGAACGTGGAAAGTGATCGAGAAAGATTCGTGCGCGTTGGATGCGATCGAAGCCTTCAGAGCGTTCTATTAACGTGAGCAGTCTTTGATCCTCGCCGGGACGGGATGGCGAGACAACAGCTTCGCGTTGAATCCAGCCATGAGTGCGGCTCGAGACATTCACCAGAAAGAAAGAGATTCCATCGGCACTCGTCTTCATCGATCTGACAGCTAACAAACGTCCGCGGCTCAAACGCCGCACGAGCCGTCCGTTGAGCTGAGGCGTCGCGCGCAGTGCGGCGAGACGTTCATCAACAACGATCGCGAGACCCCCACCTGCGGGAGGTTTTCTTTGCTGCGCGAGAATTGAGCTGGGAATAGTAAGAGAAAGAAGCAGGCAAAACGTGAGCTTGTGAGGAAGCATTGTGTTTCTCCAATCGTGAGGTTTTAATAGGTCGTATCAGTCCTATAGGACCTATACTGCCGCTATTCTCTCTTTAAACACCGCGTGATGGAAATGGCAAATCGCAACGGCCAGCGCATCCGCCGCGTCATGCGGCGAAGGCACGCTCTTCAGCGACAGCAGCAACCGCACCATCTCCTGCACCTGATGTTTCTCGGCATTGCCATATCCAACCACTGTCTGCTTAATCAACCGCGGTGAATATTCACAAATCTCAAGCCCGGCACGCTCCGCAACCAGTAACGCAACGCCACGCACCTGCCCGAGTTTCATACTCACCTTGACGTTGGTCGCAAGGAAAGCGTCTTCCAAAGCACAATCATCCGGACGATGCTGGGCGATCACTTCCTCCAACCCGTTACACATCTTGAGCAGTCGCGTCGAAAACTTCAGGCTCGACGATACGCGAATAGCACCAAACGCAATGAGTGAATAGCGGCGCCCGTCACCTTCCACCACGCCCCACCCTGTCGTCTGACTTCCTGGATCAATTCCTAACACGCGCATCGCGCGAAGTATACATTGATCTTCGTACTTTGTTCTTAGTGCTTTGTGGATTTTGTGAAACCAAAGTACAAAGTACCAAGTACGAAGTACCAACTACCAAGCACAAATGATATTCTGAAACTTCCCCCGAAGTTACTTTGGCCCCGTGCTTGTTGGTGTAAAAAAATTTCTAAAAACTCCATGAGTGAGTTGTTCGAATCGCTGTCTTCATTAATAGGCCACCCCGCGGGTGATGCGGATGAGAAGCCGTTCCAGGCGGAGTTTTTCAGTGTCGAACGTCTCGAGCAATACGCACAGACTCTCGCAGCCGAACACAAAACCGTTACGCGAAAAGGCCGCGCGCAACTCCTGCCACGCCTCGAAGACAACGGACGTAAACTCGAAGGCGCTTACAAAGTACTCGTCGAAGCACTACGCCAGGGCCACACCATCTCGCCCGCTGCTGAATGGCTCGTCGACAACTACCACATCGTTGAAGAACAACTCCGCGAGATTCGCCAGGATCTGCCGAAGAGCTATTACCATGAACTTCCGAAACTCGCGCAGGGCGAATTGCAAGGCTACCCGCGCATTTACTCAGTCGCACTCGAGCTGATCGACCACACTGACTCGCGTCTCGATACACATACACTGCAAAGATTCATAACCGCTTATCAAATCGTCGCTCCGCTTTCGATCGGCGAGCTGTGGGCCGTCGCGATCACTCTTCGTCTCGCCCTCGTCGAGAACCTGCGCCGGCTCGCGATCAACATCGCTCGTGCTCGCGCGCAACGCGATGAAGCAGACCAGCTCGCAGACAAGCTACTCGAAATCGCTTCACTTCAACCCACGGGCGTGATGTCGTTTGTCAACGAACGACTCGGAAAACGCGAAGACTTACCACACCCGTTCCTCGTTCAACTAGTGCAAAGACTCCGCGAGCAGCACCCATCCGTCATGCCGGTAATGGACTGGATCGAGAAACTGCTGATGCGGCAAGGCACGAGCGTCGAACAGATAATTCATCTCGAACACCAGCGACAGGCAGCGGCTCAGGTAACAGTCGGAAACATCATCACCAGCATGCGGCTGCTCTCGACGCTCGACTGGAACGACTTTTTTGAAAAAGTCAGCTTGATCGAGCCGTTGCTGGGCAAGGATCCCGCCGGCGTCTATTCGCGAATGGAGTTTGCTTCACGCGATCGCTATCGCCACGTCGTTGAACGTATCAGCAAACGCACTCATACCAGTGAACTGAAAATCGCGCAGGCTGCAATCGATCTCGCGGCTCAGGCCGGGGAAAACTCGGGCGCGCAAAGACACGTCGGTTATTACCTAATCGACGATGGCCTCAGCCGGCTCGAGTCAACTTTCAGCTATCAACCACTTCCAACTGAACGACTCCGTCGCTTTTTGCTGCGCCATTCAACCGGGACCTATATCGGTACCCTCATGTTAATGACGTTGCTAATCATGGGCTTCCTGCTTAACGTGATGTATAGCCATGGAGTCAGTTGGAAATTCCTGGTCCTGACGGCGCTGCTGGCTCTCATTCCCGCGAGCGATCTCGCATTGACTGTCCTCAACTGGGACCTCACTCACTTTTTTCCACCGCGTTTGCTGCCGCGCATGGAGACGGCCGATGGTATTCCCGAAGATGCGGCGACGTTTGTAGTAGTGCCAACCATCTTCCTGTACGACTCACAGGTTCATGAACTGGTCGAACGACTCCAGGTCCACTATCTCGCGAATCAGGGCGATCATGTTTACTTTGCTTTGTTGAGCGACTTCCCTGATGCCGCCACTGAAGAAACACCGACAGATTCAAATCTGCTGGCGATCGCACAAAGCGGTATCGATGCTCTGAATCGCCATCACGGTAACGAGCGCTTTCATCTCTTTCACAGAAGACGCCAGTGGAACGAAGGCGAAGGCAAATGGATGGGCTGGGAGCGCAAGCGCGGTAAGCTCGAGGAGTTTAATCGACTGCTTCGTGGCGCGCCGGATACCAGCTTTGTGGTCCAAACTGCGAACGATGCGCTGTTGAAGTCGATTCGTTTTGTGATCACTCTCGACTCTGACACACAACTCCCACGCGACGTGGCACGCAAGCTCGTCGGCGCCGCTATCCACCCGCTCAACCAACCCGCCATCGACGCGGCAACGAATCGCGTGACTGACGGCTACGGCATTCTGCAACCGCGCGTCAGCATCTCGCTGGCGAGTGCTTCACGTTCGAAGTTTGTGCAAGTCTTTTCCGGTTACACCGGCATCGATCCTTACACCACCGCAGTCTCCGACGTGTATCAGGACTTTTTCGGCGAAGGAAGCTTTACCGGCAAAGGTTTGTACGAGGTCGACGCGTTCCAGCGCACCCTCGACAACCGTGTGCCCGCGAATGCCCTACTCAGCCACGATCTCTTCGAGTCGTTATTCGCACGCGCGGCTCTAGCAACGGACATCGAACTTCTCGACGACTATCCCGCGTCGTACGAAGCCTACGCAAAGCGATCACATCGCTGGACACGCGGCGACTGGCAAATCATTCGCTGGCTATTTCTGACCGTACCGGACGGCGAACGACGCAAGGTACATAACGTGCTGCCGGTGATGGCGCGCTGGAAGATTCTCGACAATCTGCGTCGCAGTCTTGTTGCTCCATCCTTGTTCCTGTGGCTCGTCGCTTCGTGCGCCCTATTCCCAGGCTCGACGTTGCTCTGGTGTCTCTTCGTTTTTCTGGTGATCGCATTTCCGGTTTACCTGCACGTGACCACGGGTCTGCTGATCCATCCGCGTGGACTACCATGGACCAGTCACTTCTGGAGCCTCTGGGGCGACTTCCGCACGAACACCGCACAGATCGCGCTCTCGTTTGTGTTTCTTCCACATCAGGCATGGCTGATGTGCGACGCTATCGTGCGTGCTTTGTACCGCCAGCTAATCTCGAAAAGGAAACTACTCGAGTGGGTTTCGGCAGCCGAAGCGGAGAAGTCAGTACGAAACGATGTGGGGTCGTTTGTGCGGTTCATGCTGCCTGCTCTGGTCCTGACATTGATCGCGCTCGGTCTCACGATCAGCCTGAAACCTGCAGGCCTGCCGGTGATGGGCACGCTCTTTGTCGTCTGGATGCTTTCTCCGTTCATCGCTTACCTCGTGAGCAAACCGAGAGCGGCCGAACGAAAGCTGTTGAGTGCTGACGACGCTGCTTTTGTACGACTCATCGCGCGCCGCACGTGGCGCTTCTTCGAGAGTTTTGTAGGTGCTGAAGACAACTGGCTGCCACCTGACAACTACCAGGAAGATCCGGCGCCAGTCGTCGCGCATCGTACTTCTCCCACGAACATGGGCTTATTGCTGCTGGCAAACTGCTCGGCGCGTGATCTCGGATACGTCGGGGCGCTCGAATTAGTCGAACGTCAGGAACTAACGTTTTCCACGTTGGCCCAACTAAACCGCCTGCACGGTCATTTTTTCAACTGGTACGACACCAAGACTCTCGAGCCTCTTCTGCCGCAATACATCTCGACCGTCGACAGCGGCAACCTCGCCGGACACCTGCTCGCAGTGAAACAAGCCTGCATCGAGTTTCCCGACAACAGCCTGTTTGATAGGAGCGTGATCGAGGGATTGAACGACACGATTAAGGCCATCGGCACAGAAGCGAGCAGCCTCGGCAGCTCCCGCCAGCGTACCGACGTCGTAACCGTCAGACAGTTGCAAGACGAGATCGCTGCGTGTCAGAAACTACTTCAGACGAAACCGGACAATAATCTTTTGTCGTGGGTGGTGTTGTTTGATTCGTTCGCTCGGCGCGTTTCTGAAATCGAAGACATCGTTGCTGCCCTCGCACACGAACATGGTGAAGTCAGTTTCAAGGAACTGCGGTGGTGGGTTGGAGCGCTGACCCATCAGGTCAAATCACGCCGCAGAGACGTCGATACCATCACGAGCTGGAGTCGCCTGCTGCCTTTGTTTGACGAGGCCACCGCTGGTGCAAACAAAGAATGGGAATCGATCGTTAGTCTTCTCCAGCATGTGCCGGCGCTCGCCGATGTGCCGCAACTTTGCGACAAGGTTCTGGTCCAACTGGCGGCCATGCAAGACCATACCTCACCAACTCTGGCACAAACAGCCTCACGACTGACCAAAGCACTCGAACAATCCGCCGGTGCTGCGTCGGATATGTTGTCGCGTTTCAGCCGCCTCGCTCGCCAATGCGACAAGATTATCGACGAAATGGATTTCTCTTTTCTCTTCGACGTCGAACGCAAACTGTTTCCAATCGGGTATAACGTCACGGCGTCGAAGGTCGATGATTCTTATTACGATCTACTCGCTTCCGAAGCACGCCTGGCGAGTTTTGTCGGTATCGCGAAAGGAGATGTTCCGCAGCAACATTGGTTTCGCATGGGTCGCGCGCTCACGAAGGTCGATGGCGGGCGCGCACTGATCTCGTGGACCGGAACGATGTTCGAGTATCTGATGCCGCTGCTCGTAATGCGTAATTATCAGGCTACGCTGCTGTCGGAAACTTATCGAACAATCGTCGACCGGCAGATTGAGTACGGCCAGGAACGCGGCGTCCCGTGGGGAATTTCTGAAGCCGCCTACAACGTGCGCGATCTTCATCTGAACTATCAGTACGGTCCATTCGGTGTGCCCGGACTCGGCCTCAAACGTGGGCTAATCGAAGATCTGGTGGTCGCTCCTTACGCCTCGATGCTCGCCGCGGAGATCGATCCCGCGGCGGCAATTGCTAATCTGCGCCGGTTGCAAAAAGAGGGCGCGCTTGGACCTTACGGTTTTTACGAGTCGATTGACTACACCGCCGAGCGTTTGCCTGAAAATCAGAAGTCGGTGCTGATTCGTGCTTTCATGACGCACCACCAGGGCATGAGTCTCGTCTCACTCTCCAACGTTCTTCACGAGGATCTGGTCCAAAACCGTTTTCATTCAGATCCCACCGTTCAGGCAACCGAGTTACTGCTCCAGGAACGCATACCAGTCGGCGTACCTGCCGCTCATCCACGCGCGGAAGAGGTGTTGACAGGTCGTGTGGCCAGTCAAATGAACCCGGCAGTAATCACACGTGTTTACGAGTCGGCCGATTTCTCAACACCACGGACGCAGTTGCTTTCGAATGGCGCTTACAACGTCATGCTCACGACGGCGGGTTCGGGTTATTCAAAATGCGAAGGCGACGCAGTCACTCGTTGGCGTGAAGACGTAACTCGCGACAACTGGGGTGCGTTCATTTACCTGCGTGACGTGCGCAGCGGTGCGGTCTGGTCGGCCGGTCATCAGCCGGTGCGACAACGATCGCAGTCGTATCACGTCGCTTTTTCAGAAGACAAAGCAGACTTCCGGCGTATCGACTCAGGCATCGCGACGCGCATGGAAGTCGTCGTGTCGGCGGAAGATAACGCCGAAGTCAGGCGTATCTCGCTGACGAATCTCTCTTCACGCACACGTGAGATCGAGTTAACCAGCTACGCCGAGGTCGTGCTCGCGACTCCGAATGCCGACGCCGCACACCAGGCGTTTAGCAATCTATTTATCGAGACTGAATTCTTTGCTGGTGAGAACGCACTGCTGGCTCATCGCCGCCAACGTTCTTCTGACGATCGACCGATCTGGGGCGTTCACGTCGTCGTCGCCGAAGGTGAGGTTATCGGCGCGACGCAGTATGAAACGGACCGCGGCCGGTTTCTCGGACGTGGACGCACAGCCGGCAATCCGATCGCCGTGATGGAAGATCGCCCACTTTCAAACACAACGGGAGCGGTGCTCGATCCTGTATTCAGTCTCCGCCGCCGCGTGAGACTTCAGCCGAATCAAACCGCGCGGTGTTCATTCAGCACCGCCGTGGCTCGCTCACGTGAAGAAGCAGTCGCACTCGCCGACAAGTATCACGACCCGAACATCTTCGAACGCGAACTGCGTCTCGCCTGGACCAAAGCTCAGGTCGAGATGAGCCACCTCAAGATCGATGCCGAGGAAGCGCACCTGTTTCAGCGTCTGGCAGCCCGCATCGTCTATTCCGATCCCTCGCTGCGCCCGACGCCACACGTGCTCGCGCTCAACACCAAAGCACAATCAAGTCTGTGGGCATACGGAATCAGTGGCGACCTGCCGATTGTCGTCGTTCGCATCAATAAAGCTGCTGACATGCGGACCGTGAAGAAGCTCGTGCGCGGACACGAGTATCTACACTACAAAGGACTGAAGATCGATCTCGTAATCCTCAACGACACGCCTACGGACTATCTCCAGTTGCTGCACGAGGATTTACAAACAGTTATCAGGACCAGCGGTCTACAGGGTTTACAAGACAAGCCCGGCGGAGTTTACCTCCGTCGCTCCGATCAAATGCCTGAGGCTGACCGGATACTGCTTCATGCCGTGGCGCGAGTCGTGATCGTCGCGGAACGTGGCGCCTTCGAGGATCAGATTGAACGCAAGCGCGTCGAAGAACCGTTGCCGCCGCCGCTGTTGCCGCGTCTGCCGTCGCAAACTTATCCGGAACTGACCGTGGCGCCACCGGATCTTGCTTTCTTCAACGGGCTTGGTGGCTTCCATCAGGGCGGTCGTGAATACGTAACCTTGCTTGGCGCTGAACAATGGACGCCCGCGCCGTGGTCGAATGTGATTGGCAACCAGGTGGAGTTTGGCTTTCAGATTACGGAAACAGGCGGCGGTTGCACGTGGTCACTCAACAGTCATGAGAATCGACTTACTCCCTGGTCCAACGATGCGGTGAGTGACACGCCGGGCGAAGTGGTCTATCTCCGCGACGACGACACGGGCACGATCTGGTCTGCGACACCACTCCCGATCCGCGAGCGCGAGCCGTACATCATCAGACACGGTCAGGGTTACAGCGTGTTTGAACACACCAGTCAGGGCATCTCGCAGGAGCTGCTGCTATTTGCGCCACTCGATGCTTCGGTAAAGATCTCATTGCTTCGTTTGCGGAATCGCACGGCGAGAAAACGAAGAATTACCGTAACCAATTTCAACGAACTGGTACTCGGTGTCACCAGACCTTCCTCAGCGCCTTACATCATCACTGAAATCGACGCGCCCGCTTCGACGATCTTTGCGCGCAATCCATTCAATAACGAGTTTGCAGATCGCGTCGCTTTTGTAGCAACGAGCGAACAAATCTTGAGTGCGACATGCGACCGCAAAGAATTCATCGGCCGGAACAGCTCGCTCGAAACTCCCGCCGCACTCAAACGACTGAACCTGGCCGGAAGAGACGGAGCCGGATTGGATCCGTGCGCGGCAATTCAAACAAACATTGAGCTCGCCCCCAACGAAGCTCGCGAAGTAATCTTTTTACTGGGCGAGGCTCAGTCGAAAAGTGCCGCACAGGAACTGGTCGCAAAGTTCCGTCAGTCCGGAACCGTGAACGCTGCATTTGAAAAAGTGCTGGCCCACTGGGACGGAGTTCTCGGATCGGTTGAGGTGCGAACGCCTGATGCTGCGCTCGACACGATGCTCAATCGCTGGCTCTTGTACCAGACGCTTTCGTGCCGTATCTGGGCACGCACAGCGTTTTACCAGTCAGGCGGCGCGTTCGGTTTCCGCGATCAGTTGCAGGACGTGATGGCGCTCGTCTACAGCCGGCCCGACATCGCACGCCAACAGATCCTGCTCGCCGCGGCACACCAGTTCAAGGAAGGCGATGTGCAACACTGGTGGCATCCGCCAAGTGGACGCGGCGTGCGCACAAGGATCTCGGATGATCTGATCTGGTTACCGTTTGTGACCTCGTTCTACATCAATGTTACTGGCGACGCTTCCGTGTTGGATGAAGTCGTCGCTTTCCTCGATCAGCCCCTACTCACGGATGACCAGCACGAACTCTACACGCAACCTCAAGTCTCGGCGGAGTCAGGACCGATCTACGAACACTGCGCGCGCGCACTCGATCGCAGTCTTGCCGTTGGAAAACACGGATTGCCGTTGATGGGTGGAGGCGATTGGAACGACGGTATGAATCGCGTGGGCCAGCAGGGCAAGGGCGAAAGCGTTTGGCTTGGCTGGTTCCTCTACACGACGCTGGCGGCATTTGTTCCACATGTCGATGCTCGAAAGCAGAAAATGCGTGGCAATCGGTATCGAAAGCATCTGGAGAATCTGCGCAAGGCACTCGAAGAGAAAGCGTGGGACGGCGACTGGTACCGGCGCGCGTATTTCGACGACGGTACGCCGTTGGGTTCTGCGCGAAACGAGGAATGCCGTATCGATTCGATTGCACAGTCGTGGTCGGTAATTTCGGGCGGGTCAGATCCCTATCGCATGGGACGCGCGATGGCCGCGGTTGAAGAGTATTTGATCCGGCGTGGCGATGGACTGGTGATTCTCTTCACGCCGCCGTTCGACAAGGGCAGTCTCGATCCCGGTTATATAAAAGGATACGTTCCGGGGGTGCGTGAAAACGGCGGGCAGTACACGCACGCAGCCATCTGGACCATGATCGCTTACTCGATGCTCGGTGATGGTGAACGTGCCGGTGAGCTTTTCGCGCTGCTCAATCCGATCAATCACTCATCGACTCGTGCCGGTTTGCACAAGTACAAGGTTGAGCCGTACGTGGCCGTGGGTGATGTTTATGCAGTACCGCCGCACAACGGACGTGGCGGCTGGACGTGGTACACGGGCTCGGCAGGCTGGATGTATCGCGCGGGACTGGAGTCGATACTTGGCTTCAAACTGCAGCACGATCGACTCGAGATCAATCCCTGCGTCCCGCGCTGGTGGCGCGATTTCGAGATCACGTACAGACGTGGGCGCGCGGTTTACCGGATCAAAGTCGAGAACCCGCTCGGTGTCAGTCGTGGTGTGGTGATTGTCGAGGTGGATGGTACAGAGCAGACTGAAAACTCGATCGCATTAGTCGACGATGAGAAAACGCACAACGTCAGGATTGTGATGGGTGAACCGGTTAGAACCGAGGAATCCGAACCAGCTCAACAAGCCCAGGCCTGAATCTTGTAAATCCTGTAAATCTTAGGAATCATGTCTCATGTTAGACAGGATTACAGGATTGACAGGATTTACAAGATTCGATCGATTTCACGCAGCAGCCATGTCGGCTTCGCTGATGTCGAAGTTTGCTGAGACCTTTTGCACGTCGTCGTGATCTTCGAGCGCTTCCACGAGTTTCAACATCTGGCGCGCATCGGCGCCCTCGAGCCGAATATAGTTTTGCGGGACCATTTCAACTTCCGCGACCTGCGGCTCTATCCCGGCTCCCTTCACCGCGTTCAGCACACCATCGAACGCCTCGGGTGAAGTAATGATCTCGAAGTTGTCCTCATCATCGCGCAGATCGTCAGCGCCGGCGTCGATCGCGAGTTCAAACAATTCTTCCTCAGACTTCGCCGCCTTTTCGACAACGATGTAACCCTTCTTCTCAAACATCCAACCCACTGAACCCGATTCACCAAGGTTGCCGCCGTTCTTCGAAAAGATGTGGCGAATCTCCGCCACGGTGCGGTTGCGGTTGTCAGTCATCGACTGAATCAACAACGCCACGCCGCCTGGACCATAACCCTCGTACGTGATCTCTTCGTAGTTGACGCCTTCTTCTTCGCCCGTGCCACGACGAATCGCGCGATCGATGGTCTCGTTCGGCATATTGCCGCCCTTGGCGTCGAGAATGGCCTTACGCAGGCGCGCATTGGCGTCTGGATCACCGCCACCGGTACGCGCTGCGACGGTGATTTCCTTAATAAACTTCGTGAACAGCTTGCCGCGCTTGGCATCGAGCGCGCCTTTCTTGTGTTTAATACTATGCCATTTGGAATGTCCGGACATTTGGGTTTAGATCCTTCTGGAATTGTGCGGTTGTCAGGGATGGGAATATATCACAAGACGTCAGTCTTTTCTTGTAGTCACTCAGGAACCAGCTTGGATACAGTCAGAACCACCTCGCGGTAGCGGGTGGGTACGCCGTAGGCTCCAATGCAAACAGGCTTCGCACCCACCCGCTACCGCGAGGTGGTTCTGACTGTGTCCAAGTCGGCGTACTCTTTCCTCGCCTGCACCAACACTGGCAGGTCTGAATCCGCGTCCTTCCACACTGCAAAGAAATCCTGATAGGCCTTACGCGCGGCCGCCGTGTCGCCGTTGATCGCCGCCGCACGGGCGAGACCGAGGTGTGCGAGCGTGTGGGCCGGAGCAAGATAGTCGCTTCCGGGATGATCGATGATTGATTGGAATTCCGCCGCGGCTTCTTTCCCCATGCGCTGCTGCAAGTAGAGATTGCCTCTCAAATACGCAGTTGAAGAACCAAGCACGATCCCGAATTGATAACTGCGAACTGATTCCAACAACTGAGTCGCCTGACTGAAATTTCCTTTGCGTTGCTCGGCGATCGCAGTAACGATCGGCGTTACTATTACATTGATGACGGTGTTTTTGGGATAGGCTGAGCGTGCGTCATTGAGCAACGACTGCGCCTGACTCACATCATCGCACGCCGCATAGACAAACGCGCCCATCGCAAGACTCTTCTGGCCACGGAGCAATCCGAGCCCGTTCTTTGCATTCGATTTTGCGTCGTCACACTGGCCGAGTTGTTCAAGGTGCGCCGCCATCGTCAACAACGCAGTCGTGGCTGCCTCAGCACGATCCTGCTGCTTGAATAACTCGAGAGAACGCTTTTGCAGTTCGCGAGCTTGTTTCAACTTGCCCAACGACAGAGCTGCGAAACTCGTAATCATCGTGAGTTCCGAGTCCTCGGGTTTGCCTTTGGCCCATTGGACTTCACGATCCATCGCTGCCTGATCGCGTCGCATGTAAGCAAACAAATAGTTATAAGCATGTGCCGACAACGCTTCAGCGTTGATCTTTTGTGCCTCTCGTTCTGCCTGTTCCGCTTCGTCAAAACGTCCGAGGCCAACGAAGCTCGCCACCAGATTGTCTTTGGCATTCATGTTATCGGGGCTGAGTCGCACAGCTTCGAGAGCCTGTTTTACCGCCTCGTCGTAACGCCCGATGAGTTGATAATTAATCGAAAGGTTGTTGTGTGGGATGAAGTCGTTTGGATAAAGACGCGCCCACGTCTGCAACGTTTCGATTGTCTTGTCGATATCGCCGGCGATGTAAGTCAAATACTTCTCGGTGATATAGAGTTTTTCGCGCTCGCTTACACGGTCTCGAAGTTCGTAGGCTTTTTCGACATACGGCTTCGCAGCTTCAAGCTGTTCGAAGTTGCCGTAATGAACCCCGATCCTTGCGTAAGCCATGGCAAAGTTTGGATCGAGATCGATAGCTCGTTTGTAGAAGGTTAACGACTCGCGGGGCCTTCCCTTGGCGCGTTCCTCATTGGCCATCGTAAAGGCCTTGAGTGCTTCGAGCGAAGAGGTCGTGGCCTGCTCGATGTTCACGTCATACTTTTGAATCGAGCCCAACGATTCACCGAGCTTCTTTCGCAGGTTTGAGGCTGCGGTTCCGAGTGACGAGAGCACCTTCTCTTTACTCTCGGCTTCGATCTGCTCACGCGCGATGGGATCGCCGGAGCGTGGATTCAGCGCCTCCAAAGTGATCACATAATGACTGCCGAGGGTTGCGATCGAGCCTGTCAGCATCGCTTTGATTCCCTGCCGTTCGCAGATCTCGCGGCCAACGTCACGTGTCACTCGATCGTCAGCCGAGCGGCCCATGAACCGCAGCGTCTCGCGCACACGATCCTCGGGAAACAAAGTCAGGAAGGGTGTCTGTCCGAGCTGAACTGCGAGTGCCTGTTTGAGAGTTCCGTCAAAGACGGGTTCGCCGGTTGTGTTGACGAAATCGGTCAAGAGAACTGTGTCGCGCTCGCGAAGTGGCGCCGAGTTGCGCCGGTACAAATAAAACGCTGAAGCGCTGGCGACGACGAGAAGAAGCGCGACTACAGCAGCCGCGATCTTGTGCCGTTTGATTCCGTTCGCGATGTACTCTGCGCTTGAAACATGACTGACCGTCTTTGCCGCTGTCGGTACGACGCGTTCGGGCGTTGTCAACGAAGTCGGTTCACTGATTCGTGATCTGGTAACGCTGTTTGGACCGGCGGAGCGTTCGAGCTCAGTTTCAAACTCCAAACGCTGCTTGAGGCGGCGCAGGTCGGTGATCAGTTCCTTAATTGTCTGGTAACGCTCGTCACGATCTTTGCGCAACGCCTTCATCACGATCCACTCGAGCTCGGCAGGAACGTTGGGCGCAAAACGCGCGATCGGCGGCGGCTCTTTCTGCGTGATAGCGACGATGACGTCGGTTGACGTTTCTCCTTCGAAGGGAGTTCGACCGGCAACCATTTCGTAGATCACGACGCCAAGGCTCCAGATGTCGCTGCGTGCGTCGACCGGCTTTCCGCGCGCTTGTTCCGGCGACATGTAATGCGATGTACCCATCACGACGCCGGCGTCGGTCTGCACGAAAACGCGCGTTGAGGCTTCGCCGTCGGAAGGAGTTCGGTCGACAGTCTCGGTCAATTTTGCGAGTCCGAAGTCCAACACCTTCACATAGCCGTTGCGACGGACCATGATGTTGTCAGGCTTGATGTCGCGATGGACGATCCCGGCACTGTGAGCTTCCTCGAGTGCGCTTGCAACCTGGACCGCGATGTCGAGGATTTCCGGAATCTCGAGGTGTTGAGCCGCAGCCTTACGACGCAACGTGGAGCCGTCGATGAACTCCGTTGCGATGTAATGCCTGCCATCGTCGAGCCCGACTTCGTGAATCGTCAGGATGTTCGGATGATTGAGATTGGAAGCCGCTGAAGCTTCCTGCTCGAAACGGTGCAAGCGGTCTCTGTTAGTGGTGAACTCGTGACTGAGTACCTTGATCGCAACTTTGCGCCCGAGCTTCAAATCCTCGGCCAGGTAAACCACACCCATGCCACCCGCACCGAGCTTTTCGAGAATTCTGTAATGGGAAATCTTTTCCGGCTCCATCTACGATTTGCTTCCGCGAAGCAACTCTGAAAGAGATGAAGAAGTAACGCCTTCGATACTCACCTGCTTCAAACGACTGTTTTGTCCACTCACAATACTCACAGCGCTTCGGGAAACGTTGAACGCCTTCGCCAGCACGTGAGTCAACTCCTTGTTCGCTGCACCTTCGACCGGCGGCGATGAAACGCGAACTCGCAACGAACCATTATGTTCTCCGGCCACTTCGCTTCGAGAAGAACGTGGAACAACCTGCACCTTGAACACTAGTCTTCCGTCGCGATTCGAATGCTCGATCAAATCCTAACCTCGGCTGGCACTGGTTTCTCCGGACCTCTATTCAAAGTTAAAAAATCGTGCGCCGCGCAAAAGCGTGCCCGCAACCGCAGCCTGACAGACCCAGACAATCAGAAGCGCGACGATTGGAGAGACGTCGAACCGTCCGATCGTCGGCACCACTCTTCGTAACGGTCCCAGTATTGGCTCAGTAACATCGACCAGAAACCGCATCATCCGATTGGTGTAACTCAGCATCGCGAGGGAGAAGATCACACGAATCAGAATCAACAGCGAGTAGATAGACAACAGACCGTGGAGAATGAAACCCAGCACCCAGAAGAATGCTCCAATCCGCGCGCTCTCTGCGACACCCGCTATCATCACAGCAATGGCTGTGACCAACTGCAACACGAAGTAACCTGCGAGCACGGAGATCAGTATCACGACTAGTGGGGCAAATTTCGGATCGACACCGATTGCACGCAAGCCACCGCGCGTCGGAATCACCAGGGGATCGCTGAGCCGTCTTACAGTGCGAGAGGTCCATGCAAATGGATTTAGATCCATCGCGTCGGTAATCAGTCGCACGACCATTAACAGGATCACTGCTGCAATGGCCAGCTCAACGGCGTGTATTACAAACTCGTGAATTCGAGCAATGATGAGCATAGTTGTTATGGTCTCGGGACCCGTTCGCCGAAGATGGCCGTACCGATGCGCACCATCGTCGCTCCTTCCTGAATCGCTATTTCAAAATCGTGAGTCATACCCATCGAGAGTTCACCTTTGCGATTTCCAAAAGCGCCGCGACTTCCGAGCTCGTCCCTCAGCTCACGTAATCGACGAAAGAAGGGACGGCTTTGTTCCGTGTCGTCAAAAAAGGGCGGCAGCGTCATTAGCCCGATGAGATCCAGGTGAGTTAGTGACTTTAGACCCTCAACCATATGGGTTAGTTCCGACTCATCGATACCCGATTTCGTCTCTTCGTGGCCCAGGTCAACCTGTATTAAGACCGGCAACTTCTCACGCCCTTCTTCAGCGCACAGACGTTCGAGGCGTTGTGCCAGATCGAGTGAATCGACCGAATGAATGACCTCAAAGAGATTGACTGCACGCCTCGCTTTATTTGCCTGAAGGTGTCCTACAAGGTGCCAGCGCGCACGGTCGCGGCCGATTTCGGCGATCTTTTCTTCCGCCTCCTGGACGCGATTCTCTCCTAAATCGCCAGCCCCGAGCTCGATCAGTGTCCTTATTACAGACGCTGGATGGGTCTTGCTGATGGCAATCAGTTTGACCTCTTCGGGCTCGCGGCCAGAAGCGTTCGCGGCCGCGGCAATCCGCTCGCGCACCGCTGTAAGTCGTGCTGCCAGTTGTTCTTGCCACAGTGAAACGTTAGCCATGATTCCCATTTCGATACGAAATCATAATAACCCAGTCATTAAAAGGTTGGTGCAGCGGCACTGAAATTGTTGCTATGTTAGCCCAATTGAGGCCCCGGAACCTCATAGGCCGTTGGTATTTAAGGAGGAACTTATGAAGCGTTTAACTTCAAAGAGTTTGTTTGGAATTCTTGTTTTGGGTCTCATGTTATTCGTCGGGATGTCGACTGACGCCATGGCCCAGGGACGCGGTCGAGGTCGTGGCCTGGATAAGAAGTGCGAGAAGTTTGTTAACTGCCACGACGCGCGCGATGGACGCTGGGACGGTCGTGGGCCGAATCGAGATGACCGTGACCGTTTTGGCAACATCTTCAGACGCAGTCGCCGTAACCGCGACCGTGACCGTGATCGTGACCGCGACAGGTGGGAACGCAGACGCCATAATCGCGACCGCGATTGGGACAACCGCCGTTGGCGGTAAAAAGCCCGGAGTCCACAGATTACACAGATTCAGTAAACCGCTCTGTGTAATCTGTGGATGGCTTTCTTGACACCCTCCAGATGCATTCGCATAATGGCCTACCCCGCATCTTGCGGATGTGGCGGAACTGGCAGACGCGCAGGTCTCAGAAGCCTGTGATGGTGACATCGTGGAGGTTCAAGTCCTCTCATCCGCACCAAATACAACCATCCAC
>JBKPPU010000341.1:0-10438 GCA_046733695.1 Acidobacteriota bacterium
TATCGCCTACGTTTAGTCGGGGTGTCGTTTCCAAAAATGTTAGATCGATACTGACGCTGCCTTCTCGCGGCGTGAACTTGATCGCGTTCGAGAGCAGATTCCAGATCACCTGTCGCAGACGATTTGGATCGCCTTTCACCAGACATTGTCCAGGCACAAACCGCGTTTGCAGCTTTATACCTTTCACATCTGCCGTTGGCCGCAATGCATCGAGGGCAGCTTCGACGATCGGCGCGAGATTGAGTGGATGCAGGTCGAGCCTGAGATTGCCCGTGATGATCCTTGAAACATCGAGGAGATCGTCGATCAAGCGCGCCTGCGAACGCGCGTTACGCTCAATTGTTTCGATCGCGCGCGTCGCGTTCGAACCCTCGACTTCACCCGTGCGGATCATCGACGCCCAGCCGAGTATGGACGTCAAAGGCGTGCGCAGCTCGTGGGAGAGTGTCGCGAGAAACTCATCCTTGAGTCGATCTGCTTCTTCAGCGTGCCTGCGTGCGTCGCGCTCGCGAACCAGCGACGCCGCTCGTTCGTCTTCCGCACTTTGCCGCGCGGTCACGTCGAGGACGAGCGAGAGAACGGAAACCAGTTTCCCGCGCTCGTCGCGCAACACCGAGTTGTACCATTCGCAGTAAAGAATAGAGCCCTCGCGCGTGTAGTTACGATTGTGTTGCACTCCCTGAACTTCAACGCCCTCGCGCTGGCGGTTGGTCACCAGCGCCACAGCATCGACGTCGTCTGCAAAAACAAAGCGCCACTCGTTGACGTGTTTTCCGAGTACGTCTTCAGCTTTCCAACCGAAGAGGTGTTCAGCAGATGCAGACCAGCGCGAGACGCGGAAGTCGCTGTCCCATTCAACAACGGCGAGCGGCGAGCTCTCAACGTGAAATTCCAAACGTCTCGTTGCCTCTTCCGCTTGCTTGCGCGCACTGATGTCGCCGATCACGGCGATGACACCGACGACATTGTTCTGTTCGTCCAGAAGAGGTGAATAACTACTCTCGAAAACACCGGTCTCAGCGTAAGGATGAGTTTCCAAAACTACTTCTTGTCCGGCGAGGGCTGCGGAAAAGCAACTCCCATTGCCGGCCTCACGCAGAAAAGGAAAGACATCAACTACACGCTTGCCCAGCACTTCATCGCGGCTGAAGCCGGAGATTCGCTGCATCGCCCGGTTCCAGGCAATGAGCCGGCAGTCGCGATCGAACGCGAACATGCCATCGACGCTGGCGTCGATCATTCGCTCGAGAAGTTGTGCGGAGTTGTGTTCCAAGTTTTGGGAGCGACAGATTGGTGTGAATCTGTGACTTACGTTCCAAACGTGAGTAACATTAAGCTGGTCGCGTCGCGGACCAGTATATTCGTACCAAGTATTACCGGGCTGGCAAACGTTGTTGCCTGCGCCACGTCTTCATAACGACGTTCGACTGTGAACGCTGGTGTCCCGCGCTTCGCGACGATCAAGTCGGCGTTGTTAGTCAAAAATATTATGTGTGCGGGCGTAAGCAACAAAGAAGCGTGCTCGCCTTCTCTGCCCTCCGTCGCCCAGCGCACGGCGCCTGTCTTCGCGTCGATCGCAAAGAACTGCCCCTTCCGTTTGGAAGAATGACCATAGATCAACCCGTCGCCAAAAACGGGCGAGCTCATATACATCGCGATGTCCGGGTTCTTCCAGATCTCCGTCGCCTGCCACCTGCCGCCGGTTTGCGCCAATGTGTAAGCGTGGGTTCCCTGCCGTGTTCCCGACACGATGAGTTGAGCCCCGGTCCAGAGTGGCGTGGAAATGTTCTCGTGCCATTCGTCCGGGAACGGCACTGACCAGAACTCCTTACCTGTTTTTCCGTCGAGACCGATGATTGAGCCTTCGGTCATGGTCACGATGTGTTGACTGCCCGCGAGTTCGATCAGCACGGGCGAGGCATAGCCTGGCCCAAGTCCGCGCCATTCCCATTCAGTTGCCCCGGTCGCGGGGTTAAGTGCAAGCACCTGTCCGCCGTGAATGTCGCTGCCGATCTGGACCACGAGACGTCCGTTGACGATCAGTGGTGAAGCCGCTGTGCCACAGAACATTTTCGAAGTATCGATCGACTTTGAAAAGTCTCTGGTCCAGAGTTGTTTGCCGGTCGCGGTGTCCCACGCGTTGAGAACTCCGGTTACGCCGAGTGTGAACAGTCGATTGCCGACGACGAGCGGGGTTGCGTTTGGTCCCTTCGCCATTTCGACCGCGTACTGATTCTTCTTAAATTCAGCCTGATACTTTTGCTGCCACAGCACCTTGCCGTCCGCGAGATTGATGCTCGCCACAATTTCTTCGGGATCGCGGCGACCGTGCACGAACACCTTTCCATCGGCGACCACCGGGGATGAATAGCCCTCCCCAATCTCCACGCGCCAAGTCTGCTTCAACGACTCGGGCCACGTGGCCGGCGCATACTTGCTCACCACTGACCCATCGCGCGCCGGCCCGCGCCACTGCGACCACTCCTGCGCATTTGCACCATTTGCCGCCATAAGAAGCATGACGACCAAGCCACCTATTAATCTCGCCTTATTCATGGATACCTCTTCCGGGACAGGGGAAAGATCATGCCACAAAAAGGCACAAAAAGCACAAAAAGTAGTGGTGAGCCAGGTTATCCCCTGCGAGCCCTTTCATGGCATTAATCTTCTCTTTTGTGCCTTGTGTGTCTTTTTGTGGCTAGAATTTGTGGCTTAAACGACGTCGGCGAAGCTTTTGCGGGTGCGGGCGAACCACCAGTAGCCGAAGATGAAAATTACGAGGGCGAAGGCGGTGAAGTAGGCAAGACCGCGCCAGTCGGGGGCGGCGCCGTCGAGGAAGATGCGACGGTAGCTTCGGATCAGTGAAGTGAAGGGGTTCAGATTGATATAGGTGCGAAGATGTTCCGGGACGATCGATTCGGGATAGATTATGGGCGTCAGATACATCCACGCCATCAACAACAAGGTGATTCCCTGCGTGATGTCACGGAGAAAGACACCAAGCGAAGCGATGAGCCATGCGGAACCGAGCACAAACAGCAGTTGCGGGATGAGCAGGACTGGAAGCCAGAGTCCGGTTAGTTCCAAACGCTGCCGGATGATGATCGTCGCGATCAGCAATGCGACCGTCGCGAATAGTTGAGTGCCCAGTGCTGCAAGGACCTGCGCCGCCGGCAATGCCTCGAGCGGGAAGACGACTCGCTTGACAAGATTAGAGTGAGCCACGATCGTGTTGGCCGACTGCTGCATCGACTCCTGAAACATCGTCCAGGGTAACAAACCGCAAAAGAGATAGAGAGCGTAGTCCCAGTGGGAATCGTTTGCGCCGAAGCGTGCGCCGAAGATGCCGGCGAAGATGAATGTGAAAATGGCAATCATCACTACCGGCGTGAGCACTGCCCACGCGATGCCGAGAGCTGAGCCTTTGTAACGAGCCAACAACTCTCTCTTCGCAAACGAGAAGATCAGCTCCGCACGCGATGGCAATTGCCAGAGCGGTTGCCAGACGTTGCGATGACTTGTGGATTGGATCACTGAGCCATTCACTGAATCATTCCCCGGCCGCACCAACTGTTCTTATTGTGCCACGTGATCTCGACCTCGCGCGCGCCGATGTCGCGCCACCACGTCTCAAATTCTTCACGCGAAATGTAGAACGCGGTCGGCGCCACCAGATGGTCGAAAACGATTGTGTGCTGCTCGCGCCACCCAAAGCTGGAGAGCGAGTTCAGGTAGTCGTTATAAAAGAGATGTTTCGCGAGCGAAGAACCACGTCTGTTAAGTGGCCCATAAACCAACTTCGTCGCGAGATACATACACGCCGCCGGCAGTTTTGACAATTGCAACAGCGCACGCTGATTCATCCGCGACGTGACACGCTCACGCACTGGATTTACAAAACGCGTGATCCACTCATTGTTCTCAGCTCCGTAGATCCACGCTGATACATGTCCTCCGGCTCGCACCTTCGAGGCTAACGACATGAAGCCACCGTGCGGATCCGGCAAATGGTGCAACACGCCGACTGAAAAGGCGTAGTCAAAGTTTCGCGCAAAAGGCAGATGATAGATATCAGCCTGAACGATGTGTGCGTTAGGGAGCGATCGGGTAGCCGCGAAGGCAGTCTCAACCGCTGCACTCAGGTCGATGCCGATGATGTCGCGAGCGCCCCAGCGAGCCGCGAGTTGCGTGTGCCGGCCTTTACCGCAACCGCCTTCGAGCACGACCTTGTCGCGAAAAAACTCCGGCGTGACGGGCGTGATCCAGCCGAGAAACTGTTCCGCGTATCGCGCGTCCTCCTGAGTGAAGTGCTGCCACTGCCAGCCGAAGTTTGAGGCTGTTTCGCGCTTGTCGCTCTCAACGTGGTCGAGATTGGCGAAACGCGGAATGCCGGAAGTTATCGGAAACGAAGACGAGCAGGATAGACAACGCAGCTCACCCTCAATGATCTCTTCCGCTTCCGTTTTGCCGGTTGAGAGATCCAGCGCTCCTGCACACGATGGACAAATTAGATACGCGAGTAGACTCTTCTTCAAGCACGGTCAATATAACATTAGCCGCGGATAACACGGATTGTGGCACTAATTACAGTCGCGGCTGCTGCGAGTGACAATCATGCCGAAGCGGTTTTGATACTCGGCGGATTGGAGGAAATTGCAGACTAACGAACGCGCGGCGTCAGGGTCGCGCAGTGGTTTGTTCTTGAGCATGTTAACCCACGCGTTGTAGCCCGCTTCATCGGGGCTGCGACGCAGGTAGGTGAAATACTGGAAGAGTACGAGCGCTTGATTGTAATTCGCGTCCGTCAAGCGCTGATCCGATGCGAGACGCATCAACACCATCGCGCGGCCATTTGCCGCATCGTCAAGCAGGCTTATCAATAAACTTCTTTCGGCACTGAAATCGACACCTGAAGTCTGTGCCAACGTGGTGACCAGCGAATCGACAAACTCTGCCGGCTTCATCGTCGCCGGAAACTTTCGCTTGAACTCCGCTCGTTCCACAAACGCACTCGCGAGGGCAAGACGAACTGCTTCAAGCTCACCCTTCTGATTCATCATCACAGCACGATCCGTCTCCAGCTCGATGAAGCGCGGCAAACGGGCGAATGCACTGGAATACAACCCGTACAGAAACACGCCCGTTGCGGGCAGTTCATTCTCAAGCAGCAGACTGGCCGAGATTTCGACTCGTCGGGTGCGCAAGCAATCGCTGCGGGAATTACACGCGTTTAGCTGTCCCATGAGCCGCTCGACAGTCGTTTGATCCGGGTCGTGACCAATCAAATCCGCGTATTGCTGCGAGATGAAGAAACGAGAATCATCCACTGGATTTGCAACCGACAACGCCACTCCCGGATCGATCGTTATCGCACCGGGCACGTAGGCGGTCTCGCCCGAGTTTGACTGGAGTCGCAAAGTGTAATCGCCGAAGGGCGCATTGGGCGCTACTGTCAGCTCAACGCTTACGATCGGATATGGCGCCGCGATCTGTTCGCGTGCGAGTGTCGCCGGATCAACCGTGAAGTAAGGTGAGTTGACGCTGATGCTTGTGCCGGGCACCTGATCGACTCCCTCACCACCGAAATAGATCTTCACGCGTCTGCCGGGCGCGAGGGGCAATGCCACAGTCGAAAGCTCAGCGTTGAGTCCGACAACTCTTGGATTCAGCGCAGACGTTTGTTGCGACACAAGGCTGGAATTCAACGGCGTCGCCGCATCAGCTTTAACTAAGACCTGATTCGAGAGCTCGAAGCTACGAACTTTCTGTGAAGTGCCATCGGACGGCGCTGAAACAATCACTCGATACTGGCCGGGCGTAAGACCTTCCAGACGATACGTGCCATCGTCGGCAGTTACATCGCTCGCAATCACTCGACCATTAAGAACATTCTCGGCCCAGATGTTCACGCCATTGAGCGCAGTCAACGCACCCGTCGTGCGGTTATCGATGAGTCGACCTTCAATCCGTCCCGTTCTCAGTCTCGTACCGTACAAGCTGAGAACTTTCTGGCGGTCGTCTTCACTCAACGTGCGCTCGGTCATCGCCGGCAAACCGAACGTTCCGTTGTAAGCCTGCCGTGCCTGCATCGTTGACGACAAAACTGCGGAATGGTCCAAGCCGAGCAAGTGTCCAATCTCGTGAGTGAAGGTAGCTTCGAGATCGTAGGTCCCGGGTGTGCCGTCAGTTGAAAACTGTAGCTCCGTTCCGTCTTCTGCTCTTGGTCGTGGATTGATGCTGATATCTGCTTCGGCGATGTTGCCGGTTTCCGGATCGAAGAAGACTCGTGTTCGTCCTGTGGTCGCAGCGGAGTTGAAAGATTCGTTTTCGGGTGTGGTCGCGATCGTGATGAGACTGATGCCGTCGCCGGCGTCGGCTGGACTGATGGAAGTCGCAGACGACCAGTTGACCACGAAGCTGATGTTGGACAAATTGGACCAGCGAGCAAGTGCGCGGCGTGCGGCGCCGACGACGTCGCTGTCTGGTTTTATGTTCGCGCCCGGAGACTGCAGCGATGTCGAGAAGGCGACCTGGATGGTCTTCCTGGGCCATTTGATCTTGCGAGCTGTTTGCGCTGTTGGTTCGAACTCGAATGAGTCGCGGATCTCCAGTCGCTCTCTCGAACCGAGAGTCAGAAACATTGCCACACTTGCAATGATAGCGACCAGATACTGCATTTTAGACTTCCTGGCGAGGTCGAGTTTACGTCGTTACTAAAGGTAAAGCGCGGACCTGGGACAGGGGAGCGGCCAGGCTTTGGCATGGTACCACGGTTTGGCCACACCGTGAAGATTCGCCAACTTGCTTGGTTGTAACGTTAGTGAGACGTCGACCTTATGGCGCCTGCATCGACAAGCAGTTTCGTAATGGCGGCGCTTCGCAAGGAATAGTCCACGGCAGTTTTGGCTTGAAGGTCTCCCACGTTAACGTCCGCGCCAGCAGCCAATAGCCCTTTTACGATCCCCGTCATGTTCGTCTCGTCGTAGGAGCCACTAGAGTTGGCTGCATAGATTAGGGCCGTCCAGCCAAACTTATTTGAAAGCCGGACGTTTGCACCAGCTTCGAGCAATCGTTTGACGCTATCAATACGCCCGAACCCCGCAGCCAGCATAAGAGCAGTGTTCCCCTCCGCGTCTTGATCGTTGATGCGAGCGCCAGCGTCAAGTAGACGTTTTACGACCTTCGAATGACCCGGGTAGGAGACAATCAACGGATCGTTACCACATTGCACGTACGGGGCGCTGGCTGCAGCACGCATCAAAACCGTTTGGCTTTTCTCTTCAAGGTGGTGGTTCACATTGGCACCATTTGCGATAAGGAAAGCTACCAGTTCTTCATCACCTGCCGAGGCAGCTTGTGCCAATGCGTATCCCTTTACTTCCGGACCAATCGTTTTATGCCTCTGAGACAGCAAAGCTTCGATTGCTTTGAGATCAAACTGACCATCGTCCACGCCCACAGAACGGTAGAAAGGCATTCGTCGGTTAATGGCCTCTCGAAAGATTAACTCGTCGGCATTCAGCGCATCAGCTTGCTGCGCCGACGCCGTAAGGAAGCATTGAGCAAGGAGCAAGAGAACCAAGCCGCGTTTTTTCCACTCAGTGTTCATAAAACAATCGGTTGCATTCGACCGTCACGAGTTGTAGAACGGGATTGGCGACCGTTACTTGCCCTTAACTTGAAAAATATCCGTTTAGTGTTCTCTTCAGAGGAAGCGTTCGATGTCGTTAGTCGAAAAACAGTCTTGTTATAGCTTAGGTGAACTGGGCGCGGAGTAGGGCAGATCGTAATCGGTCGTTCGGTCGCAAGGCTTGAAAACAATCTCCTTCTTCAGGGCTTCGCTATCGCGGAGTACTTTCGAACGAAATACGCTATCACTCTTGATCGATTTCACGCTGTTCAAATCGCTCTCCCCGGCGGGTTGCGCCATAATCCAATAACGGCCAGGAGCAAGGTTGCCCATCGCGAACGTGCCGTCGTTCGCGACAGTCCCTTCAAAAAATCGAAGCAAGTTTTCCCTGCTGTCAGGTTCCGCGGGAACAAGATAGACCCTCATACGCGGGGGAAGGCTCTGATCTGCTGCGACTGAGATTCGACCGCGGATGCTGGCTGCGCCTTCCGTAAACGCAACGGTTAGACCGGAGAGACGCTCGCCGGATTTCAGAATAACACCGTCGCGCGGAACGAGATGGCCGGTAGCGCGCGCGGCGACCGGTTGCGTTGCTCCAATTGCTATCGACCTGATATACCAGCCACTGGCAGGTGCTCGGGGATCGATTCGGTACGAACCTGGCGGCAAATTCCTCAGCGCGAAGGATCCTTTCGCGTCCGCAACTCCTGTGCTTACATGATTGGTCGCTAAAAGCGAGACGTCTGCAAGCGGCGCAGTCTTAGCTGCAACATTAGCTTTCTTTTCCGGCTCGTACCGACGCCCAAACACAATCGTTTCCTGTGCGGCGGTCTCCCGATGTTTACCGCAGCCTGCTTTTGGATCACTCTCAAAGACTAAACGCCCTTCGATCGAGGCCAATGGCGCCAGAGTTAGGATTATTCCGGTCACGTCCGCCCCACGCACCGCGACGCGTTGTGGCGGCGATCTGAACTCGTCGCCGCTTTGTAAGAACTGCAACGCGGACAGTTCATACTCGCCATCGGCGACGCCGTAGATGGCAAAGCTGAAGTTCTCATTAGAGCTTACCGACGTTCCGACATGGGAGGAGCCGTCACGTACGGAAGTAAGGTTGATTGAGGCGCTTGATAACATTTCGGTCTGGGATTCGACGATACCCACAACCTTGCCGCTGATCGCATGTCCCGGCTCGGCCCGATACTGAATGTCGGCAGTCATTTCCTCACCCTCGCGCACAACGACTTCCGAAGCGGTATCCCGCGTCGACGAAGGAAAGTAGGTCGGTATGTCATTGTCGTATGCTGTCGGGGCAATTAAGCCGATGCGTGGTTTTGCCGCCGAGATGAGATAACTCCCCGGCAACAAGCCATAGAAGCGATACACACCCCGATCGTCAGTCGCACGTTCACGGAATACCATCGAGGGCGTCAGCGGTTTGTTTGTTTCATCACGCACGCGAGTGGCGTACACGCCCACGGCTACCAAAGGTCCCTTTGGACCAGTCACCGTGCCGGTGATGACGCTTCCTTTGATCAATCTTATGGTTACCGAATCGCCGATGTGATAGTAGCTTTGCGAGTCGGTGTAATCTGGTTGCGACTCCGGGACATAGCCGGGAGCGTTCGCCGAGACACGATAGAGACCAGCCTCCAAATCCTCGATCTTGAATTCACCACCGGTATCGACTGTCCCTCTTTGCGCGCGTGTGGTGGCGCCAAGCGAACTGGCGTAAACAACCGCGCCCGGCAATGGTTCGCCGGCAGAATTTATGACGCGACCTGTGATCGTGCCGTTGGGCTTTTCGGATGGCTTTGTGCTTCCCGCGGCTTGTTGTGCCCAACACATGGACGCCATCGAGAGGAACTGCGCAACGATTATCAGAAAGGAAGTCTTCGGCTTGCTCAGCATCATGGGCCTCCTGGCTTCGGCGTCAGATCGACGACGAAAGTGACCTCAGATTCGGAGCCGTTCGTGACGCTCACCAGTTGCTTCTGTGGCGGCACTGGACGAGACGGATCTGCGGACTTCCCAACACTGACCTGGACCGTTACTTCATACGTGCCTGGGGCGAGGTTCTTAATGATAAACTGACCACGGGCGTCAACGACGACGCCGGCACCGTTACGCTCGCCTTCGCGTTTACAATTGACGAAAATTCGAGAATCGGCGAGTGAGACACCTCCTTCCAATCTGACCATCCCGCGAATAGCGCCGGTGCCGTAATTAATGGTGATGCGCAATCCCGAAATTGATTGCTGGATGTCGAAACCTTGAGCGACGCCAGTGCCGTCGTGCTCGATCCGCGCAATCGACAGTGTCGTATAAGGAGGCGCTGAAGTGGATGCATTAATCGATACACGACCCGGTCTCAAGCCATTAACCTGAAAACTTCCATCTGGAGCCACGATCGAACTCCCGCCCGCAGGATTTTCATTGTTGGTTCCCGAGGCCACGCGTGCAAAAATCCGCAACGTAGGTAGCGCGGACAACAGGTCGTTAATGCTCATGCCATCAGCGACGACGACGCCACTCACGCTCAGTCCCGGCATCGCTTTCACTTCTAATCCGCGGACATTGTGGTCGACGACTTCAAAGTTGACGGGATCGCCATAGAAGTTTCCGCCGTAAAATTCAGACGTAGCGAGCGCTGTGTAATGACCAGATGCAAGTCCCTCGAAACTAAATTCTCCACGGTCATCGGCCTGTAAGCCAAAGCTGGGCACAGGTCGTCCTTTTTCCTGGCGCACGATCGCGAATCTAACGCCGGCCCGTGGGATCGGCAATCCGGTTTCCACATCAATCACACGT
>JBKPPU010000342.1:0-7247 GCA_046733695.1 Acidobacteriota bacterium
CCCGAACACGGTGAAGGCGTCGGTCACATGTACTGCATCGATGCCACGAAGCGCGGCGATATCACGCAGAGCGGTCTGATTTGGCATTTCGATAAGATTCGCCGCTCGATTTCGACGCCGGCAATCAAGGACGGACTTGTTTACCAGGCTGACTTCAGCGGCTTCCTGCACTGTCTCGATGCCAAGACGGGACAAGAATACTGGAACCACGATCTCTTCGCCGCGGTTTGGGGATCGCCGGTATTGATCGACGGCAAGATTTATCTCGGCGATGAAGATGGCGACGTGGTGATAATGCAGGAAGGAAAGGTGAAGAAAGTACTCGGGGAAATCAATATGGGCAGTTCGGTTTATTCGAGCGCTGTGCCGGCGAACGGGACACTTTTCATTTCCAATCGCAATCAACTTTTCGCATTGTCGGAAGCAGCCGCAGGCAAGCCCGCTACTGCGAAGAACTAAATCAGCCACAAAGAGGCACAAAAGCACAAAAGCTGATTTCTCTTGCCTGATTTCGTTTTGTGCTTTTTGTGCCTCTTTGTGGCAAAAATTTCGGTGCTTATTGGCGATGAAGGAGTTTGATTTTCAACCTCGTACTCGGGTGGTTTTTGGCGCTGGCGTGATTCAGTGGCTCGGCGACTTGGCGCGTGAGTTGAACTTTAAGCGCACGCTGCTCGTCGCTGATCATGGCATGGTTGCTTCGGGTCACGTCGATGAGGCGGTGAGACCGTTAGAGAGAGCTGGAGTCGAAGTCGTTCGCTTCCACGATTTCGAAGTCAATCCAGACACGCGCATGATTGAAAACGGGACCGCGTTTGTGTCTCCGTTGAATGTGGACTCGATCATCGGTCTCGGCGGAGGAAGTTCGATGGACTGCGCCAAGGGCATCAACTTCCTGCTGACCAACGGCGGGAGCATGGCTGACTATCGCGGCTACGGCAAAGCAACGAAACCGATGTTGCCGATGATCGCGATCCCAACTACCGCGGGCACGGGAAGTGAAGCACAGAGTTACGCGTTGATCTCCGATGCGGAGACTCACGCGAAGATGGCATGCGGCGATTCTAAAGCAGCTTTTCGCGTTGCTGTTCTCGATCCGGCTTTAACAATTTCACAGCCGCGAAGCATCACCGCTACTTCCGGCTACGACGCGATTGCACACGCAGTCGAGACGTACGTCACGTTGAGACGAAATCCCCTTTCTGAACTTTTCTCACGTGAAGCGTGGCGGCTGCTCGAACCAAACTACGAGCGCGTGCTGAGCCAGCCTGACAACATTTCAGCGCGCGGTGCGATGCAGTTGGGCGCTTTCTATGCCGGCATTGCGATCGAGAATTCGATGCTCGGCGCGACACACGCCTGCGCAAATCCACTGACTGCTCGTTACGGAACGGCACACGGCGCCGCGATAGCGATGTTGTTACCCACCGTGGTTCGCTGGAATGCAAAAGCAGGGATCGACTACATGAGACCCGGAGAAGTTCTGGCGAGACGGCTTGAAGAGTTGGCGGAAGCTGGCGGCTTGCGCACGAAGCTGCGCAATGCGGGAGTCAGTGAAAATGAATTACCTGCGCTGGCAGCGGACGCTGCAGAGCAATGGACCGGCACGTTTAATCCCCGGCCACTTGATATAAACGGAGCGATTGAGATTTACCAATGCGCGTATTAAAGATTTTGCTTTTGGTCCTTTTCTTTGCGATTCCAGTTGTGGCCCAGCAGTCGCCTGCCGACAACTGGTCACAGTTTCGCGGTAATCACTCGCTGACTGGAGTGTCTCAATCAAACGTTCCCGCGTCGCTCAAACTACTATGGACTTATGAAGCGGGCGATTCGATCGAATCATCGGCAGCGATTGTCGGCGGCACAGTCTTCGTCGGTTCGCAGGCGAGCGAACTCGTCGCGCTCAGTCTTGAAAACGGAGCGGTCTACTGGAAGTTCAACACGGGAGATCCCATTGGCGAGTCGTCACCGGCTTACGGCAACGGCGTGGTCTACGTTGGAGACTTGGGTGGATGGCTGAATGCCGTAAACGCATCCGACGGTAAGAAGCTATGGGCCTTCAAAGCCAACGGCGAGATCAAGTCATCGCCTGTCGTTTTCGGCGATCGGGTTTTGATTGGTTCCTACGACGAGTATCTCTATTGCCTCAACACGCGCGACGGTTCCGTCGCCTGGAAATTCAAGACTAACGGTCCGGTGCACTCGACTCCCGGTATCGCTGACGGAGTCGCTTTCATTGCTGGTTGTGACGAACTGTTTCGCGCGATTCGAATTGCGAATGGGAAAGAGGTATTCAACGTTTCGTCAGGAGCGTACACCGGCGCGTCGCCTGCGTTGCTCGATGGCTCCGCGTTCTACGGCACGTTTGATAACGAAGTCCTTGAAGTTAACCTGGCGGAACGCAAAATCGCGTGGCGTTATGAACACCCGCAGCGGAAGTTTCCGTTTTACTCGTCGGCAGCGGTTACAAGCACGCGTGTCGTTATCGGCGGGCGCGACAAGCTCGTGCATGGTTTGACGATGGATGGAAAGGCTGCCTGGACCTTTGCGACGCGCGCTCGGGTTGAGTCTTCACCCGCAATTGCAGGCGGACGCGTGTTCGTTGGTTCCAATGATGGGCGATTCTATGTGTTGGGTCTCAACGATGGCGCCAAGCAGTGGGAGTTCAATGCCGGTGCGCCACTCTCAGCCTCACCCGCGATTGCGAACGGACGCGTCGTAATTGGTTCGCAGGACGGGCGCTTGTATTGCTTCGGTTAAACCTTTGGACAGGATTGACAGGATGTTTCAAGATGAACAAGATTCCTTCTCGTTAATCCTGAAACATCCTGTTAATTCTGTCTAAGGTTTTACTTCAAGACAGCAACGACCTCGATCTCAACGCGCGCATCGCGCGGCAAGCGCGCAACCTGCACGCATGTTCGCGCCGGTGGATCGCCTTTGAACTTCTTCGGGTAAAGCTCGTTCAACTTGTTGTAGTCGTTCATGTCGGCCAGAAACACTGTCGCCTTCACCACGTGATCGATGCTGCTGCCTGACGCTTCAAGCACCGCGGTCAGATTCTTAAAAACCTGCTCGAGCTGCGCTTCGAATTCTTCCGGAAGCTGGCTTGTCTTTGGGTCGATGCCGATCTGCCCCGAAGTGTAGACCAGATCGCCGGTAACGATCGCCGGAGAGAAGATTCCGTTTGCAGTTCCCGTCTTGACTGCCCGTCGCTTTCCAGTTTGACCAGATGCATAAGTCGCGAGAATAGAGATAGCAGCGAATGCCAGTAGCACTTTATTCATGGTCATCGACCTCCAAAATACTTTGCCAACGTACTCGACGCAGGTTTATTCGTGGCGAGTGACACGACAATCATCAACAACGCCGAACCGATCACCATCGGTACGACCGGCATGAATCCAAAGACAGCAGTCCCACCAGGCGTGCGCGATAAAACTTCGATGCCTCCGGGCGCCCAAAGGATTGTCGGTGGTCCAGGCGCAGGCGCAGGAACAATCGCCTGCAAAACCGCAACCGCAACGACCGTCGCCGCGGTCCAAACAGTTACAGCCAATGCGCCCCACTTCGTGCTTCCCTTCCAGAACAACGCTGCTATCAATAAAGGCGACAACGCTGCATAACCCGAGAAGGCATACTGAATCGCGAGCTCAAAGATCGTTTCCGGCGCGCGCAAAGCGACGATGTAGGCGAAGAGCGTTATGAGAACGATGAAAATGCGTCCGGTTTGCACCTGCACTTGTTCACCGAAACGCGTTTTTCCGCCGTAGAAGGCGAAGACGTCCTCCGTGAACATAGTAGATAGAGCGAGAATCTGAGAGTCACTTGCCATCACCGCCGCCATGATGCCCGCGCCCAACAACCCTGCGAGCCAGAGTGGCGCGTAATGTTTGAGCAGCAGCATGATCACATCGTCGCCGGCCGACTTGTCGCGTAATTCATCTCGCTGCTCGGGCGTCATTGTCTTGCCCTGCGTCGCCAGCACTCTTCTTGCTTCCTGCTTTTGCCGGATCTCCGTGATGTCTGTGACGCGATTCGCCATCACACCCAGGAAAACGCACGGCAACCAGATCGCGAGTATGCAAATCGGATAGAAGATGACTGTCTTCTTAAACTGGGCCATCTTGCGCGCGGTCAAACAGAAGATCAGGATGTGTGGAAACGCGATTGCCGAGAGCGGGATGAAGGTGTAGCTGAAGAAGTAGTACGGCGAAATTCGTTCGCGGGTGAGCAGCGACGCCATCGGCGAATTCTGTATCGCGTTTGCAGCAGTACTAAAACCGCCCATGCCAACGCCAATCACGATTAGCGCCACCGCTCCAAACAAAAGGAACAGTACCGTCTGAAACGTATTGACCCATGCGGTGCCGCGCATGCCGCCAAAGAACACATAGCTCATCACGACCATTGCGACGATCGCGCCGCCAAACCAGTACGGAACAACACCGTCACTAATCGTGTAGAGGGTCGTGCCGCCACCCATGATGCCGATGATGATGTATGGAACCAGGAGGACAGCCTGGATGACGAAGATCGCCGTTCCGATGTGACTGCACTCCCAGCGATCTCGAAACATCTGCACGGGGGTCATGAAACCGTACTTTTTGCCGAGTGCCCAGACGCGCGTGCCGATCAGAAAGATCGTCAGCGGAATCACCAGTCCGGACGACGACGCCATCAGACCGAAAGTCACGATGCCGTTCGTGAACGCGTGTCCTGACGAACCGAGAATTGCGAACGCGGTCATGTTCGTTCCAAACAGCGAGAACAGAAACACGAATGGACCAAGCGAGCGGCTGGCGAGAAAGTAATCTTCAGCTTCTTCTTTTCCCTTGGCGCGCCGGAAAGCGAAGATGCCAATGTAGAGAACGGTCGCGAGATAAAGGAAAACGACGATTGCGGGGATCAAGCGCTGCGGTCCTCCCTGGGATTTGCGTCTTCAACTTCTTCTTCAAGATGTGACGGCCAGGCATAAGTCACCAGCAGCCACATCAGCAGCGCCGCAGCCACTGAAAAGCATCCCTGATAAAAGAGCCCAATCGGAATGAAACCAAAAACCAGGCGAGAGCTTCGCCAGAACCAGATGTCCTGATGAAGCACGTAGAGCACGACGACAGCAAGCACAAGCAGGATATTTTTCACAGGAGGCGAGAAAGTATCAAGCGGCTTGAGGAGGTGTCAAGCTTTCCCCGATCCATTGTTTTGCTTGCGTTGCTGCGCGTTGTTTGGACAACGTAACTGCCTGTCCTCTTTCTTTGGTTCGTAGGTAACGATTTCTACTTGTTCACATCCGTTTTCAAGTTGTGTCTGAACCATAACACCGTCATCGTGGTTCTCATAAATCGCCCAATTCCGGATGCTCGGATCTGGGATTCGCTTGTATTTGCGCAGATCAAGTTGAAGATCTCGAAGTAAAATGATTGCTTTGGGATAAACTCTGATTTGAAGGACGGTCCCGACTGGCACATTCCATTGCCCAATGTCGCTTGCCTTACAAGGACCGTCGGCATACCACACGTGAACCTTTTCAGCTTGCGTGTCGTAGATGAATGTTTTGCCAACAGAATTCTTTGCAGGTCCGAGAAGCTTTTCTACCTCCTGACGCGTTGACTGTAGCGGCGTTAATCCGGACCAAGAGTTCGTTTGCGTTGTGATGGCAGACGGGACGACATTTTGAAAAAGCCTCAGAGAGGACCAATGCGGAATGGGAGTGAAGGCATTGCGTGACCTTCTCGCGAAGCATCCTACGCCGTTATGAGTAGAGAAGCTCTGGGAGAGTGAACTCTTGATGGTCGAGAAATTGTGTTTTTTCGAGGATCGGCGCTCACCTATTAAGTCTGCCGACGTGGATCTAAGCGGGACAATTCCCAGAACATTTTCGCCAAAGAGCGTAAGCGCAATAAGTAGTACTAGTCCTGCGAGTTTATAGTTAACGAGTACGATCTTCATCATTTGCTGACCTCACAATATATTCGTTCAATGTTGTGGAAGTAGCTACTGTACCCCCCGTCATATCGATCAGTAATATCTCCTGTGTACGCCAGATCGAAAACGGTGCTCTGTGGTCGTAGCGGGTTTTTTTCGGCAAACTCTGGAATGTTATGGACAGCCACCGCAAGCTCAAAGTCCCAGTAATTTGCTTTACTGCCAGCCAAGTGAAATATCTCGTCGACCAGTTTGCGTGCATCGTTCCAATCGCCGTTACCCGGAGGCAAATAGATAGTTCCATTGGAATTCTTATTTCCTGGTCTTATAAGTCCCGTTGTACTACCGAAACCAGCTCCTCCAGGTATTGGCTTCCGGGTGAGGCCGCCCTTTTTTTGGTTTAGAAAATGCTCAAAGATTTTGGAGAGATCTCCACCTTCAAGGACCGGATTCTTCTTCGTATTGACGTTACCTGAATTGAGAACTCGTGTGTAAAAGTCAACGCAAGATGGTTTTAACAAAGTATCGCGTACCCTTCCGAGAACCCAGGAGTTCTGCGGATTCGCAGTAGTGACGTGCACGAATGGAGCAGGAGCGTATTTCCAGTAGCCCGGAGTATATGTTGTATCTTTCCTTTCGACTGGATCGTCGAGGTACTTGTCAAACGGATTCGGAATATTTATGGGAACGACTCGCTTCGGATGCACCCAGGTGCCGGGAGAGTCAGGCGTTTTAGAGGCGGCAGCAGGATTTCTCGCTGGAGTCCACACAAATTTGTCTAATACATCGAAGATACTCCAGGTGCAGGGAAGAATTGCTCCACCGATGTCATAACAACCGCCTGCCGGATTCGCCATATCCGAGTACCGTGAGTCGCTAGGCCCACCATTATGATTACTACCAATGTCACCATCACCTCCATTGGTGTCTGGAGGGGGCGGCGCAGTCAAACCAACATTCGCTTTAACTGGATCGAATTCAACTCGATTTACAAATCCGCTTTGATAGGTTTCATACAACCCTGTTCCGGCAGGCGCCTCACGACGCCACTTTGGAAACCCGATCAAGGTGCTGAGCTGCGTACCGTCTGTCAAGTAGACGTAACTGATCGTCTGTCCGGCACTGTTTATCTCCTGAGCAATCTTGCCGCCCAATACGCTGGAGCGCAGATATCGTGTCGAAAACGGCGAGGGCCAACTTAATACTTCTTCCACTTTTTGTCCGTCACCGTCGTAAGCGTTCGTCGTACTCGTAGGGAAATAGTTTGAACCTGACCAGAGCTGTCCGGTCATCGAAACTCTGTTGCCGGCGGCATCATAGCT
>JBKPPU010000343.1:0-20899 GCA_046733695.1 Acidobacteriota bacterium
TTCCTAACCTATCTTCAAGTCGAGAAAGGTCTCGCGCGTCTTTCTCTCGAGAGTTATCGACGCGATCTGGATCGACTTCAATCCTGGGCCAACAAGAACGGAAAACAGATTTCTGACCTCACGCGTGCAGACCTGCGCAAATGGATCGCGAGTCTTTCACGTGAAGGCCTGGCGCCGACGTCCATTGCTCGCGCGGTCAGTGCGACGCGCGGGTTTTTCAAGTTCCTCATGCTCGACGGTCACATCAAGACGCACCCGGCCGAGGATCTCGACACACCTCAGCGGTTCAGTTATCTGCCGAAGTTTCTCACTGAAGACGAGATCAATCGCCTGCTTGCAGCTCCCGATGTATCGACTGAAGAAGGCATACGCGATCGTGCGGTGCTCGAGATCATGTACGCCACGGGTCTGCGTGTTTCGGAGCTTGTCGGTTTGAAACAAGCAGATATTGATCTACTGGCCGGACTCGTTGTGTGTCACGGTAAAGGAAACAAAGAGCGGCGTGTGCCTCTCGGCAAGAGCGCGATTCACTGGTTGCAGCAGTACGCGGCTGTTAAGAAAACTTACGGCAAACAGACTGTGCCCAATGTTTTTCTGCATCGTGGGCGACCGTTCACACGACAGATTGCGTGGTTGATGATCAAGCGCCACGCAGAAAAGGCCGGCATCAAAAACGTATCACCGCACACTCTGCGGCACAGCTTCGCGACTCATCTACTGCAGCACGGCGCTGATTCGCGATCGGTGCAAGCGCTGCTTGGTCACAGTGATATCTCGACAACGCAGATCTACACTCACATCACAGATATACACTTGCGGTCGGCATATGACCGCCACCATCCGCGCGCTCGGAGCAAGTCCTGATGTTCAGGCTTACTGAACCGACTGAGCAGGATGCTGTGGAGTTTGTTAACGGTCAGCGCGATCTGCCGTTCACTTACGACGAAGTCGGCGCCACGAACACAACACCGCCGGCCACGGGCTACAACGTCGATCACAATCGCATTCAGATTGGGACCGGAGAGGCAGCCTACAATCGGGGCGTTGAAGCGCTGAAGAACTGGCGCCAGTTTGATCTTGGTTGGGTGACGGTTGTCCCGCGTGGTGTGCCGATCGAATTTGGCGCAACAGTCGCAGTTAAGGCCAGAGCGTTTGGAACGTGGTCCCTTAATGCGTCTCGCGTCGTGTACACGATTGAAGAAGACCGACGTTTTGGTTTTGCCTACGGAACACTGCCGGACCACGTCGAGTGCGGTGAAGAGCGCTTTCTGATCGAATGGCTCTCGCACGATTCAGTCTGGTACGACATCTTCGCATTCTCCCGCCCGCAACATACCCTCGTCAGACTCAGTAAGCCACTTGCACGAAGACTGCAAAAACAATTCGCCCGCGACTCTTTAAGTAAAATCCGTGAAATCTGTGGTTAAACTCTCGATCGCAGTCCTGCACGGCGGTGAATCCTTCCCGAGCTTCCGAAAGATCAGATCCACACACTCTTCCGCGAGACTGCGATACGTCGTGAGTTTTCCGCCCACGATCGAAAGCAGATTCGGCAATCCAGGGTGTTCGCGTATGAAGTGTTTGCGCGTAATACTCTCTTCGTTCTTGTCGCCAGTAACCGGCAGTGGTCGCACACCGGAATACGTGTCGAGAATGCTTTCGCGCGTTAGACCAGCATTTGGCAATGCGAGATTGGTTTCAGCAAGCAGGTAGTCGACTTCCCACGGTTCGCACCGGACATCATCCGGAATACCTTCAAAGCGAAAGTCCGTCGTACCAATCAAGTAAAGCTTGTTCCACGGGATAATAAAGATCGGACGCCCGTCGCTGCGCGCCTCCAGGTAGATGGCATTCGACGGCGCGCTCGGAAACGGAGGCACGATGAGGTGACTGCCCTTTGTACCGCCAATCAGCTTCGGGCTTTCGACGGGCACCCGCTCGAGCACGAGGTCGATCCATGGTCCGGCTGCATTGATCACTAGACGCCCGTAAACAAAATGGTCGTTAAATCCGACTCCGGAAACCTTCCCATCTTCAACAACAAGACTCGTCACACGCGTATGTGTGAGAACCTCTGTGGAGAACTCCCGCGCCGACCGCACATTTGCAGCAACTAGCCGCTCGGGGAACTCGACTTGCGCGTCATAGTAGAGCGCCGACCCTACTAACCCATCCGGATTTAGTCCCGGCCATCGCTCGAGTGTTTCGGCACGCGATAGCATTCGATGGTTCGGCAACGACTTCCCCCACGAAAGCAAATCGTAAAGAACCATGCCGGCACGAATTGTTAGCCGCCCGCGTTTACCCTGTTTGTAAATCGGAATCGTGATGGGCAAGGGCTTAACAAGGTCTGGAGCAATTCGAAGCAGAGTTTCCCGCTCGCGAAGCGACTCGCGCACGAGGCCAAACTCAAAGTGTTCCAGGTAACGAAGCCCGCCGTGTATGAGTCGCGTCGAAGCGGTAGTTGTACCGCATCCGAGATCACCCTTTTCGATCAACAACACTTTCAACCCTCGCATGGCAGCATCACGAGCGATACCCGCGCCGTTAATGCCGCCGCCGATGATGACTACATCGAAAGACTTTGAAATAGGGCGCCTCCTTGGAGTGCGGTGACTTGTCACCGCTTTAGTAAAAATACCAAAGCGCCAACAAGTTGGCGCACTCCAAAGAGGCACCCATCGCACCATATCGTGTCAACCGTGCACTGTCTCTGGGAATCACGCACCACCTAACAACTCACGAGAAAAATTTGAGCTGTCTCAATCGCCAGGCACTCGTTGCGTTAGCGCTCAAACTCGCTTTGAGAATCCTCAAATCCTTCACTGCTCCCTATAAAGGACACGCGCGGGCATGCACTTTGCCGCGCTTCCTCGCAGCGCCGCACTACCACTCCAGGAAGGAGCATAACAATGCAAGTCTCCCGACGAAAAACCAGCCTTATAGTTTGCGCCGCTCTACTCACTCTCTTTTCCATTCCAAACATCGCCCGCGCCGGCGATGACGATGATGCTGACGACGACTACGACGTAAAAGCACGCGTCGTCCGCATCAGCCTGATCGGCGGCGAAGTTAACCTGAAACGGGACGGCAACCAGGATTGGGAGTCACTCCGGTTGAATTATCCGCTCGTCGAGGGCGATACCGTCGCCACTGAAAACGATAGCCGCCTCGAGATTCAGATCGACGCGCGAAACTTCGTCCGGCTCGCAGCCAATTCGACCCTCCGCATCGTCACTCTGCGCGACGAGGGAATCGCGCTCAGCGTCGTTGAAGGAACCGCCACGGTGCGCCTCGCAAAATTCGATCGTAAACACGAATACTTCGAAATCGACGCGCCTCGAACGACGATGGCCGCCGAGAAAGAAGGGTCGTACCGGATCGACGTGCCTCGCGACGGGCGAGTGCGTTTGACGGTGCGCGATGGTGGCAGTGCGCGAATTTATTCTGACACGTCCGGGTTTACTCTGCGCGACGGCCGCTCGGCCGAATTCGTCGTCAGCGGCGAGAATATGGGCGACTGGGACTTCTCTGCCGCGGCACGCGATGCGATTGACGATTGGGTTAGCGAGCGTGAGCAGTATCTGGCACAACGACTGAAGTACGACGTCAAGTATTACGACGAATACGTTTGGGGCGCAGAGGATCTCGACGCTTATGGTGATTGGTCCTATACCGACGATTTCGGCTGGATCTGGCGACCGCACTCCACCACGATCAGCACCTTCAGCGATTGGGCGCCGTATCGTTACGGCCACTGGTCATGGTGTCCGCCGTATGGCTGGACGTGGGTCGGATATGAACCGTGGGGTTGGGCGCCGTATCACTACGGTCGTTGGGTTTATCACAACGGCTTCTGGGCCTGGTGTCCACGCAGCCAGTTTTACAGGCATCGGAGTTGGTGGCGTCCGGCACTAGTCGCGTTTGTTTTCGACATTCACTTTGGTAATGACGTTTGCTGGTACCCGTTATCGTACTACCAGAGAGATCCGCATTCGCGTCACTACCGTCACGATCGGCATGACGGTCGCGACAATCGTCATGATCGTCCGAATTACGGCGGACCCGGCGGAAGGCACGATCGGCGTGATGATGGACCATGGCGCGGTGTTACGCGTCTGCCGCGCGGCGACTTTGGTAATCCTGGACGTCGCGGAAGGCCCGTCGAGGAAACCGTTGCGCGCAATGTCGTCGACAGCGATCCGGAAGTTATAACTGTGCCGGGTCGTACTGGTGGAACTGCGGAGAATATTCCTCGTCGGCGTGATGGAGATAATTCGGATCGTCCTGTTCGAAGGCCGCATCGAGATATTCCCAATCAACCGACTGGTGCAGCGGAACGTCGCCCCGGACCCGCGCTCGATGAAGACCTCAGACGCACACGCATCTTCCGCGGCCGAGAACCGAAACCTGATTCTTCACAACCGGCCAACACGGCGGGAAGTCCCCGAACCGAAACGCAGCCAACTGGCGCAGTCAATCGTCCCGAAAGGCCCGGGTCGACGGATCAACCGCGCGATGGACGTCCCGGTCGCTTCGAACGTCCGAATCGAACGGAAGGCGACAACCGGCGTAATGAGGGCGGGAACGAACGCACACCCCGCAACGCTCCCGACGCGGGCAATACGCCAGCGCCACAGACCGAGCAACCCGCAACCACGTCGTCGACACCGGCGCCGGAACCGAGAACTGAAACACCTCCGGCGCCTGAGCGACCGCAACCTCAGCCGCGTGTTGAACCGCGTGAACCGCGGCCGGAGCGAGGCGATCGACCAGAACGTCGCCCCGAGCGTCGTCAGGAAGAACCTTCGCAGCCGCGTTCGGAAGAACGGCCCCGTTCGGAAGAACGACCAGCGCGTCCGGATCCGCCACGCATTGAAACACCACGACCTGAACGAACCGAGCCGCCACGAACCGAGTCGCCGCGGACTGAAGCACCACGCCCGGAGCGACATCCTGAACCGCGCTCCGAACCACGACCAGAACCCCCGCGTTCGGAAAATCGCCCATCGCGTCCGGATCCACCACCACGTTCCGAATCGCCGCGATCAGAATCACCCAGATCCGAACCTCCGCGCTCGGAGTCACCGCGTTCTGAATCGCCTCGATCCGAACCTCCGCGTTCGTCGCCACCGCCGTCGCGTCCGGATCCACCGGCGCGTTCTGAATCGCCTAAAAGCGAATCACCGCGCCCAACTCCGCACAGACCTGACAACCCAATACTCTAGGTGATACGCCGAAGGCGTTGGCTAATTTCAGCCCAGGGTTCGAGCGCAGCGAGAACCCTGGGTATTCAATCTAAAGGATGAAGAAACCCTGAAAGGTCCAATCCCAGGGTTGGGGTTAGCGAACGCCTTCGGCGTAATCACATTCTTTTTTTGTGACTTATGTGCCTTTTTGTGGCTAAGACTTAAGAGGGCTTGATCTCGAGGCGCGGCAATTTGCGCGCGTGGCCATCGACGAGAGAATCGGTTTCACCCACTTGTGTGGCGCCCATGCGTTTGTAGAAACCGGCGGCATTCGGATCCGCTGTGATCTCAACTGAACCGACCTCAAGCTTCGCGGCTCTTTCCATCGCATCGAGAAATAATTCCTTGCCGATGCCGGTACCGATGAGCGCAGGCGTCACCCACATATGCTCCAGCTCGGCCTTATTGTTTGCGACAGAAAGCGCGTAGAAGCCACGTATCTCGCCGTTCTCTTCGGCTACGTAAACATGATTGTCACGAATGAAGTCGGATGAAATGGTGAGGTCCGATTCCCAGTGTTTGATCCAATGCTCCGGATAACCCCAATGACGCTTCGCTTCGAGCGCGATCGTTGTCAGGGTCGCCGCTTCTTCGGGTGATGAGCGCCTGATTGTCACTTCACTTCCCATACAAAGTTGCCGAGGTAATGTATCTTACACCTAAGAGGATCGATGCGGTGAAGCAAATTATCATCTTTCTCGAACGAAATACCTTCAACGTTCCGTTTCGAAAACCATCCTTTGATCACGAGTGGATCGAGTTTGGTGAAACCACGCCGGAGCAGGTCGTGGAGCGTCTCAGTGGGGCAACGATCGCGATCTGTAATAAGGTTCAGTTACGTGGGGAAGCACTCTCGCAGTTGCCGAAGCTACAACTCATCGCCGTCGCCGCAACGGGAGTCGACAACGTCGATCTCGTACATTGCCGGAGTCACAACATCGCGGTCTGCAACACGCGCGGGTACGCCGTCAACTCGCTGCCCGAGCACGCGCTCATGCTGATGCTCGCACTCCGTCGTAATCTCATCGCTTACCGTGCTGACATCAAAGCAGGACGGTGGCACGAGGCGCGACAGTTTTGTCTCCTGGATCACCCGATCGCGGATCTCAAAAGAAGCACGTTAGGAATCGTTGGGTTTGGAACCCTTGGCCGCTCGATGGCCGAACTCGCGCGTGCCATCGGAATGGAAGTAATCGTGGCTGAACGGAAATATGCGTCCGCAGTCCGCGCGGATCGTGTTTCGTTTACGGATGTATTGCGAATGAGCGATGTGATCTCCCTGCACTGTCCACTGACGGAGGAAACTAAAAACCTGATTGGTCCCGGCGAGCTTCAGCTAATGAAACCGGGCGCCATCTTGATCAATACAGCACGCGGCGGGTTGATCGACGATCACGCACTCCTCGATGCGTTGCAGAGCAGTCGACTTGCTGGTGCCGGTATCGACGTGCTGAGAAACGAACCACCGCGTGAAGGCAATCCGCTGCTCGACGTCGATCTACCAAACCTGCTCGTGACTCCACACAACGCGTGGGCCAGCCGTCAGGCAATGCAGACCCTCGCCGATCAGTTGATTGATAACGTGGAAGCTTTCGTGAGAGGCGAACCCCAAAACCTAATTTGAGCCGCAGATGAACGCGGATCAGAAAACAGAAATAAACTCTGATCCGCGTTTATCTGCGTTCATCCGCGGCTAAAACTTCTTACGCTGGCTCGTCGTGATGCTCGGTGGTGTAAAGACGAAGGATGTCCTGTCCCTGGCGTGAGCGTGGATCGATTGTGCGCAGGTGCTTGCGTCCCTGCATTTCCCAAATGGCCGTGACTACTCCATCTTTCTCCACTGCATGATACGTAATCTCTTCGTTGCTCGCTTCCGGCGCGGGCTCAGTCGCTTTGGCCGCGCCTTCGGCTATTGCGGTTTCATTCTCAGACATACGAACTCAAACTCTCTCCAATCTTCGTGCGGTAGGTCTTTGTTAGGTGTTGCGAATTGTTGCACACGTGCACTAGGTGCGCAAGCGCAGGGCCGCCCGAACTGCATTGCGCGGCACGACCACGCCCCAACCCTGTCGATCAACTTCAACACCCTCCACGCGCTCCGCAGTCTCAATCAAAATGCGCTTCACTTGTTGGGGCGCCAATTTGGGATTCGCCTCGAGCATACAGGCGACAAGCGATGAGACGATGGGCGCCGCGAATGAGGTGCCATCGACAAACTTATAATGCTGGTTGATCACATTTCCTTCGCGCAACTTGATCGTAATCAACTGTCGCAACAACGACACCGTCAGATCGCGTGCTGCATAAATATCTTTGTCGACGCTCTCATTAGCGAGAATGATGTCGCGCAGATCCTCGTCGGCAGCATCATCCAGTTCGGCATAGAGCTTTGCTTCGTCAGCGGTTGGCGTATGCGGCAGGATCGGCCCAGCCACCCAGATACCCGGGGCGATCACCTCCGGTTTCTGCAATCCATCAATTGTCGGCCCGTATGACGAGCGATACATTCCACGCCGCGCGCGATCGAGTGAGTTTTGATCGTCGAGACCGCCAACCGCGATCGACGACGGAGCACTCGCCGGCGGTAAAACCGGATGTCCCGGCGCGAGTCCCGCATTGCCAACGGCGCAAACAACCGTCACGCCCGCGCTCACGACTTCTTCCACCAACTGACAAAGCGAATTCGTCAAGTAAGACTGCTCGAAATCGCCACCCGCGGAGATATTGACGATGCTGATCTTGTACTTGTCCTTGTTCTCAAAAACCCAACGCAGACCTGTCTCGATATTGCTCTCGGGAATGCGTCCTGTCTTACCGATTTTGACGAGAACGACTTTCGCTTCAGACGCGATGCTGCGATAGAAACCGTCCGACAGATGACCATTTCCGGCCGCGACGACGGAAGTCATCATGCCGTGCCAGCTCGCGACGTCGGCTGTTTCGAGCGCTGACATACTGTCTTTAGCTTCAAAAATATTGTGGTAAGCGACGATGCGATTGACCGGCTCGGTAAGGTCTTTGTGGGCATAAAAACCGGAATCGAGAAAGGCGATGGTAACGCCGCGGCCGGTGAAACGTTCATCCGCATCCATCCTGACCGGCACCGGCAGTGCCTGCTCGATAACCTCTGACATCAGGCACAGATTACACTGATTCCTCCAAATTGCGTTATCGCTCCTATCTGTGTAATCTGTGGATCCACAACCTAGTCGCGTTAAAGGAGATTTTTGCTGATGAAGTCGAGAAATTTGTCGATCCTGTTGGCGTCGCTGTTTGTGATCGCAGGCGCCGTGTTTGCTTCCGGGGCACGCGCTGAAGGTGAAGTGTCCGCGCCCGCGATTGGCTCCACGATTGAAGACTTTACGCTTCCCGATGTTGATAACAAAGACCGCACATTGAAGTCGCTGGCCGGTAAGAACGGTACGGTGCTGATTTTCATTGCTGTCCAGTGTCCGGTTTCGAATGCCTATAACGAGCGCATGGCCAAACTCGCCGAGGACTACAACGCTAAGGGCATCGCGGTCATCGGTATCAATTCCAACGCCGCTGAAGATGCCGCGGCAGTGAAAGCTCATGCTGCGGAGCACAAACTCGCGTTCCCGATCCTCAAGGATCCAGGCAACAAGATTGCCGACAGACTCGGCGCCAGTGTGACGCCCGAAGCCTACTTCATCAGCCAGGACAACAAACTTCTCTATCACGGCCGCATCGACAACGCCCGCAACCCGGCGCAACTCGAAACCAGCGATCTGCGTAATGCTTTGGACGCAGCACTGGCCGGCAAGACAATTGAAAAGACTGAAGCCAAGGCATTTGGTTGCACTATCAAGCGAGCGTAAGAAATGCGTTTTACAAAAGCGATCGTTCCCATCACGTTGTGTATTTTGTTATTGAGTCTCGCGGCGCCGGCCCAGAAGCGATACGGCCGCGCGGCGAAGACACCCAAACCTGTTGCAGTTGTTTCGCCAATTGATACAGAAGCGCTGAAAGGGCTGCTTACGCAACAACGCGAGCGGCCCTTGCTCGTGAACTTCTGGGCCACGTTTTGTGATCCGTGTCGTGATGAGTTTCCGGATCTCGTGAAGATCGATAAGGATTACCGGCCGCAGTCGCTCGATTTTGTGACCGTCTCGCTCGACGACATGACGGATATCAAGACGACCGTGCCGCAGTTTCTCGACCAGATGAAGGCGACGATGCCTGCTTACCTTTTGAATGCCTCGGATCCCGAGCCGGCAATCAATCTTGTGGACAAGAGATGGCAGGGAGATCTACCGGCGACGTTTCTGTACAACGAAAAAGGCGAAGTTGTTTACAAGCACATTGGGCGCGTGAACACGGCTGAGTTGCGCGCGGCGATCGAGAAGGTGGTGTCTAAGAAAGGTGAGTAGAACTATTTAGCCGCGGATGCACGCGGATTAACGCAGATCAGCGTTTATCCGCGTTCATCCGCGGCTCAAATTTTCCAATGATTACTCCCGAAGTTATCTCCGCACACAACCTCACCCAGCAAGAATACGAGCGAATAAAGGAACTGCTTGGCCGCGAACCGAGTTTTGCCGAACTCGGAATCTTCTCGGTCATGTGGTCGGAACACTGCTCGTATAAATCTTCGCGCATCCATTTGAAACGTCTGCCGACAACTGGCCCACGCGTGATCGTGCCGCCGGGTGAGAACGCCGGCGTGGTGGATCTCGGCGACGGCTGGTGTGCGGCGTTCAAGATCGAGTCGCACAATCACCCGTCGTTCATAGAACCATTTCAGGGTGCGGCGACGGGTGTTGGCGGAATTCTTCGCGACATCTTCACGATGGGCGCACGGCCTGTTGCCTCGATGAATAGTTTGCGTTTCGGTTCGCTCGAACATTCGCAGCATGGTCGTCGCAATCGTTCGCTGCTCGCGGGTGTCGTTGCCGGCATAGCGCATTACGGAAATGCTTTTGGTGTGGCGACGGTAGGCGGTGAAGTCGCGTTTGACGACGCGTATGCGTTGAATCCACTCGTCAACGCTTTTGCGCTCGGACTCGTCCGGCATGATCAGATCTTCTTCGGCAAAGCCACCGGCATCGGCAACCCGGTGCTCTATGTCGGAGCCAAGACCGGGCGCGACGGAATCCATGGCGCGACGATGGCTTCGGCTGAGTTTGATGAAGAAGCACTGGAGAAACGTCCAACGGTCCAGGTTGGCGATCCATTTCTCGAGAAGCTGCTGTTGGAAGCATGTCTCGAGGCGATGCGAAGTGGAGCCGTCGCTGGAATCCAGGACATGGGCGCGGCAGGTTTGACGTCTTCGTCGTGTGAGATGGCCGCGCGCGCGGGCACTGGTATCGAGCTGGATCTGTCGCTCGTGCCGCAACGCGAACAGAACATGACGGCTTACGAGATGCTGCTTTCCGAATCTCAGGAACGCATGCTGATCGTGGCTCATTCAGGGCGGGAACGTGAAGTCGTCGATATCTTTCGCAAGTGGGATCTCGATGCAGTTGTCATCGGGCGCGTGCGCGACACGGGACGCATGCAGGTTGTGCATAACGGTGAGATGGTGGCGGATATTCCGGTGGAAACGTTGACTGATGAAGCACCGCGATACGAACGGCCGATGTCCGTCCCAGCTAAGGTTGAGCCACAGATTAGACCGATCGAAAGCACGGATTTCACTTCAGATCTCTTGCGGTTATTGTCCTCCGGCAACATCGCTTCGAAGAATTGGGTGTACCGGCAGTACGATCACATGGTACGGACCAACACAGCAATTCTTCCCGGCGCCGATGCCGCCATGGTGCGAATCAAGGAAACACGGCGGGCACTCGCGATGTCACTCGACGGCAACGGGCGTTATTGCGCTGCGAATCCTCGCGAAGGCGCAAAGCTGGTCGTTGCTGAGTCGGCCCGCAACGTAGTGTGCGTTGGCGCGCGGCCGATCGCGATCACGAATTGTTTGAACTTCGCGTCGCCGGAGCGGCCGGAAGTGATGTGGTCGTTCTCGGAAACGATCGACGGCATGGCCGAAGCATGTCGCGCATTCGAGACACCGGTGGTTTCGGGCAATGTTTCTTTTTACAACGAGACTGAAGGTCGAGGCATTTTGCCGACGCCTGTCATCGGGATGGTCGGACTAATTGAGGACGTTCGGCGAGCGATTGTGCCGGGCTTCAAAAAAGACGGCGACGTGATCGCACTTCTCGGTACGACGCAGGACGATCTTTCCATGAGCGAGTTTGCAGTGAGCATCGCGGGAATCACGACTGCTGAAATCGCCGCGTCAGGAAAAGTGCCTGGACTGGATCTCGAACGCGAACTGGCGGTGCAGAACGCATGTCTCGCTGCGGCAGAAGCTGGTCTGCTGCTCTCCGCACATGACTGTTCGGATGGTGGATTGGCGGTCGCCCTGGCTGAGTCGTGTTTCTCCTCGCAGGGACGTGAAGCGATTGGCGCCGCAGTGAATCTGGAAGGCGAACTCAATCCAACCTCGCTCCTCTTTAGTGAATCGCCGTCACGGATCATCATCAGCTTCGACCCGGCGGACGCCGACACTCTGCACGACATCGCCGAACGCAACAACGCGCCCTTCGCGATCCTGGGCTGCGTTGGTGGACATCGTTTGATAATCAATGTTAATGGCGCCGAAACAGTAGCAACGGATGTGTCTGAATTGGAAGCGGCCTGGCGCAGTGCTCTCTCGGGTAAGCTCCAGGCTGAAGTTGTAAGCGCGTAATCCGCGTTTTTGATCCGTGTAAATCTGTGCACCCCGTTATCTACCTCAACAAATCCATGGTTGAGGCGACGAAAGCGCGCGTGGCGCCGGTCTCCTCGGCCATGCTCTATGGGCGCGGCGTCTTCACTACTCTCGCAATCTACAATTCACAACCATTTCTCTGGCCCAAACACTGGCAACGTCTCGCCACGCACGCCACGAAACTCGACATCGATCATACTGGTTGCACAGAGAAGAATGTCGGCGAGGCACTGCAAAAGTTAATCGCCGTCAATCAGGTAAAGGAAGGTCGCGCACGTGTGATATTGCTGGCGCGCCACGGGCGTGACATTTGGAAGACGAAAGCGCCCGGCGCTAAGAAAACGGATCTACTGATCATGACCGGCGACACGCAGAAGATTCCTCAAACCGGTCTGTCTCTCGCCGTCTCGCCTTACAGGGCCAACACCGTCTCGCCATTGACGGGCATTAAGAGCTTGAACTATCTCGATCACGTACTCGCGTGGGAAGAGGCGCAGAGTCGCGACTTTGATGAAGCGGTTGTGTTGAATGAACGCGGTGAGATTGTGTCGGCGACAACGGCAAACTTGTTTTGGGCGAAGAATGGAACGCTCCACACGCCGACCCTGAGCACCGGTGCGCTGGCGGGCATCACACGCGAATGCGTCATTGATATCGCGAACAAACACTTCATCCCGCTGCTCGAGGGGATTTACGAGATGACCGATTTGACTGACGCGGATGAGATATTTCTGACGTCGTCGAGCCTCGGCGTGGCGCCCGTGACGACGTTTGATTTCCGGCGCTATACCGAAGGAGGCTTGACGAAAACGATCGCGCAAGCATTCAAAGCGTTGGCTTCACAGGATTGACAAGATGTTTCAAGATGAATCTTGCAAATCCTGAAACATCCTGTAAATCTTTATCAAACCGCCTTCTTAACCCCATCGGGCGCAAGAGGTAATGAACGGATCCTGATTCCCGTCAGATCAAAAATCGCATTCCCCACCGCCGGCGCTAACCCAACAATCGGTGTTTCACCAGCGCCGGCCGACGGCAAATCCTTTCGATCGAGCAACACGATCTCAATCGCCGGCATGTCGCTGAATCGCGGTAATCGATAGTTCGAAAACTTCCCGTTAAGAATCTCTCCATCCTTAAACTGAATCTGTTCGAACAACGCGCCGCCAATCGCCTGCACCACCGCACCCTCAACCTGGTTGTGCAGATGCATCTTGTTAACGATCGCGCCACACTCAAAGCTCTCAACCACCCTTTCAAGCTTCACGCGCCCGGTCTTCGCGTCGAGAGAAACTTCGACCGCCGCGGCAACATAACTCCCCTTCTCAAAACCACACGCAATGCCACGCCCGCGTCCTTCGGTCTTTTTCTTATCCCACCCAAACAATTTCGCCGCCGCTTCCAAAACATTTTTGAGACGCTCGTCTTTGATGTTCTTCAAACGGAATGCGACCGGGTCCATTTTAACGAGCTGGGCCAACTCATCCATATGAACTTCGCGCGCGAAGTGATTCGCAGTCGCCGCAAGCCCGCGATATGAACCCTGCCGCAGCGGCGACTTCGTGTTGTGAAACTGAATGTTCTGATTCGGAAAGTCGTACTTGACCTGCATAGCCGAAGCGCCGGAGTTGTAGTTATGAAACTCCCACGCGGTTACGGCGCCATCATTCTTCACAGCCGACGTGACTTCAATCACACCGGCCGGACGAAAATACGCCCACTGAAACTCCTCTTCACGCGTCCAAACGAGCTTGACCGGTTTGCCGCTCGCTCGGGCAAGTCGCGCGGCCTCGATCGCGCATTCGCCTGTGTGCTTGCCGCCATATCCCGAACCGGTGTCGGGAACAATCACGCGTATCTTTTCTTCCGGAATGTGAAACGCTTCCGCGAGTTCTGATCGGACGCCGAACGGCCGCTGCGTGCCAGTCCACACCGTCAACTTGCCGTCGTTCCATTCCGCAACGGCCGCACGTGGTTCCAACGGCGCGTGTGCGATGTAAGCAACTGTGTACTGCTCGGAAAGTTCCTGATCCGCGGCTTTCATGCCATCAGCGATTGAGCCAACTGGTCGTCCACTGGTGCGATTGCCCGCCGCGTTCTTCTTCAGATAGTCAAACAACTCGGCGTTACCCGGCTGTCCCGGCGCTTGCCAGTGAACGGCAATCGCTTTTTCCGCTCGTATAGCAGTTTGTCGATCCGGCGCGGCGACGCCGATGAAGTCGCCGTCGCGTACAACTACGACGCCTGGAATTGCTTCTGCCGCTTTCGTATCGCTCGAAACAAGCTTTGCGTCCATTGCCGATGGTCTGACTACGCGTCCATACAGCATGCCTTCGCGCTTGATGTCGGTCGTGTATAGATGCTTTCCGGTGACGAAATCGCGACCATCGACTTTGGGAACAGACGTTCCCGACACGGTCCAACTGTTTACCGGCGTGACGGCGACATCGGGTGGAATCGTCTTGACGAGTTTTTGCCCTTTCGCAACTTCGGCAAGCGTCAGAGATTTCGACGCGTCGTGATTGAGGAAACGCGCATTCTCGATTCGAACTGCGCTCGGTTCAACTTTCCACTGTTCTGCTGCGAGAGTAATTAAAGTCTCGCGTGCCGCTGCCGCTGCCTTGCGTAACTGCGGTGCCATTCGAGGTGTTGTCAGGCTGCCGAACGTGCCCATATCAAACGGCGTCAGATCCGTGTCGGCCATTACCATGCGAACAGTGCTGACCGGAACGTGCAACTCTTCGGCAACTGCTTGCGTGAGGGACGTGCGGATGTTCTGGCCGAGCTCGACTTTGCCAGTGAAAACTGAAACCACGCCGCTCTCGTCGATGTGGATCCATGCGCCGATATCGTTCGGAATGCGCTGATTGCCACGACCGCCGCCTGATTCGTCCTGCTGCTGTTGGAGCGTGCGCGCGACGAGATTAGACACGGGCACTATCAACGCAATGCCACCGCTGAACGCTTTCAGAAACTGGCGCCGGTTGAAATCGAAGTTGTAAGTAGGTCCGGCGAAGAGTTCGTATCGCTCTACTTCGAGCTCGAGATCCTCACTCATTCGGCCACCTCCTTCGCGATGCCCGCCGCAATCTCTATCGCATTGACGATGCGCGGGTACGTACCGCAACGACAGACATTCGCGTCCATGTGTTTGACGATCTCTTCACGCGATGGCTTTGGATTCTTGTTCAGTAAACTCGCAGCGGCTATGATCATTCCCGACGTGCAGTAGCCACACTGCAACGCGTCAGCTTTAAGAAAAGCCTCCTGCAACGGATGCAGCTTCCCGTCCTTTTCCATGCCCTCGATCGTCGTGATCTGCTTGCCACTGACCCGTGCGACGGGCGTCACGCAGGAACGCATCACGACGCCGTCGATCAGCACGCTGCACGCGCCGCATTTCGACTCGCCACATCCATACTTCGTCCCGGTCAGATTCAAATAATCGCGCAGAACGTGGAGCAGCGGCGTCTGTGAATCAACGTCAACGCGCAGTTTCTTCCCATTCACATTGAGCTCAGTTTGTTTGGCCATAGCGCCTTAGTTTAGCCCCTTTGTGTTAAAAGTCAGAACCTGACTCTATCCAAGCATATTGCCTTACTTTTGAGGCAAGGCTCACTGCTGACTTCCATCTGTGAGTGAAATGCGATAATTTGCAATCATGAGCACCGTTACCGAAGAAACCCCACAAACAACTGAAACCACGACCGATAAATGGGTCTATCTTTTTGAAGAGGGACCCGGCGACGACAAGGCCCTGCTCGGCGGCAAAGGCGCGGGATTGTGTGAGATGACTCGCGCCGGATTGCCCGTCCCGCCAGGACTCGTGGTCACTACCGAAGCCTGCAATGCCTTCTTTGACAACGACAAAAACTTTCCCGACGGCATGTGGGAACAGGTTAAGGAAGGCTTGAAGAAGATCGAGGAGAAGGTCGGCAAGCGTTTTGGCGATCCGAAGAATCCGCTACTCGTCTCGGTCCGTTCCGGCGCCGCGTTCTCGATGCCGGGCATGATGGATACGGTGCTGAACCTCGGCTTGAATGAAGAAACGGTGCAGGGTTTGGCGGAGCAGACTGGCGACCTGCGTTTCGCGCTCGATGCGTACCGGCGGTTTGCCTCGTTGTTTGGTGAGATCGTGATGGGCGTGGCCCATGAGAAGTTTGAGCGCGTGCTCGATCGTTACAAAGCGCAGACACAAGGTGGTCGCGACACGGATCTCCAATCCGATCACCTGCGCGACATCATCGCGGCTGAAAAGCAGATCATCCTGACTGAGCGCTCTGCGATCCCTGAAGATCCTTACGAACAACTGCGTGTTGCAATTGCCGCAGTGTTCAACTCGTGGATGGGCCGTCGTGCGATCGACTATCGACGAGTCAATCGCATTCCCGATTCGCTCGGCACGGCAGTGAACGTTCAGGCGATGGTGTTTGGCAACATGGGCGCGGGCAGTGGCACCGGCGTGGCTTTCACGCGCAACCCATCGAATGGCAAGAAGGAACTCTACGGCGAGTATCTTTTGAATGCGCAGGGTGAAGACGTGGTCGCCGGTATTCGCACTCCCAACCCAATCAATCAACTGAAAAAAGAATTGCCGGAAGTTTACGATCAGTTTGCCTCCATTGCCGAGCTGCTCGAAAAACACTACGAGGACATGCAGGACTGCGAGTTCACGATCGAGCGTCGTAAACTCTGGATGCTGCAAACACGCACCGGCAAACGCAGTGGCGCCGCTGCCGTGCGTATCGCCGTCGAGATGGTCGATGAAAACGTGATCGACAAAGCGACCGCTGTCAAACGTGTTACACCCGAACAACTCGATCAGTTACTGCACCCAACTGTCGATCCAAAAACAAATGCCACTGTGCTGGCTACCGGTCTGCCGGCGAGTCCAGGCGCAGCGCAGGGCCAGGTTGTTTTCAGTCCTGACGAAGCCGAAGAGATGGCGCGTGAAGGAAAACGCGTCGTACTCGTGCGACAGGAAACGAGTCCCGATGACTTTCACGGCATGGTTGCAGCGCAGGCGATCGTTACCGCGCGTGGCGGTATGACGAGTCACGCTGCTGTGGTCGCGCGCGGCATGGGCAAGACGTGCGTCAGCGGCGCACAGGCACTGAATATCGACTACAGCCAACAGCAATTCACCGTTGACAGCACAGTCGTCACGAAAGGCGAATGGATCACGGTCGATGGTTCGACCGGTCGCGTGTTTCTCGGCCAGGTGCCAACAATTCAGCCGACGCTCGGAAACGATTTTTATAAGCTCATGAAGTGGGCCGATCAGTTCAGGCGTCTGCGCGTGAGAGCAAATGCCGACACTCCGCTCGACGCCAAGACCGCACGACAGTTTGGCGCCGAAGGAATCGGACTCTGTCGAACGGAACACATGTTCTTTGGCGACAAGCGTCTCGCAGCGATGCGCGAGATGATTCTTTCGGAAGGCGTCGGCGCGCGCGAGAAGGCACTTGAAAAGTTGTTGCCGCTTCAGCGCGGCGACTTCATCGGCATCTTTCGCGAGATGACCGGGTTGCCCGTGACGATTCGTTTACTAGATCCGCCGTTGCACGAGTTTCTCCCGAATGCCGAAGAGCTGGGCTCCGAGTTGGCTGAGTTGAAGATGAAACTGAAGGGCGCCGGCTCATTGATCGACATGGATCACGTGCTCGACGAGATCGATAGCAAGCGGGCGTTGCTGCGACAGGTCAACCGTATTCGCGAAGCGAATCCGATGCTCGGTTTTCGTGGTTGTCGTCTTGGTCTGCTGTTTCCGGAAGTCACGCGAATGCAGTGTCGCGCGATCTTCGAGGCGGCCTGCGAAGTGCAGGGTGAACGTAAGAAAGTTGAACTCGAGATCATGGTACCACTCGTTTCGCTGAGTGAGGAACTGCGGCAACAGGCGGAGCTCATTCACGAAGTTGCAAAGCAGGTGATGGGTGAACACGGCATGACCATCGAATATATGGTGGGCACGATGATCGAGTTGCCGCGTGCCGCCTTGATGGCCGACCGGATCGCGAAGCACGCGCAGTTTTTCTCGTTCGGAACAAACGACCTCACGCAAACTACTTTTGGTCTGAGCCGGGACGACTCCAGTCGTTTCTTACCGAATTACATCGAGCGGAAGATTGTGCGCGACGATCCATTCCAGGTACTCGATCGCGACGGCGTCGGCCAACTCGTACGTATGGGTACAGAGCGTGGACGCAGCGTGAAGTCAGATTTGAAAGTTGGCATTTGCGGCGAGCACGGCGGCGATCCACAGTCGATCGCGTTTTGTAACGAGATCGGTCTCGACTATGTGAGCTGTTCGCCGTTCCGGGTTCCGGTCGCGCGCCTTGCGGCTGCTCAAGCATCATTGAATCCGAGTTCCGAAGAAACAATTAGCGCCCAGGTTTAGGCAAAGATTACGCAGATTAATTACAGATTTACACAGATGCTCCAATGCCGACCACTAAGGATCTGCAGCAGCTACTCGAACGCATTCAGCTTCGGCTGGATGAAAGCTTCGTCGGCATTGGCTCGGAAGTCGCGGACCTTCCGCCTGAAGACCTCGCGGAATTACTCAATCAACTGAACCTCGCCGAAGCGGCTGCGGTCGTTTCGATGCTGCCACTCCCGCGCTGCATCGAGCTCTGCGACCAGCCTACGATGCGGCGCCGCGCTGCTATTCTCGAACAGCTCGAACCATCGCGCGTGGCGGCCATTCTCGAAGGTCTATCTGCCGACGAGCGCACCGACATAATTCAGAAAATGGGAGTCCATCAACGGCATCGCCTGATGCCGAAGTTCAGTTCCGAAGTGCGCACCGAGCTTGAAGATCTCTTGCAGTATCCGGATCACACTGCCGGCGGCATCATGACGACGGAGTTTGTGCGACTCGATCCGAAGATGACCGTCGGCGACGCGCTCAAACACATTCGCTCTGTCGCTCAGGAAAAGGAGTCGATCTACGCGTGTTACATCATGGATCCGGAAACGGATCGATTGCTCGGCGCCGTGTCGTTGCGCGATCTCGTCATGGCGGAGCTCGATCGACCGTTGCTCAAAGTTTTTCGTCGCAAACCCGTGACGGTGAATGTGCTCGACGATCAGGAACTGGTGGCGCAGAAGATCGGGAAGTACAACTTGCTTGCTGTTCCGGTTATCGAGCACGACGGCAGTGTCGTCGGCTTTGTGACCGTGGACGACGTGATCGACGTTCTGATTGAAGAGCAAACTGAAGACTTGCTGCGCATGGCGGCAGTCGAGCCGGGCGCGATGGACAAGCCGTATTTCGATAATCCGATTTCGCGTGTGGTGCGGAAACGAATCGGATGGTTGTTGCTGCTGTTTGTCGCGGGCACGCTGACAAGTGCGGTGTTGCACCGCTTTGAGAATGAGCTGGCGGCCGTAGTTGCGCTCGCGTTTTTTATTCCGCTTCTGATTGGAACGGGTGGGAATGCGGGAGCGCAGACGGTAATGACGGTGATACGGAGTCTCGCGCTCGGCGAGGTTGGTGTGCGCCATGCATGGCGGGTGGCGATGCGTGAGGCGACGACGGGAATGCTCGTCGGGTTGATGGTGGCGCCGATAGCGTTTGGGCAAGCGTTACTCTGGCATGCGCAGATGGAACTTGCGCTCACTGTTTCCGTGACGATGTTTGCGATCTGTGTGTGGTCGACGACTGTGGGCGCGCTGATTCCGATTGCAGCCCAGCGTGTTGGTGTCGATCCCGCGGTGTTATCGGCGCCACTAATTACGACGCTGGTTGATGCGACGGGGTTGATTATTTACTTTACGATCGCGAAGGCAATCCTCGGCGTTTAAGCCGCGGCTTATTTCATCCTCCGGTAAGCGAACGACATTGCTTTGGTGCCTTCACCGCCATCGATACTCGCTGTTAACGAATCGTCGTCTTCTCACCTGCCACCGTACGACTCATCCCCATCATTGTGGCCCCGGCGGCTTGCGTCCAATGTTCCTCGATCTGCGCTTTGCCACCGGGCGCTGTTTGCCAATCACCCGAGATCCATGAGATGTCGGCGAGCGTGGGTGTCTGTGTGGAAGCGCTCATTGCAGCGAACAACGTGAATACCATTACAAATGCGCATCTTCTCATTGCGATCTCCAATAATCATGGATTAGACCAAGTCAGGAACAAGGGCTTGCCCCCGCTGTTCATTTCTTGGTGCCCGAATTCTGCAGCATTTTCCAGGCGAACTCTTTCATCGCCTTTGATAGTTTTTCTGAGTCTTCAGGCCACCACCAATCGTGATCGACGGGTAATGGATCACTCGCATTCAAGTAAAAGGATCTAAAACTGGACCAAGGGTAATCCCTTGCTGATGCAACCAAACGGGCCTTAACCGGATTGGCGTGAATGTAATTAATCTTTTGCCAGATCATCCAGGAGCTCCATAGCGGGATTGCCTTGAAGCTTTCCTGCCAAAGCTGACGAGTAGAACCGTTTTTGTCAAATCTCTGTTGCGGTAATCGTTCGTCGTCCGTTACGCGGATGATTTGTCGCGCCGTAAGACTCTTAAGTGCACCTATAAATCCCTTGATGTTGCCGTCTCTTGGATTAGCTATCAAATGAAAATGATCCGGCATCAAAACAAACGAGACAAGTTTAGCAGGCCAGTCGGTCAAGAGAGCGGAACACACTTCAAAAAAAGTTAGACAGCTTAGATCTTGATTGACGATCGGCACGCGGTGAATAACGTTCCTGTTACATAAATGCAGTGCGCCTGGCAGATTAATGTTGGACCACTTTTTCGTCATGAGGAACTCCGTGAGTAAGGTGAATTGTGATAAAGGATACGGTCGAAGCGACGCGTAATCAAGAGCGGGGGCAAGCCCCTCTTCCTGACTTGTTCTAATTCTTACTGAGTTGTTCTATCCCCACATCTTATTGTGAGCTACAGGAATCATTGAA
>JBKPPU010000344.1:0-33542 GCA_046733695.1 Acidobacteriota bacterium
AACCGAAGCCGCCGTATGCCTGTATATCGGGGTCGTTGGACACGGCGAAGAAGTAGCCGCGCATCATAAATTCGATGTTCAGTTTTTTGAGCGGCCCATGTGATCGCTCCTCTTGCCCCTTTGCACAAATGCTCAGCGCAATACAAAGCACCGCGAATAGTGTTTTCTTCATGCTTTGCTTCCCCCGATCCAAGTGCAACGCGATGTAAACATTAACTGCCTCGCTCTGTCGACCGAAAGACAGCATACATAAGTAGACTTCCAGCCACAGCAAGATTTAACGAGTCGGTATCGCCAACCATCGGGATGCGAACGATCTGTTCGCATAGCGATCGTTGCTCGTCCGTCAGCCCGGAACGTTCGTGGCCCAATAAGAGGACTGTGGGCCGCGTGTATCGCACTTGATCGTATTCAACCACTCCATCCGGTGATGCTCCAATAACGGCTGGACGGTGTGTCTGTAGCCAGTGTCGGAGGCGCTCGACGTTTGTTCGCACGAGTGTCTGCTTAAAGAGCGCGCCCATTGTCGCCCGAACCAAACCTGGTTCATATGGATCTATCTGTTGGCCCAGTAAGATAAATCCGCCCGCGCCGATTGCGGCTGAGGTTCGTAAGAGTGAACCCAGGTTTCCGGGCGACCGAACGTGACTCAAGACCGTCCAACAGGGGAATTGATCCGCTCTAACCTGTTCGAGCGTTTTGATGCGCTGATGAAGAATGGCGGCGATGCCGGATGCCCGTTCAGTGCGAGAAACACTCCGAAACACTTCTGGCGAGACGCGGACAAACGGAACACCGGCCCGTTTCAACTGACGAACAAATTTTCTCGCCAGAGGAACGGTCAAGAGTTTTTCGCTGTAGAGCAGCGTCTCGATGGGAAATCCGTGGTCTATCGCTGTTACGAAGTTACGCACGCCTTCAACGAAGAAGAGGCGATGCTGGTCGCGATAGCCGCGGTCGTCTTGAAGTTTACGAATTCGAGTGAGGGTAGGTGCAGCTTCTAGTTGCCGATATTCGGCTCGTTGTTCATTGTTCATCCTCCTTAAGTTGAGCCGATTGGCCAGGGTAATGTAGTTGTGAATTCATCATTTGTTGTTCTTTGATGTTGACCGGGCAGCGAGATAGAGAAAAAGCGGAATATGCCGGGCAATGGCGGGTATCCAGAAACGGAAGTTTCGCATGAAATGCACTAACGATTCATTTCGCAGACTTGCGGCGGGGACGCTGCTTCACTGATACCGATCGAATTATGAGCCTGCCGCGTCCCTTCTCCGGCAGCTGGTTCTTTGCGTGATCGACTGCGGCAGCAATGAGGGCCTCGACGTCCGGATGCGAAAGCTTAGTTGCCGATTCGACACGAATGAACCGAGTTTGTTTCCCCGAGCCAAGCAGGATTTTCTTCGGATCAGGTAGCGATGCTCCGTGAATAAAACACAATCCGACTCCGTTTGCCCGTGCAGCGATCGACAAGATGGCATCCGACGGTCGCTCAGTCGGCGAATAGCCAATGACGAAGAAGTTGTAGTTGTCATACACCAACTCATTGGCCGTCGGTAACCGTTTACGAACGGCGCTTCGGACAGCGCGGATGAGCTTCTGGTCTTCCGGTGCGAATTTGTCGATGAATGAGCGAAGCTGTGCCGCCGCATTGCCCGCTTCATCAGTGGTTCTCGAAATCATGTCGACCTGAACATTTTGAAACCAACGGTTCAGCCACTCGATTCGTAGAGCACATTGTTTCCAACTCGATTCTCGGCGACGAGCTTTACGAGTTTTGCACTGCGAATCTTTTCAGTTCGGCGCGGACGTTCCCCTGTCAACCACCGAGCAAGGAACGAAAAGCGACCCGTTTCCTTTGCGAGAATGGAGACTGCCAAAGCCAGCGCGGGGAGGTGGTCAGAAGCAAGAGACCAGGTCTCACTTTCAAACTCTGCATTGTCTGAAAGAAATTCACACGAGCATCCGCCAGTGACGGAGAAATGCAGCCTGGACAAGCCGTCGTTCTTGTATGAAGCGACCCGAAGGCCACTCAACTCAGAAAGACGTTTAGCCGATATGCGCGCCTTCGCGTCTGGGGAAATAGTTGCGGTGATTTCGAGGCACATGCTCAAGTATCGCAATCAGGCGGTATGTTCTTTGAGTACCTTCTCCCGCCACCGCCGGATACCCATCACATCGAAACGCTCTCCGTCGAAGACTATCTGCTTCACAGGTTTTCTGCCATTATCGCTCGCACGTTTCAACCAGTCGCGCACTTCCATCCAGCGGACTTCGCCCTCGGCGTTGCGGATAACCAATAATACTGGGAACGCCTGGTCCATCCAGTAGCGAGCGTGCCGAGCCTTTTTGATGGTGAAGATCTCTGCGCCATCACCCTTGCGCCTTCGCAAGTACGAGTCGCCGGACTTGAGTTGCAGATAGAGCTTCGCGCCCGTGGCCTCATGCGCGTCGTCAGTGAATTCGATCTCCATGTCGATGCCCTGATCGCTGACATTGAACTCGCGGCTAATCTGATCTGCGAGAGCAACAGTGGAGATAACCTCACCCACCAGCGCGCGTTCCTTGCTCTGGCTGCTCAATACGATCGCCGACTCCTGCTGCATGTCGCGCACTCGCTGCTGAATGTCCGGACTCGCGAAACTCTGTTCCATGTCATCCCACAGCAGCACCCGTTTTTCGCAGCCTACACAGATAATGCTCGGCGGCTCCTTGCCCTTGCGGAACTGGAGGCGCCTTTCTGGCTCCGGCTGCCCCTGCAACCAATCATTGAGCCGTTTCATCGCCACTTCACGGTTGCCCACAGGCGTACCGCATTGCGAACAGACATAATGACGCAATCGCACCACATCCCGCGCGTGCTGTAAGAGATGCTCATGGACGAATTTGCTGAATGTGATCTTTTGGTCCATCTCAACCGCCGGATCGAAATACACATCCAGATCGCCCAGGCCCGGCGCGCGCCGGGTTAGCTTCACACCAAGCTGCTTTCCAGTGATCGTCTTGAAATCCGCGGCATAACGCCAGAGTTGATCCTGTTGGAATGACTCGGTGTGATGCAGCCGCACAACCAGCGTGGCATAAATCTCGTCGAGGAATCCCGTGAAGCGGTAATTCACCAACACCGCCGGATACTGCACGATGTCCGGCCGCTCGCGGCGATAATAACTGGGAAAGATCAGCAAATTTCCTTTAGCTGTCGGCTGGCGTAGACTAAGCCCGCGCTCGACCAGCGTTTGGTGCATGGCCAACAAAATGAACCGCTCCTCGTCGCGGTCCAGCCGCGGCATCGAGGATTCATACGCCAGGTCACCTTTCAATACCTGCTCCTCCCACAGGCAGCCGCGTTGATGCTCGTCCTCCTGCAACGTCCTGATCACTGCCTGCGCATACGCGTTGATCCGCTCAGGCTGAAGTAGCACCCAACTACCGAACGCCAGTTCCCATACCACTCCTGGACCAGCAAGCAACGTCAGCACCGCGCGCAATTCCTCGTCACGGAAGCGTCTGAAGTCACCCGACAACCGCATCTGGAGCGTCTCCCGCAGTTCGTTGAACCGCATCAGCACGCGTCCTTCATCCTTCAGGCGGATGATTTCCTCCTTAAGCCGCTTGAAAAGCAGTTCCGTGGTGCGACAGGGAATATCATCCCAGTTAATAGCAGCGAGAATGGCCTGTTTGAGGTCCTCGCAGCCCATGTTTGTCTTCGCGCTTGTTTCGAGAAAGCCCTTATACTTCCGCTCCGCAGCAAATCTCTCGACCTCGCTCCGGCTGACTCGCAGACCACCAGCGTCCACGCGTCCGGCGACCAGAAGTTTGGCGAACTCCTTACGCGCGGCCCGGGTAAGATCGCGATCCCACTGACCCAGCGTCTCAAAGAGGTCTTCCTTCTGACCATCGAAGACCAGCACTGCTAATGCTGTTTCGTCCATGTAAAGCTGGTGGATGAGACGCTGGTCGGCCTGACCGCCAAAATCCCAGAGCCAGATTTCCCGCTCGACGCCGTTGCCTGGAGTCACAGGCAATTTCCATTGTGTTGCCCAGGCGCCGACGGTGGAGTCGCTTGCTTCCCACAAATTCGTAGCCAGGCGCTTGGAGAGCCCTGTCTTCCCCGCACCACTCTCGCCGACCAGCAAGACTTTAGCGTTGGTGTACTGAGCCTGGTCGTCCTCAAGCGGCAAGGCTGGAACAGTTACTTTCGTAGTACGCGTTTTGGTGAGGAATTCTGACAAGTCCCACAATCGAATGCCGCCGTTTATATCGCACGAAAAGGCGTGGTATTCATCCGTGCTCCACACGAGCCAATTGACTGACGCTTTGTGGCCTTCGAGCACGCACAAGCACTGCCCATTCTCTGCATCCCACAGCCGCACGGTGTTGTCGACAGAACCGGAGAGGGCGTGGGTCTGATTCGCATTCCAGGCAACACTATGGACCTCTTGCTTATGTCCTTCGAGCACGCGCAGGCAGCGCCCACTTTCTAAGTCCCAGAGCCGTATCGTCTTGTCAGCTGACGCAGAAAGCACACGACGTTTGTTATTCATTGAAACGCAGTAGATGTAGTCCGTATGACCTTCGAAAACACGCAGACAACGCTCCGTTTGCACCTCCCATAACCTCAGTGTTTGATCAAGCGCACCTGAGATAACCTGAGTTTCATCAGCATTCCAAGCAAGGCTCATTGGACAATTGGTGTGGCCTTCAAGAACGTGCAAGCAAAGTCCGGTTTCCAGATCCCACAGTCGTATCTGGTTATCAAAAGAACCTGCCAGTACACGCTTTCGATCTTCACTCCACGCAAGGCAAGGTGTGTTGTTTCCAGATCCACTCTTATTCGTGAACCCGCGCAGGCATTCACCCGTATCGGTAGCCCATAGACGCACGATGCCGTCACTACATCCAGAGATCATACGATGTTGAGCTGGATTCCAAACCACACTCTCGACTAAACCGGTGTGGCCCGGGAAAACGCGCAGCAGACGGCTGTTCGTAATGTCCCATAATTGGACATCGTCAGTTTGGTCAGCGATGATGGCGTGGGTTCCATCTGAACTCAAAGCGAAGGCATACATATTGGTTTTGACTTTGAGTTGGAAGACTTGTTCAGCTGCGGACCCTCGTGCTCCTTCTGCTTCGACGTGCGCCGGCTTCGCTTCCGGCCTGCAGGCTTCGAGGAGCTTCGCGTATTCCTGGTCACGGTCTCCTGAGTGCCAGTTGATGTAAAGGAATTGCGCCAGTGAGCCTTTGATGGGTGCGTCGTCAAGTCGCAGCGGAATGAAGCGGCGCTCATGGTTCAGCGGATCGCGAAACCGAAACGTGCCGGATTCCAGCTGCGCCCAGTCTGACCCAAATGCATGGTCCGACATGCAGAGCACCAGCACTCGCGAGTGTTCCAACCCTTCCTCGATCTTCGCCGGGATGCTATCGCCGGGCTTGAGCACCCATTCGTCAAACCACACACTGAGTCCATCCTTGCGCAGGCGTTCCGCAACCACGCGGACTACAGACTTGTCGCTGGAACTGTGGCTCAGGAAAACGTCAAAGTTGAAGTCCTCATTCACGTTCCAGTCTCCTTCGGCTTCTAACTATGCTGGTTTCTGTCGCTCGGTCATTTTATTCAGAGCCGCTGTAGCTGGTCAGACCCAATTCAGCATGAGATGGATCAGCATTGAGGAACATCTCATGGCGATGCGCATTTGCTAACACCAATCCCTTGGCAGTGTCAATAGAACTTCACCACAATTGGGAACTTTTCCGAAAGGGTCATCAATCGTCGGAGATTGAAGCCCTCAATACTACTGCTTCGGTTTACGCCTTCTAAGCTCGACGCTGTTGATTGGAACGGCGCTTTCGGTGCTCAGTTCTTCAAGAAATACATTCTCTTCAATGCGAATTCCCTTAATAACCACACTGTGGATTGTTACTCCGTCTGCTCGGATTTGTACGTCAGCTTTAGGGGCCGGATGAAATCCATCTCGTGTAACGGTCACAGTGTAACTATTAACCGGTAGTTCAATTTCATAACTGCCGTCGTCCGCTGAGATTCCCTCACGACAAAACCCATCGCGTTCGACAAGGATCTTTGCTTTAGGTACGCGAGCGTTGCCGGGATCGAGAATCAATCCAGACAGTTTTCCTAGAGGTTCCTGTTTCGTCTGTTGAGAGACAGTTTGGACATCGAGCGCCAAACTAGTCAGCAGAATCAATACCAGTGAAACGACGGTGTAATTAAGTGTCATTTTTTAGCTCTCAGCTTCTGCAGAAACGGAATCACTTGCGACGCCGTGAACGGGCCTTGGATGTCTGCGGTTCTTTGGTAGTAGCGCGGCAGCATTTGGCGAGGTTTGCGGCCTCTACCTGGAGTCTACGTAACACAATCTTTTTGGTAACTAAGGACGTGATCCGAGCGATGTCCTGTACGAGCTGAATGCATTCAGCGGTACTGTCGAGCGAGAGACTATGACGTTCGTTCAATGGTTCAGGCACGTCTTCGAACTTCGCACCATGAACTCGCAACGGAAACGTGGGAACTCCGCAGCCCCACGCCGCCCCCAGTTCGGCGAGAACATATTTCGACTCCGCGGTATCGGGCGAAAGTAACCCGAGCACCACGTCAGCACATGCGATCTCGGTTCGAAGGCGCTCGGAGGTTCGCTCCCCAGCGTCGAGCTTGTAGGGGTGGATGGACGTGCAGCGGATGTCTCGCTGTTCGATGTGAAAAAACGCCTTCAAGAGACTTATCAGTGCCTTGGCTTGTTTTTCATCCTTGTGACGATGACTGATGAAGATTCGAGGTCTGGCGTTGGAATCGCTGAAGTGCTGAGTGATGGCTGCGTGAAGCTGATCAACCAGAATGCGGCGGTCATGCGGTAAGTTCTTTGGCAGATTAAAACAGGCATAGTCCGAAACGAATAAAGGAATCAGTGGATTCTCTCCCATGAGAACAGGCAGGAGAAGCATGCCCCGCGTATTGTCAAAAACTCGAGCGGCACCGATTTCACTCGCCACGAAACTCGATTTGAGAGCTAGGTCACTTAACAGCGCCACCAAAACGGCCGACTTTTCCAGGGCGCGGCCAAAATGTTCTCGCCACTTTCCAGCCGGTAATGTGCCGACACCAATCTTGATCTTATGACCTTTTTCCTGAAGACGCCTCTGAATATCCTTCGCAAGCCCCGCGTCGTGCGTCGAGTAAGAGAGGAAGATTGTAGCCATGAGGATTTCCTTTCAGATGGAGTTGTCATTCCGGTTTCGTTCCGCCAGCGACCGGCCTAACGTCGGCCAAGATGGCGTCGGTGTCGGCGTGGACCAGGGCGTCGAATCGTTGGAGAACTGCACGGACCAACTCCGACGTCGGACGTAACCGCTCGCGCACCTTTGTAAGCCTTGGCGGCAGAAGTCTGCGAAGGATCCCCACACAAGGCCAGCCCGCGATGCGAGAGAGCCTTAATATCGAGCGCGTCGTACCAATTAGGAGTCAAAGCAATCAATTTGTCGGCTTGATTGATGGCGACGGTGAATGCCTCACGGGCGATTCAAGTCTCCCTGGCGCAACGCCACCACACCCAGCATCGCCTGACGTGCTGTGGTTCGCCAAGGGGACATACCTGCCTCACCAGGATTCAGCCCCTTGATGATGTTTTCAACATACCGAGAATCAGCGGTGTAGCTGCATATTCCTGTGTGGAACCTGTTTTCAAACACATTACCGAAGACGATATAACTTTCACCCTTATGGAAGCGAAAGCCACAGTCTCCTCCTCCGACGCCCGTGTACACGACCACCTCCGAGCTGTCAGTACCTTTCCAAAACCGGTCCACTTTGAATGTCACTTGATAGTTATACCAGTCGTCACCGGTAGCTAGTTTCACTTTCACCTTCTTGATCTTTACGACTTGCCCACTGAAAACCACGCCATCATAGTCATCCAGCCATGCTTTGTCAGTGACAAGCTTTCCTTCCATAAGCAAAAGTTTCGTGGACGTGCTCGAGAAGGTGCACATGCAGGCATAACTACTCTCGCCCCGGCAGTCATTAAGATTACGGCCCCGAACACCCAAAGAATTTTCCTCATAACTTGGCGTCTACTTTTTCGGCGGCGCAGTCTCGATCAGGATCTGACGGATGGCATCCTCGCGAGACATCTTGCCGTCGAGGTAAGCCTGCCAGTGTGTTTCGAGTGACTGCCTGTACCCGCGGTAGCCACGCTCGTACATGCCGAGGATGACTGGTTGATAGTTATGGACGCCGCGCCGGGCGAGAGCACGCCGCGTCAGTTCTCCCGACGTATAGAATAGAATCGCATGCCAGAGATTCGCGTATGGTTTAATCTTTAACTCCCGTGATGCGCGTGCGAGGTCAGAACCAATCGCGTCGCGTGAACCGTCACCCACAATCGCGTGTGAAGGTTCATGCATCAACATCTCGAGTGCAGCGAAGCCCTGATAACCGGGCTCGACACTCGTAACAACCACATGGGCGTGCTCGCCCTGTCCCACTGTGTATGCTCCGAACTCCCAACCAAATGGTGAGACGTCAACGAGAATGTCTGTCGGGAATGGAATCCCATATGCCCTTTCGTGAGCGGCGGCTAACTCTTCGGCGGCTGATGCAAGCATCGGTTCTATAACTGCTATCCAGAAGCGGTTCGCACGGTCGTCCTCTTGCCACTGTGCGGCCTTGTAGATCGGCATCGCGGTTTCGAGTACTGTCGCCGCCGCTTTAGGAATCGATGCGGGCAGCTTCGAGGCACTGGTTGCAGAAAGCGCAGCATTCAGACGAACCAGTTCATCGTCGAAGATTGGGCTTCGCTTGCCGAGAAATGCACGGTAAGCCTCGACTGCTTTGTTCCACTTCGGGAGATCGTCACCGGAAAGTGACGCCGGTGTGGTGGGCTCAAAGCGAGCCGCGTAAAGGAGTCGCTGATGCAGGTTGACCCAGGGATTACTTTGCAGACGGTAGCGACCAACCTTCACAGACAGGATCGGTTTATCTTGCGCCGACGCATACGCCGCGAGGACCATGAGGAGAAATGAAAAGGCTACGATGAAGGTTACGCAACGATTGGAGATCATGATCATCGGATTTTTAACACCACTGTATGCCATACCCCGGATTTGGCGGCGCGAACAAGAAATGCAGCACGCGACGACGATCCGGAACCGTACCCTTGGATGATGCGTGCAGTATAAGCGGCTGCATGAGCAGGACGTCTCCTCGTTGAGCTGTACACACAACCTCATCAGACGTGGACCGCGCCTCCTGAATCTGTGCTGGATTGACCCGGCCCAGGCGGTGCGAACCCGGAATCACGCGAAGAGGACCATTGGAAGTAGTCGCAGGGTCAATGTGAACACGCACAGCGAGTAACTGTGCAAGCAGTGCTGCAGGCGCATGCACAAACAACTGGCCTTCCTTCTCAGACCACGCACCAAGCTCCGGGTGATCCGATCGGTGCGAAGTTGGTACTGCAAGATCTTGATGGAATGCGACTCGCCAGTTACGAAGTGGGCTCTTGTCGAAGTACGTGCATTGCACGGCGACCAACGTTGGTTGGAGACAATCAGCAAGCGACACCTGGTTCCGTATCGACGCTGCCAGTGAACGACACCACTCGTGCCCAAGCAGATTGCGCGTACCGGCGCGCGACACATTCAATGCCTCCAGCCGCTCCTCCGCTTCTCGAAGCAACTCTTCCGAGACGACACGCGGAACAACGACAAAGCCACGGTCGCGGAGAAGCTTCGCGGCGCTTGTCAGATGAGCCTCATTCAAGGTCGCTCCCAACTCTCGCCCACGCAATGATGTGAGTGCCCGCGCCAGGCGACTCGAGGCTCGCAGCCAACTCTGCTTCGAGGAGCCAGTCCCATTCCGCGCTGCCGGCCTCCGGCAGTTCCAAATCTTGAACCGAAACCAGAAAACCGGACGCAGACAGCTCGACGTCGACCAGCCCCGCATCCGTAAGCAGCGAGGCAAGTTCATCAACGCGGAACATATGACACTCGTTACCCGAGACTTCACGCGGCAGATCACCTGACGCAACTATCCGGCGATTTAACTCCAACGGCACGGCCAACACGCCACGCAAGTGGTGATGAAGCGACCCATGCAAACTCATGACAGACAGACCGAGCAGTCCGCCGGGGCGTGTGACGCGAGACAGCTCACGAATCGCACTACCAACGTGATCAAAACAGTAAGACAGTGGTCCGCCGAGCGCGAGACAGATGTCGAACGAGGCATCCGCGAAGCGGCTCAGATCCGTTATCGATCCCAACAAATAGTCGTCGGCACCCGGAGCTAACTCACGGCAGGCCGCGAGCTGCACGGGCGACAGGTCAAGGCAGGTCACCAACGCGCCGAGTTCCATCGCAACGCGAGCAAACGTCCCGGGACCGCAGCCACAGTCGAGTAACCGCATACCGGGACTAACGCGCTGGCGCAGATGACGAACGTAGATCTCATATTGCATCCGGGCAGCGGCGCTTTTGGACCAACGCTGGGACTCTTGTTCACCGTATGCGTCATACCATGACTGCACATACGCAGGATCGAATCGCATCATGAAGATCTATTTACAAGACGTCCGAAAAACAAACCATAGCCATCGATGTCTTCGATCACGAAGCCTCTCAGACCATCATCATTGTCCCCTAGCGGTACTGAGAAACGAACGCCGCGAGAGGCAAACTCCGCCGCCAACGCATCCGGATCAGAGACGTCAAGATACGCATCCCAGCTAAAGGCCGGTTTACGGTGGTAGTTAGGCACTGGTTCGACGACGACCTCTTTGCCGTCCAAAACCACGCCGAGCGCCTTAAACATGATCATCGCCCCATCGCGGCGGACAATGCCGAAAAACTCGTCGTTAGGATCCGGGCCTCGAAACGTAACTTCGAAACCCAGCATATCGCGATAGAAAGATAGCGTTGCCCGAACGTCGGCGACGATGAAGAATGGTGTGATGCTGGAAATCGATATTGTTGTCATTCGTCACGCGAGCGGGCTTCATGCGCTCTGGTTCTTTTCGTCAACGGCCATCGGTTCCCACAGTTCCACTTTGTTCCCATCCGGATCCATGATCCAGGCGAACTTCCCGTTTTCCTCGGATTGGGGATCGCCCACGATTTGGACTCCGTCCGCGCGGAGTTGCGCGAGTAACTCATCGAGATTGTCGACGCGGTAGTTGATCATGAAAACGGAGTCGCTGGGGCTGAACCACTTGCTGTCCTTTCCCGCGACGTGCCACACCGTGAGTCCCTTGTCGTCGGCCTTGTCATCGGGCCATCTCAGAATCGCGCCACCCCAACTCTCGAGGGTCATGCCCAAATGTTTCTGATACCAGGCTGCAAGCGCCGCGTTGTCGTTTCTGCTCTTGAAGAACACACCACCGATTCCGGTAACTTTTGCCATTGTTGCCTCCGTCATTTATTACTACTTATAAAAACTGTATTAGCCTTTGGGCTCTTCGTAGAGACCAAATTCATTGCCGACAGGATCAGCAAACGCCGCAAATGCTCCCATGCCTGGGCCAATGTCTGTACGCGGCGTCAGAATCTTACCGCCTGCCTGTTCAATCTGCTGCAGTGCATCCGCAATGCTGTCCACCATGATGTACACGCGTGTTTGCTCGTCTGGAGTGCGATCGGATTCTTTGACCCAGGTGCCACTCACGGACCCTGAATCGTCAAAGGCGAGGTTGCCGTCGCCACGGGGGCGAACTCTCCAACCAAAGATGTTCGAATAAAAATCGGCTGAATCTTCCGCTCGATTCGCAGGAATTTCGAGATAACAAATCTTACCGTGAGGCATGGGGATAACCTCCTGGAGTTTGTGCGCTGCTATTCAAGACATCACGTTGGTAGATCACGGTGTTATTTTCCTTGAACGGCGGAAACGCCACTACCTCAAACCAGTCCTCGAACTTTTGGCATCCCGGCAAATACTCCGGCAACTTGCCGGCAAGAGAGTCGAAACCTTCCATCTCTTCATTGATCTCTACCGCCTTGTTGTCTTTCAGAAGAAAATATAGGCAAATTAGATCGACAGCCCAACAATCTCGCTTGAACGCCTCTACCCTTACAGCGTCTTGCCACGCGACCACTATTTCGCCTCTATCATTTTCTTCCAGACCGAGCCATGAGAGCTTCAGCGCATTAGCGTTATGATGAATCTTATAGACTGTACGTCGGCCCCGTTCCCGATAAGCCTTCTGCCTTTCGGCAACTCGATGCAGGTAGGATTTAACAGCTTCGAGCATGTTCTTGCTTCATTGAACAGTAATTTTATTCGCGAAGTTGTGAATGATTTCCACGTGCTTGTCCGTCAGCGGCAACGACGTCGTGCCGATTCGAAATTCCAGTTTCGCGGCCTTTGCGAGTTTCAGGAACTGATCGGGTTTCATGGAGAGATTCATCCATTCCATCGTAATTCCATTTAAGTTGCCGCTCGCTTTTATCCGCGCACTTGGGGGAACAGCTACCTGCACTACAAGGTTTGGATTTCCGCCGACTACGAAGAAAGTGTCAACGCCTTTAACGGTTTCGCCTTTCATTACCGAACTGCTGAGATTACCCATCGTGGACTCCTGCCCGTCGGCCACAATGACGAAGGCGCGATCTTTGTCCTTTTTGTACAGTGGATCTTTCGAGAACGAGAGCACTTCGAGATCAACCTTAGTGGGCGGCGATGTTAGCTTCTCGCCTTTGTACCAACTGCGAAATATTAGTTCCACGAATTGGTCGGGCGTGTTGTGGACATAGAGCATGCTTGTTTCAACACGCGTCGTTTTGTTGTCCTTCATGTATTCCGTGTGAACCCCGGTGTCTTGCGCGTTTGCACTCACACAAGTCGCCAATACGAGCAGGTTGAGGAAAACAACGTGAACCTTATTCATGAGCATCTCCTGAGTTTATAGTCGCCTCTTCATGTCAGTGTAGGCAGTTTCGATTAACTTCGTAAGAGCCGGGGTATCGATCTGATCTCCCGGCCTGAATTTCACATGGCGCATGAACTTGCCAGTGCCTTCCAGCAGACTCTCGGGATCGTCAATCTCTGCACCCCGAAAGAACCCGACATTGACATGAGCAGTGAACTGATTGACATAGCCGAACGCTGCTTCACCTACACACGCAGTCGGATGACCGTCATGCAATAACTCTCGAACATCGTCTCCGCAGGCGCGCATAGCTTCGAACCAGCGGCGTGCAATCGCTCCCAATTCACCCGAATGCTCACGCAGCCAGACCTCGATCGCCGGATCTCTCTTAACCGCGGTGGGAAACAGAAAAATTTGGCTCATGGCGAAGATTAATTTAGCCCACAGATAACACGGATCTTAAATCCGGATTTTAAATCCGTGTTATCCGCGGCTAAATATTCCGATGGTTGGTCAGCTAGGTCGTGCCCTGCGGAACGGACCTTACCACGTCTTGCGTCACGTCCTTTCCACCGCCGAAGTTCACCCATAATGACTGGATCGTATAGATTGGCCCCCACGGTATCCCCCACCATCCCAGCAGGAATGACAACAGGGAAAATTTTAAACCCTGCATGACCGGGTTCTCACCAGCCCGTATAAAGTAGATGTTTGACGGCTGCTTGAATGTCAGGATCACCACCGAGATGCAGTACTGATAGAACACGAATTTTGCGCCTCGCTGCAGTTCAGAGTTGATCTCCGAATCGGTCATGCCGTCAAGGCCCGTAATTTTCATAATGAGGAACGAAGTGCCTTTCTGAGATTTGTCTTCGCGAGCATTTCAAAATAGTTGGCTTAGTGGGAATGGCGATCTGCATCAGCACGAGGCGGCGGCGGCTCAGAGTAATAACTCCGTGTATTCACTGCAGTCCATCGATCTAAATGCGATTTCGTATGAAGGAGAGCAGACCAGAGTGAATCGGTGCGATGTCGTTTCTGTCCTTCAGCAAAAGATAGATGCCCCCGCCGACATCAGCTGGGAGTTTGGCGCCCTCTTCCAGGACAACAAGCACTCGCTCTCGTCCTTTCGCCTCCATGAACATACCCATCTCGAAAATGACATTATCTCGAGGAACAGCTTTGCCGCCTTCACCTGCAAGTTCGTCATCTCGCGTGAGCAGCATGACGGCGCCAATACAGGATCGTGACGCTTGCACCAGTTCCTCCAGGATGGTTGGTCCGGGAGCGAAGCCGATTTCCCAGTCGCGCACGGAGACGCCATTTGACGTGAGATACTTGTGTATGTCGTTGGCGGTTGCTCGTCCTTTGCTGCTGTATGCCAGGAAGACTTCTTCATTTTGCTTTACAGCATCAATCCACGCGCTTATCTGCGTGTGCGCGTCTTCCGTTGATAGCCAGGAGCCATCTGCTCCCTTCGGCGCGCGAAGGACTATTTGCCCCCCTCCGCCCCACGTGATGCCGTCTTCTGAGACATGGGTCTCGGTGATGACGAGTATCTCCTTCTTGAGAGCTATTGCGAAAGCACCTTCGAAGTGATTCCATACGGTGGGTAACGCCAGGCCATCGTCAACAGAATCGTCGTGCCATCGGGCGAACGCAAGAACCAGGACACCATGACAGCGGGTCATTATTTCGCGCAGAGCTTCTATCGTATATGGCGCTCGGACTGGAAGGCCCGAGACTTGAAACTCTTGCGGTTCGAGTCCGTTGGCACGTAAGTGCTCAAGTATCGATCGCTTAAGTAGGCGCTGTGGCTCGCGAAGGTTCTGATCGCGAGGAACACTGACGAAAACCCGCTTTGGTTTTTGAGAAACTCGGTCCATGAGGCCTCCTGAAAGCGGCGGGCCGGATTTCTGCGCCGGACGAACCCAGCTACGACATACGCGCTCGCCGGCAAGCTTTGGAAATCATTGCCCGATTGATGTCGCTTGGGAAGCGACGACTTGCCAAGTGTCGCCCCGATAGGCGAACACATCTGTGAAACGAAGCGTAACTTCTGCGGCCGCGCCCTGATCTTCACCAGTCGCGTGAGTCCTCCCGGTAACAATTGCCCACTCCCCGAATGAACGCACACTAAGATCATCAATGTGCATTGAAACAATTTTACGGTCTTTCGTGGCGAACGCTTCTTCCAGGACATCAGCCTTTGTCAGAACGCGCCCCGTCAAATCGATAACGCTCCAATCTTCAGCAAGGACTTTCTCGATAAATGAGCGATCGCCCTCGACCCAGGCAACTGCCAACCGATTCTCGATGTCTCGAAGATGTTTGACGACGTCGGTGGCGGCAACACCCTGCGAATTTGTTTTGATGTCTGAGCTCACTTGTTTTTGCCGGCGAATTCTTTTGATCTGGTTAACCACTGTGCCCGGTCGCAGACGCCGCTCGCGCTTCGATCGCTCTCCTGACACCTCTAGCTACGTCAGTAAAGGCCTCGTCAACGTTTGCCCAGCTTGTTACAGCTCTCGCTTCGGAAGGTAGAGCTTGTAGTTTGGCAAACGAGGTGCCCATCCAATCCGCCGATCGCAGAATTACAGGGATCACTGTAGCTGTTCCGGCCTGGTGTCGATCCATAGCAGCGCGTGTGTTCAATAGCCGAGACGCTTGCGCCACTTTTGTGGATCTTGCGAGCAGTGAAATACAGAGTAGACAGTAATGCTATCGACAGTCAATTCGTAGAAAACCTCAAATGGAAAACGCCGAATCGGCGCTCGCCGAAACTCCGATGGCGGCCGGATAGATCTCGGGATGGCGCTGAATGCCACTGACACAAGCCTCAACCGAACGAAGAAAGTCCTCTCCCAAGCCAGGCTCTCGGCTCTCATACCAATCGTAGGCCCCTGCTACATCAGCGTCGGACTCCGGTGTGAAAACGACGCGCTCAATCATGCTGCGTCCGTGCACGCTGCTTCACCTGTTCCCACGTACGACCTGATGCTGGATGCTGTAAAAAACGTTCCTTGCGACGGCGTAATTCAGCGCGCTTCTCCTCCGAAACGGACAGTTCTGCATCCTCTTGGACTATACTGTCCCAAAGGTCTTCAACGAGTTGAAGGCGCTCAGCGCGACTGAGCTTAAAAAGTGGTTCAAACTCGGTGTTCATAGCTCATCAGAATAAGGTCTTCACGATGTCGTTCAAGCCAGAACAAAACGGCTGCCAAAGTTGGCAGCCGCTAATGATTGATAGAAATGGTCGGGACGACTGGATTCGAACCAGCGACCTCACGCACCCCAATCACTCGGGCTGCCTAAATGTAACTAATTGATTTTGCTTCGAGATGCAGCCACGAGCAAAATCAATGCTTTTCACATCTGTTGACATCTGTTTCCATTCAGCTATACCGGTGTTCTATCTATTCCTGCCACAATTCTGCCACGGCGAGAAAATGGGTCAGGTCCCTTATTGTCCCTTATTAAGGGCACCTAACGATCCAAGCTCAGCTACAGCGCCAGGCCGCAGCGATTGCTACCGTTCACGCAATGACCGTTCGCTGCACCATAGTTAGCCATCGTGTTCATTTCGAAGTTTGGGGCGGTAGCTTAGTACGCCGCTCTCGTCCAACGATTTGTTGAGCGGATGGTTCCCGATGAAACTTACAGTGTTTTGCCTTGCAGATTATAGAGCACCGCATCTTTTAGCAATCAAAGAAGGCTTCATGCTCGAGTTCGGTAGAGCCACACTCGTGGCGTCTGCCTTGTTGTGGCTGATGAACGTGCATATGACGGCTAACGCTATGCTTACCGGCTCACCGACACAACTTTGAATAAAGGTGCCTCCCAGGCGAGTCCCCTGTAAGCGCCGTTCGAATGCTGCGGTGAATTAACGTGAGCGCTGTTCGATAAGTTGTCGCAAAGCTTGATTGACGGCAGCCGAATCCGGAAAAATCTTAGCCACGTCCGGCTCAAGGACCACGATATTGGTACCTCTGCATATTGCTTTGCGTACTTGCCCATGACCGCGTTGCAGAAATTACACAACATCGAGTATGTCTACTTCCTCATTCTTTTCCTCGCTCATAATCTCTTCTTTCACGTGCTGTCGCTCGAACGGTTCGCAGCAGCGGGGCCGCAAGCCGCATTGATAGATTGATGCGAAGATTGATGCGAAACTCGCTTCGCGGCTTCCGCTACATGCGCTTGTAAAGATCGAAACTGTTTCTTATTTAATCGAGGCTTTCAGTTCGGTCACTTCTGTCTGTAGCTCCTTTATCATTATCTGTTGTTCCTTCAAAACCTCCAACAGATAGACTGGCATCAGCTTATAGTGAACTGAGAAAGGCTTTCCTTCGGCATCATACGACACGAGATTCTGAAGCTCCTTCTCTTGAAGATCTTCAGCGATATAACCAACTCCCCCTTCGCCTGAATGTTTGCACTGGAAGGACACTGGTTTCAGCGAGAGTATTTTATTGAAATCATCCCTGAACTCACTGATGTTCTCCTTAAATCTCGCTGAAGAACCCTGAAGAAAAACATTCCCGTTGGCATCAGCAACCAGGTCGATCGAGCCAGTTGGAGCGACCCCCAATCCCTGGAATCTCACGGGGCCATTAACGTGCAGTCTAGCCGACGGAGTACTTGTGCCGATACCCACGAGGGCAGGGCCACCGATGCTGGTCGTGGCTAACCGCATTTGCTCAGCAAATCCGGTGAAGAACGCGATCCCAAAGTTGCCCCCTTGGCCGTCTGTAGAGTTCTGAATCCACTCTCCGTTTCCGCCAACACCGTCGCCAATACCCAAAACAAATTTACCGGTCCCTCGGATGCTGGTGACCCCCGTGACATCGTCGGTAATGAATAGCCCACTTGCGTTGCCCTGTTGGTCTTGAATTTGGGCAGGAGTTGGATTGATCTGTGAATTGATTGTCAAGTCAATGCTCATTTCTAAGCTCCTTTTTGTCAAAAAATAAGGGAACTGAATTGCTGCCTTATTTATTAACGTGCTGTTTTCGGCTTAAACCCGTCATTGTTACGAACGTTTTCGGAGAGGTGATTCGAAGCGACGGAGACGATGAAAAACGGAAGAACTCGCAAGCCCTCGACCATTAACCGCGAATTAGGATTACTTTCAAATCTTTTACTCGCGATCAAGTATGGTGTCACATATAGCAACCCGTGCCGAGAGATATCTTGGTTGCCCTGAAAGCAATAACCGCGTGCGGTACCTACGTGCGGTACTTACGTGCGGTACCTATTGGATGAAAAGGAGGCCACAACGCAAAAACGGCTGCCAAGCCGGCAGCCGTTAACGTTTGATTAGAAATGGTCGGGACGACTGGATTCGAACCAGCGACCTCACGCACCCCAAGCGTGCGCGCTACCAGGCTGCGCCACGTCCCGTGTCCCAGACTTAGTATCCTGCCAAAGAACAAATGTCAAATCACGATTTCCGACCGGTTTCCTGTTGCTCAAGCAACGAGAGGAGCTCGCGCAGTTCAGCAGCAAGCTGCTTTAAGCCTTGTCGCTCCTCAGCAGTACGCGGTACAACGGTACTCGTGTAGGTGGGTGTTTCGGTGGTAAACAGTTCGCCGTCGGCATATTCAACAGGCGCGCTCTCGACTTGTCCTTCGTCGTCAACGCCGACGACTTTCAGCTTTCCGCCACCACGAAGGTCGTTAGTCAAACGCTTTTTCGCACCGGCGATCGTGTACTGGTCTTCGTAAAGCAGTTCCTTGATCCGCAACGCCATTTCAACATCGCGTTTGCGATAGACTCGCTGCCCGGCACGATTCTTTTGCGGCGCCAGCATCGGGAACTCCGATTCCCAATAGCGCAAGACGTGCGCCTGCACACCGGCCAGCTCACAAACTTCCCCGATTTTGAAGAACAACTTTTCGGGAATGGCTACAGCGGGACGACTCATTCGGATTAAGCCTCGACCAGATTTCTCAGAGTTGAAACTCTCTTTATCGGGCCTAAGAAAGTTTGGAAAGTCCTTGGCGAGTTTGCCAACGTCGTACGAACGGCAAACATGTTACCCGCGTGCACTTTCGCGTGTCAATACTTACACTTAGCGTCTGTTACTTAAAACTTTTTCTTAAAGGTATCGGTTGAAGGTCAGCGGCGGAGGGCGCAGATTCTGATAATCCGTTGAGACCTGCTATAATCCGGCTTCCCACGCACAAAGTCGGAAGGAAACGAATCCAAACAGTGACAACCTCGCCAACGGTTTTGCGCCTCGCTTCGCGACTCGAACAAGTAGGCTTTTCCGATATCGTCAAGCTTCGCAATCGCGTCATGGAGTTGCGCAAACAGGGCGCAGCGGTCTTCCAGTTTGAGGGTGGTGAACCGTTCATGCCGACGCCCGATTCCATCAAGGAAGCGATGAAGCGCGCGCTCGATGAGAATCAGACTCGTTACGCACCTTCATCCGGAATTCCTGAACTGCGCGAAGCAATCGCCGAGAAGTTGCGCACGCGAAATCGAATTCCGGCACAAGCGGAAAACGTGATTGTTGTGAACGGCGGAATGCAGGCTTTGTTCGGCGCGTTTCAATCAATCGTGAATCCCGGCGACGACGTACTTCTCTTCTCGCCTTATTGGACGCCGATAAAAGATCTGGTGGCCCACTGTCAGGCCCGCAGTATTCTTGTACCAACGAACGAAGCGCGCGAACTCGGCTTTCAACAAACACTCGCACGATATTCAACCGAACAAACACGGGCCATCTATTACAACACTCCACAGAATCCGAGCGGCGTCGTGTTCACCCCTGAAGAAGCAAAAGCTGTTGCTGAGTTTGCACAGGATCGGGATCTGATGGTCATCGCAGATGAAGCGTATGAAGATCTCATCTACGACGGCGAGCACTATTCGATCGCTTCGCTCGAGGGAATGTTCGAACGCACGATCAGTTGCTTCACGTTTTCGAAGTCGTATGCAATGACGGGTTGGCGACTCGGATACGCAGTTGCGACTGAGCCATGGATGACTGGCCTGAAGAAAGCGACTCTCTATTCGTCGAATGGTGTTTCGACGCCGACGCAGTGGGCCGGAGTGGCGGCAATGAAGATCGACCAGGCGACGCTCGCCGAGATCACGAGTCAATACAAGTTGCGTCGTGATCTGATGTTGTCAGGATTGAACGACATCGGACTGCATTGTGATCCGCCCGCCGGAGCGTTCTATGCGTTTCCCGATGTGAGCCGGATTAACAAAGACAGTCGCGAAGCTGCGGATGCATTATTGAATCGCGCGCAGGTCGCAACTGTTCCCGGAATTGTGTTTGGCGCGCAGGGCGAGGGTCACTTGCGCTTCTCGTTTTCAACTTCGATCGAAACAATAGAAGCAGGACTGAATTCACTTCGTCGTAATCTTTGAGGATGCGAGACGAACAAGAACAACGTCCCGACCACAACAGTTCCACCAAAAGCGAATTCGATTTTATCGATGCCGTGCGGCGACGTGCCGGGGCATCGGGACATTCGCTTGTCGCAGGTATTGGCGACGACGCTGCTGTCGTGCGCAGCACGCCCGGTAGAGATACCGTCATCACTGCCGATCTGCTGGTTGAAGATATCGACTTTCGTCGCACGACCATACCTCCTTATCTTCTGGGCCACAAAGCACTCGCCGTTTCACTTTCAGACATCGCAGCGATGGGGGCGAGACCTCTTTGGTCCATGCTGTCGATCGGCGTGCCGGAAGATGTTTGGCAAACAGATTTCGTCGAGCGGCTCTACGATGGTTTGTTGGACCTTGCGAATCGTTACGGCGTGCAGTTGATTGGCGGCGACACCTCCAGGACCAGCGAGCGTATTGTTATCGACTCGATCGTCAGTGGTGAATGTGCGGCAGGCATGGCCGTCAAACGTTCCGGAGCAAGTGCAGGCGATCAGGTTTTTGTGACCGGTTCACTCGGCGCTGCGGCCGCAGGGTTGCGGCTCATCGAGCGTGGCGCGCATCTCGCCGAGCAGAATCTCGCCGACGACGATTCACAAAAACTCGATCATGTTTTGTTGCGCCAGCTTCGACCTGAAGCGCGCGTGGGCTGGGGTATCGTGCTGTGTGAAGAACGTCTTGCCACGGCGATGATCGATTTGAGTGACGGCCTGTCGTCTGATCTAAATCGACTGTGCGCCGCGAGCAATGTGGGAGCGTTGATCGACTCGGCTTTGCTGCCGATCGACGATCGTGTGACGGAACTGTGTGGACGGCGTGCGCTCGATCCGCTTCAGCTTGCACTGCACGGCGGCGAAGATTTTGAGCTGCTATTCACCGTCAAACCTGCCGATGTTGCACGCCTCCCGCGCAGAGTCGATGGAGTTGAGATCAAGCGCATCGGAGAGATAAGAAACGCTTCTGACGCCGTTGCGATTTCAGAAGGCTCACGAACCTGGGAACTCAAACCGGGGGGATGGAAACACTTTTGACCACGGATTTTGCGGATTGATTACGGATGATCCGCCAAAAATCCGTAAAATCTGTGGCTCAATTGGCAATCGGCAATAATCTACCTTATCCTCAACAACCCATGCTCAAGTTTCGAAATACTCTAACCGGCCGCGTCGAAGAATTTCGCCCGATCAAAGAGGGCGAGGTTCGCATGTATTACTGCGGTCCAACCGTCTGGAATTACGGGCACATCGGAAACTTTCGCAGCGCGTTGGCCGCTGACATCGTGCGTCGTTATCTTAAGTTCAAGGGATACAAAGTCACCCACGTGATGAACATCACTGACGTGGAAGACCGCATCATCGCCGAGTCGCAAAAGGCGGGCTTGAGTATCGATGAGTACACCGCGATCTATATCGACGCACTCTGGGAAGACTTCGACGCGCTCGGCTGCGAGCGTCCCGAGATCGTCCCGCGCGCTACGCGTCACATTCCCGAGATGGTCACGTTGATCGAGAAACTGCTGGATAGCGGGCACGCATATCGATCAGACGATTCGATCTACTACCGCATCGCTTCGTTTCCGGAGTACGGCAAACTCTCCAAGATCAACTTTGCGGGAAACATCGCGGGTGCAAGTGAACGCATCGACACGGATCGTTACGAGAAGGAAGATGCGCGCGACTTTGCGCTTTGGAAAGAGCCTGCTTCGGAAACTGAACCAGCCTGGGACACTTCAATCGGTCGCGGCCGTCCGGGTTGGCACATCGAATGCTCGGCGATGTCGATGAAGTATCTCGGCGAGACATTCGACATTCACGCGGGCGGAATCGATCTCGTGTTTCCGCATCACGAGAACGAGATCGCGCAGAGTGAAGGCGCAACCGGAAAGCCGTTTGTGCGTTACTGGATCCACTTCGAACATCTGAAAGTTGACGGCGAAACGATGTCGAAGTCGAAAGGCAACTACTACACGTTTCGCGATGTTGCTGCAAAAGGATTTTCTGCCGCGGCTGTTCGCTACTTTCTTTTGAGTGTGCCTCACAACAAGCAGCTCAATTTCACTTTCGAAGCACTCGCGGGAGCTGAAAGAACAGTTGCCAGCCTGCGTGACTTTCGCGCGCGCTTGAGCGAGGCAAAAACGGAGCCCGGTAAAAACGAGAAACTGACAGAAGTGACTGCGCGCGTGTTGCAGGAATTCGAAGCAGGCATGGACGACGACTTCAACACGTCGATCGCGCTCGCAGCAGTTCACAATTTTTCACGCGAAGTGAACACGGCGCTCGCTCGCAAGCAAGTGCGCACGGACAATCAGCAGGAGCTGCTGGCGGCGATCGATCGCATCGATACAGTCTTGAATATTTTTGGCGAGCAAAAACGAGAGATGCTCGATAGTGAAGTTCAGTCGTTGATCGACGAGCGTCAGGAAGCGCGACGGCGCCGTGACTTCGGACGTGCCGATGAGATTCGCGACGAACTCGCCAATCGCGGCATCATTCTCGAAGATACGAAAGACGGTGTGCGCTGGAAGCGTAAATAATCTCCCTGGAGTGCGCCAACTTGTTGGCGCTTTAGTATTTTTACAAAAGCGGTACCAAAGTACCGCACTCCAAGGAGGCGCTTAATAGCTCATTGCTGAACTCGCGATTAAGGGAATTCTTGTTATGATGAGCCAAATGTCCACAATAACGAGTCAAATCCAAACAGAAGCCGCACCAGTTACGGAAATCCGATCACTGTTTCCCGCTCTCGAACGCGTACACAACGGATACCCGGTTGCGTATTTCGATGGACCAGGCGGCACACAAGTGCCACGCTACGTCGTCGAGCAGATGAGTGATTACCTTTATCACCACAACGCAAACACACACTGGGCTTATCCCACGAGCGCCGAAACCGATGCCGCACTCCAACATGCTCGCGAGGTGTTTGCGGAATTTCTGAACGCATCGCCTACCGAGATCGCTTTTGGCGCCAACATGACCACGCTCACGTATCACCTCTCGCGTGCGCTCAGTCTGAATTACGAAGCGAACGATGAGATTGTAGTGACGGAGTTGGATCATCACGCCAACATCGATCCATGGCGGCGGCTGGCAGTCGAACGCGACGTTACGATTCGAACGGTCAGAATGGACACTGCGACGGGGCAGCTCAACTCCGAGGATCTCGAGCGCTACATCACTCCGAAAACGAAACTGGTTGCGATCGGAGCGGCCTCAAACGCCCTCGGAACTATCAACGACCTCAAAACGATCATCGGGATGGCCCATGATGCTGGAGCCCTCGTGTTTGTCGATGCCGTGCACTACGCGCCGCACGCTTTAATCGACGTCAGGGAGCTTGATTGCGACTTCCTTGGAATGTCGGCGTACAAGTTTTATGGACCGCACGTCGGTGTGCTTTATGCCAAACGCGCGCAGTTCGAGCAGATTGATTTTCCGAGGCTTGTACCGGCGCCGGACTACGCACCCGAGAACGCAGAAACCGGAACACAGAATCAGGAGGGAATGGTTGGAGCAGCAGCGGCCGTCGAGTTTCTGGCTTCCCTCGGGGGGCAAACAAATCGGCGTGAGAGTCTTCGCAGCACCTTTCAGGCAATGCATGCGCGCAACTCTCCTTTGTTTACGCGGCTCTGGAACGCATTGAGTGCGATACCACGCGTCACGCTTTATGGTCCAGAACCCGATGCACCACGAACCCCGACGCTGGCCTTCACCATCGAAGGCTGCACTTCAACGGATGCGGCACGTCGACTCGCGACAAAGGGACTCTTCCTGTCGCATGGCGACTTCTATGCCTACACGATCGTGCAACGCCTGGGCCTTGCTCCAGAAGGTTTAATCCGCGCCGGCTGCGCCTGTTACACAACTGAAGAAGAAATCGACCGCCTGATCGACGGCGTACGCGAAATCTCTACAACCTAATCCGTTCCCAATCCGCGTTTATCCGCGTTAACGAAGTCTGCAAGTAATCCATACGCGGTGCTCTGCAGATTCGGCCGGTGCGAAATGATCGTCAAACCAGGAATCGTGTCGAGCTCAAAGTGAATCGCGAGCGAAGTCCCACGCACACCGCCCAACGGATCGTTCAGAGCGATCTGTTCAGGCCTCACAAAAGCCGTCACTGATCCATCCGCATTCACAGTTGCTTTTGAAAGTAACTTGAACGGCTTACCTTCAGCGCGCGCCGCCTGCAGCGTTGCTGAATCGAGACCTCGTATTCCCTCACGTCGCACGTCAGTTGGTAACAGAGGTGCGCGCAAAATCACTCGCGCAATCGCGCAGACCTTCATGATCGAATCCCAGCCGTCGACGTCGTGACTGGGATCGGTTTCTGCGACGCCGAGCTCCTGCGCAGTCTTCACGCCTTCGGCGAAGCTTCGGCCTTCCTCCATGGTTTCCAGAATGACGTTTGTCGTCGAGTTGAAGACGCCGCTGAAGCCGCGAATTTTCACCGCCGGAAGAGTCTCGCGAAAGAGTGAGAACACCGGTGCACTATCGAGCACGGTTGACTCAAACATCAATCTCTTGCCGTGCGCGACCGCGATTTTACTCAACTCGTCATACGCATAAACGATCGGGCCTTTATTCGCCGTGATAGCGTGCGCACGGGCCTGAAGTGCCTTCTTGAGATGTTCAATCGCCGGCTGGCCCGTTTCAGGATTGAGCGAAGTAGTCTCGAAAACAATGTCAGGTTTTGCAAGCGCGAGCCACTCATCGATGCCTGCGACCGCCGGCGTCTCATCATTTCCGTTGTTCCCGGCCAACAGCTTTGCGCCATCAATCGCATTCTCACTCGCACGCCAACCCATTCGCCGCGTCGCGACCCCGTTGATCTCCCACTCGATCCCATAATTCTCACGCAGCTCGTTCGACTTCGATACCAACAACCGGGCGAGCGCACGCCCAACGTTACCGAATCCAAGAAAGCAAAGTCTGTATCTTTTCATGTATGATTGGTCAGTCCTATGAAACAGTATCACGATCTACTGCGATCTATATTAACCAGTGGCTCCGAACATCGAGACCGAACCGGCGTCGGCACTATCTCACATTTCGGTTTTCAGACACGATTCAATCTACGCGAAGGGTTTCCGATCGTAACGACGAAGCGTGTACCGTTTCGCTGGGTAGCGGAAGAGTTGTTCTGGTTTTTATCCGGCGATACGAGTGAAACAAATCTGCGTGAGCGAGGTGTTGATATCTGGGCCGAGTGGGCCGATCAGGAACACACCGCGAAGTTTGGACGACAGGCAGGCGATCTTGGTCCGGTTTACGGTTATCTCTGGCGATCGTTTGGTGGGAATTATCCGGAGAAAGATGGTGTGGACCAGATTGCTCATCTCGTGAAACAGATCCAAACGAATCCCGATTCACGCAGGTTGATCGTGACCGGTTGGGATCCACGCCAGGCTGACAATGTCGACCTGCCGCCGTGCCATACGTTGTTTCAATTCAAAGTGGAGCAGGGTCGCACTCTTCACTGCCAGCTCTACCAGCGTTCTGCCGACGCGTTTCTCGGCGTGCCGTTCAATATCAGTTCGTACGCGCTGCTGACACATCTCATCGCACACGTCACCGGACTCGAAGCCGGTGATTTTGTCTACACGCTCGGGGATTATCACATCTATAAGAATCATCTCGAGCAAGTTGAGCAACTGTTATCTCGAGACCCATTGCCGCTGCCCGAGTTGAAGATTAATGCTCCGGAGAATGCACTGCGCGGACTCCAAGGTTTGCTCGCAGTCAAATACGAACATCTGAATCTAATCGGTTACAAATCACACGGGAAGATCGCAGCCCCAGTCGCGGTGTAAAAGATGATCATCGGAATCGCAGCAGTGGACCGCAAAGGCGCCATCGGTAAGGGCGGCAAGCTCCCGTGGCACTATTCGGCTGACATGAAATTTTTTCGTGAGACGACGACGGGACACGCCGTGGTGATGGGACGGAAGACGTGGCTCACGATCGGGAAGCCACTCAAGAACCGGCTCAACATCGTTCTCAGTCGCGATTCGAATATCGAGCCTCAGGAATCGCTTCTCGTGCTGAGTGACGTTGATTCCGTAATCTCGTTCAGTGAGTCACTGACGACAGATCTCTTCGTGATCGGAGGCGCACAAATCTACCGCGCGTTCCTGTCACACATCGAGAAGTGGATCATTACGCAAGTGCCGTTAACGGTGAGCGGCGCCGACGCCTTTATGCCTGAGGGTTATCTGGATGGATTCAAGAAAGCAGAGTCAAAAGATATCGGTGACGACCTTGTCGTGAACTATTTTAGCCGCGGCTAAAATAATTCGTCCAGCGCTTCGTCCACAGATTTCACACCAACAACTCGCACACCCAACAATCGCTCAAGTCCAGTTACATTCGAGGCCGGCATCACGATTTTTTTGAACCCGAGTGCCTGCGCTTCACGCGCGCGCACAGCGGCTTGCATCGCTCCACGTACTTCACCGGTGAGACCGATCTCGCCGAACACAGCTGTGTGTGGATCGACCGTCATGTTCTTGAAACTCGAGACGATCGCCGTCACGACACCGAGATCGGCGGCCGGCTCATCGACTTCCAGCCCGCCCGCAATGTTTACAAAAACATCGTCGCCGGTGAGTTGCAGTCGAGCACGTTTCTCGAGCATTGCAATCAGAAGAGCCACGCGGCTCTGGTCCAGGCCCTGTGTCATGCGTCGCCCGGTTCCGTATTTAGTCCCTGAAACCAGTGCCTGAATCTCAACCAGCAAAGGCCGCGTGCCTTCCATACACGCAGTGACGATAGATCCGGAGACGTTCTGCGGTCGCTCCTGCAGGAACATCTGCGAAGGGTTCGCCACGGGCATCAGTCCGGCGCCCGTCATTTCAAAAACGCCGACCTCGTTCGCCGCCCCGAAACGATTCTTCACCGCCCGAACAATGCGATGGTTGTGATGTCGCTCGCCTTCGAAGTAGAGAACCGTGTCGACAATGTGCTCGAGAATTTTCGGACCGGCGATCGAACCTTCCTTCGTTATGTGCCCGATGAGAAAAATCGGAATGCCGCGATTCTTCGCCAGCAGGAGAAACTGGTGCGCCACTTCCCTCACCTGCGAAACAGATCCCGGCGCCGATTCAATCGCGCTCGAAAAAACGGTCTGGATCGAATCGACGATGATCGCGCCCGGCTTCAGACGCTCGATTTCGTTGATGACGTTTTCAAGATTGGTCTCGGGCAGGAGGTAGACGTTTTTGGCTTCAACGGCGAGCCGCTCGCCACGCAACTTGATCTGGCGTTCCGACTCCTCACCGGAAACGTAGAGCACGAGCGCGCCGGCGGCACTGAGTTTATCGGCCACCTGAAGCAACAAGGTGCTCTTGCCAATACCCGGATCACCACCGATCAGGACGAGTGTGCCGGGCACGATGCCGCCGCCGAGGACACGATCAAACTCCGTGACACCCGAAGGAATTCGAACATCGTCCTGTGATTCGATCTCCGTGTAAGGAACCGCGGATACGTCGCGAAGTTTAAAGCCGTTACGACCGCCAGACCGCCGCGAGGTTTGCTCTTTCTCCTCGACGAGAGAATTCCATTCGCCACACTCGGGACACTTACCAAGCCACTTGCCAACCTTGTGACCGCAGTGCTGACAGACAAATACAGTTTCTTTCTTCAAGTTAGTCGTTGACAGGATTACAGGATTGACAGAATCAACAAGATGCAATCATGTATATCATGAAAATCCTGAAATCATGTCTATAACAACTCCTTCACATTCTCCGTCGGACGCCCAAGCACCGCTCTACTCCCACGCTCAACGATCGGCCGCTGGATCAAATCCGGATGCTCAACCATGATCGCAACCAGCTCGCTGTCGCTGAATTTATCCTCAGCGAGCCCGAGCTCCTTGTAGACCGCTTCAGCCTTCCGCAAAAGCTCACGCGGCTTCATGTTCATTTTGTGAAGCAGCTCAGTGAGTTTCTTCTTACTCAATGGCTTAATGTAGTAATTGACTTTTTCAAACGGAATGCCGCTCTCACGGAGCAGCTTGTCCATCTCGCGACACTTGGTTCAAGTTGGTTTTTCGTAAACTGTGATCGTATCTGCCAAACTCACGGGAAGATCCCCCTTACACTGGTTGCTTCAACTACTCGGCCGACCGCCAGTATATACGCGCCTGTACGCATGTCGGTGTTGTAACGCTCGGCCGTCTCGTGCACTGAATTGAACGCCGTCTGGATCGTCGACTCGAGTGTGTCGTTGATCTGACGTTCCGACCAGAAGAACGAATACTGATCCTGCACCCATTCATAATAACTCACCGTCACGCCACCCGCGTTTGCGAGAATGTCAGGTATCAGGAAAACTCCCTCATCCTCCAACACACGATCGGCGCCGGGTGTGGTTGGTCCGTTCGCCAGCTCGGCGATGATCTTCGCCTTAACATTGCCGACGTTCTTCATCGTGATCGCGTTTTCGAGTGCCGACGGTAAGAGAATGTCGCAATCGATTCCGATTATGTCTTCGGGCTCAATCTCTTTTGTGCCGGGCAGTCCGGCAAGCGACTTCGTGTCAGCTTTGTGCTTCAACGCTTCGGTCATGTCGATACCGCTCGATGAATACACTCCAGCTTTCGAGTCGCACGCAGCCACGACTTTCGCCCCGTCCTCAGCAACCAGGCGGGCGATGTTCGCACCGGCATTTCCGAAACCATGAACCGCGACACGCGCGTCTTTCAAATTCATTCCTTTAACGCGACATGCTTCACGCAATGCGTAGAGGCAACCACGCGCAGTTGCTTCTGCTCGTCCCTGCGAACCGCCAAGAGAAATTGGCTTACCGGTGACGACGCCGAGTTCCGTATGTCCACGCACCATCGAGATCGTATCCATGATCCACGCCATTGTTTGCTCGTCTGTGTAAACGTCGGGCGCGGGGATATCTCGATCCGGCCCAATGATCGGCGCGATCTCGAATGCATAGCGACGTGTTAGTCGTTCAAGCTCGTTTCGCGAAAGACTCTTGGGATCGCAGACCACTCCGCCTTTGCCGCCGCCGTAAGGAATACCGACGGTCGCGCACTTCCAGGTCATCCATGAAGCGAGTGCTTTAACTTCGTCGAGAGTGACGTTTGGGTGATAACGGATACCTCCTTTTGCTGGTCCACGTGCGATGTTGTGCTGCACTCGATAGCCTTCAAACACCTGCACGTCGCCGCCATCCATTTTCACCGGGATCGAAACAATGAGTTGCCGCTTGGCATTCTCCAAAACGTGTCGCATCGAGAGGTCGAGGTCGAGGTAATCAGCTGCGCGGTTGAACTGCTGCTTAGCAATTTCATAGGGGTTGAGTTCTTCCTGAAACGCCCGTTGGGTCGCCATGCAATCTCCTCCTGGTAAGTGTGTAGGGCTTGGAGAGCGGCAGCAATCCTATGTCGGGCGCGAATATGTTTCAAGTGAGCGGGAACCCTCCGGGCGAGGCGGTGTCTAATTTGCCGAGTAAGCTCCTGCGACCCGAATGGCACCGGCAACAGAGCGGAGGAACTCGATGTTTAATAACCTGATTGAATCTACCTCGCATGTCAAAGAATTCAAGCGCCGCGGGTCGTTTGTACTGTTAACCACCGTCACGTATGGAGTGCTCCTTGTGATTGGCGGTATTGCCAGCGTCTATGCTTACGATGCACATCTCGATACCCAGAGCACTGAACTTGAAATCACGTTTATACCGCCCGTCCTGGAAACGGTGCAGCCGGCGCCACCAAAAAATACAATCCCTCGTCCGGCGACTAACTCCGAGCGATATCCGGCGCAATCCATGCGCACGGATTATGTCGCCAGTACGTCTGATCCAAACAGGGTGCCGGACAAAATCGGTGTGAAAGCCGGTGACGTACCACCAGCACGGCCTGACTCGGTAATTGGCGATCGCAATTACGATCCACCCGCGCCGTTCAGCGAACGTGGGATTCCAGGCGCCACTGGCAATAGACCAGCAGTCGAGATCGATACGCCACCGCCACCGCCGGCTGCGACGCCGAAGCCTGAGATCCCGAAGGTGCTCAAGGTTTCACAGGGAGTTCTCACGAGCAAAGTTCTCAACTTGCCAAGGCCGAACTATCCGCCACTGGCAAAACAGATCAGGCTTCAAGGCTCGGTAAGTATTCAGGTACTCATCGACGAGAATGGCAAGGTGATTTCGGCGAAGGCGCTCTCGGGCCATCAGGTTCTGGTCAATGCCGCAGAGGCAGCGGCGCTACAGGCCCGGTTCTCGCCCACCCTTCTTAGTGGGCAGCCAGTGAAGGTTTCAGGTGTGATCATTTACAACTTTGTATTGCCGTAGCTAAAGACGTGTATCCTGCCAAAGCAAAAGAGGTACGGAAGATGACCCTTCCGTACCTCTCCCGCCGTTTGACGAAAACTACTCGACGCGGTCGCGAATGATGCCACTGCCACCGCCGGTCATCACTTCTTTTCCGTGTTGATTCGTGCAACGCCACTCGGTGTTGATATCCAGATAACCATCACCCGGTGTCGCCTCAGTCAGCGTGACTACACACTCGATCGTATCGCCCGAAAACACTGGACGGTAAAAACGAAAGCACATGTCACGTGCGATCAGATTCATGTCGCCACCGATCTTCGTAGGCAACGTTGCAGTCAATAAACCGTGGGCCATCAGGCGACCGTGTGCGTCCGGCACCAGATGATGTTCGCCACCATCACCCGAGACAGTGGTGAACAAGCGAATATCCTCCTCAGTAAACGTCCGCCGCCACGACAATGTATCTCCAACTTTCATAAATCAGATTAGCCGCGGCTTAAACAGATCGGACCCAACTTTCAATCTCGTCCATCGCGGCTTCGAAGATCTGATCCGGTGGCTTGCCGAGTTTTTTCGGCGCCTTGAAGGAGTGATCGCCGCCTTCAATCGAATAGATCTTTGCGGCCGGACGAAGATTCTTGATGAATGGTTTGATTTCGTCCGGCGTACCAAGAGCATCGCGTGTGCCCTGCACGAAGAGCATTGGCTTCTTGATGTGCTCGAGATGTTCGACGCGAAGCTTGTTGGATTGCCCAGGTGGATGAAGCGGATAACCGAGAAACACGAGGCCCGCAACGTCCTCGGCAATCGATTCCCGCTCTTCGCCGGCCATCACCTGCGACGCAATCCGTCCACCCATCGACTTCCCACCAAGTATCAGACGATTGCTCTTCAGCTTTTTGTGTTTCAATGCCGCTGCGATTACGGCGAGGAAGCAACCTTCGAGCTTGTGCTTTTGATCGGGAATTGAGCGGCCCAGCTCCATGTAGACGAAGTTGAACGTCATCACGTCGAAACCACGTGACGCCAGACCCTTCGCAAAAAAGCGCATGAAGCCACTTTGCTGGTCGGCACCGGCACCATGGCCCAGGATGAGAGTCAGGCCCGCACGGTCCTTTTTCTCAGCAGGATAAAGAAGCGCAGTCACTGCCTCTTTATCATTGACCTCGACTGTAAGTTTCTCGGCTTCGTCTGGCATCCGCAGTTAAACTTCCTTCGCTAGCATTGCCAGAGCGTCCTGCAACTCGTTCTTGAACCTGTTTGCGACACCCTTCTGGACACTCGCAGAGCTCTTTGAGAAATAAGCGAGATTACCGTCAGCTTTCTTTCTGCCGCGCTCCGCATAGATCGCGCAGATCACCTGTTCATCGTATTTCGGATCTGTGTTTGCACATGAAACATTCGCTAAGGCTCGGTTAACGATTGGTGTAGCACCGCCATGCTGCACGGCAGTGGACCAGATGACATCCTGAAGCGCGCGTGATCTCGTGTTCACGTCGAGACCAGTGTCTTTCAATACCTTGGCAGCGAGCAGATCGTAATGAGATTGCTTGACAAAAGCGTGCTGTGCTCTTTGAAACGCGTCAGTTTCGGCGGCGGCAATCCGTTTCCAGCACGCCGTAAACTGTGCAGTACCGGCTTTCAAACCCTGAAAATCCGACAGCCAGGGAAACCCGGCCTGCGAGACGAAACGAGTCGGAACACCCATCTTGCTTGCCATCTGATAAGAGCCATATGAAACGCCGCCGGGATCTCCGGCGCCTGTCGATACCGTGCCCGGTCCGCGGCCACCTGTTTCATACTTCGCCGAAAGCTCGCCGAGCATGCTGACCAGAGCCTCACCCAACACGCCGGCGGCAGCAGCAGCGGTCTTCGGCGTCGTAGTAACCGGAACTGGAGGGACAAAATCCTTAGGGAGCGGCTTAGTGTTTTCAGTGGAAGTGTCGGGGAGATTGATTTTGTCGCCAACTTTGATCTTGTTGGAGTTCGTTATCGTGGGATTAAGCTTCAGTAACTGTGGCAGTGTGATGCCATTACGCGTTGCAATCTTCGAGAGGGTATCACCAGCCTTCACCACATAAGTCATCTGCGGAGACTCCTTTTTCCTTTTTTACCATCTGTGGTCGAGCAAAAGAACTGCTGCGGGGACTCGAATAGTAGTAAAGGGCTGGAGACTGAGTCAATACAGTCTCGGCACGCGTTCGCCAACACCACAGGTGACTTCATACGATAGCGTTCCCACGATGCGCGCCAGATCTTCCGCTGTAATTCTTAGTTCAGGAGTATTACGATTCGAACCGAGTAACGTGACCTGATCGTCAATCTCGACGCCCGGCACGTCGGTCACGTCGATCAACGTCAGATCCATCGACACTCGTCCCACCACAGGCGCAAACCGGCCACGCACGATCACGTGAGCACGGTTCGACAATCCGCGCATGTACCCGTCGTGATAACCAATCGGCAGCGTGGCAATCAAACTCCTTCGAGAAGCTTCGAACGTGCAGCCATAACCGATCGTCTCGCCGGGCGGCACCCACTTCAACAGACTGATTCGCGTGTGCAGCGACATCACCGGATGCAATTCGGGATCCGACGAAGGTGGAAGAACATCGCGCCACAACCCGTACAACACACCGCCGGGCCGGACCAAGTTTCCCCACGAGTCACGATGTCCGAAAACACCCGCGGAGTTAGCGAGGTGGAGATGCGTCGGGTGATATCCGTGATCGCGAAAAACGGTGACGGCATCCTCGAAACGCTGAATCTGATCGGTGGTCAGTGGCTGGCACGCGGCATCGTCGGCAGCAGCCAGATGAGTCATAACTCCATCGATGCGCACGTTGCGGAATTGGGCCAACCCGGGAACGAACTCGTTCAACTGATCGAACCGAACGCCCAACCGGCCCATGCCCGTGTCGATCTTGACGTGAACATCGACCACGACTCCGGCGTTCGCGGCGGCCTG
>JBKPPU010000345.1:0-12360 GCA_046733695.1 Acidobacteriota bacterium
AAGGCGAGTACCTAAAGGTTTACTTGAAGCTCTGGAAGTAGACCGCCGTCAGGGCGCACATCAACTCGCGAAGCGCATTCGCGAACGATATCGCGAGAACCGTTCCGAAGGTCAGCGGCTGCACTTTCTCCTGCGCTTCGAAATCGAACTCTGGTCGCAAGGCTACGGGATGGTGGCGGGCGTCGATGAAGCAGGCATGGCGCCACTCGCTGGGCCTGTGGTTGCCGGCGCCGTGATACTCCCGCAGAACTACAAGCTTCGCGGTCTAAACGACTCCAAGAAGATCCTCGATCCTGAGAAACGAGATGAACTCGCGCAACAGATCAAACATGACGCGCTGTGCTGGTCCGTCGGAGTTGCGGAGGTCGAAGAGATCGACAAGATAAACATATATCATGCCGGCTTGCTTGCTATGCAGCGTGCGGTGCAGGGTCTCAACTCACAACCTGATTTCATTCTCGTCGACGCGCGAAAGATTCCCAATTGCCAGACGCCGCAACGCGGCATCATTCGCGGCGACGCGCTTTCTGCCAGCATTGCCGCCGCTTCGATCATTGCGAAGACGACGCGCGATGCCCACATGCGCGAGATGGACCAGATGTATTCCGGATACGGCCTGGCAGTTCACAAAGGTTATCCAACACCTGAGCACTGTCGCGCGCTGAAAGAGCTCGGCGCGTTGCCCATTCATCGCCGCAGCTTCGCGCGCGTAAGAGAAGCGCTGGGCCTCGACCCCATCCAGGCTGAGCTGTTCGGCCCCGAGGAAGAAGTCGCGCAGGCTGCAGTTCAATAGGTCCTATCGGTCCTATAGGACCTATTCTCAATATTTCCTCTACACTTAAAGAATCACTTTAGGCTTAAACTTCCAGCATGGCCTCCTTAGCCGAGTACAAGAAGAAGCGGAAGTTCGACAAGACTCCGGAACCCGGTCCAACCAAGAAGCGCACGCGCTCGGGTCGCATGTTTGTAATCCAGAAACATCGCGCCACTCAACTCCACTACGACTTCCGTCTCGAAGTAGACGGCGTGCTGAAGTCGTGGGCCGTTCCGAAAGGTCCATCGCTCGACCCGAGCGTGAAGCGATTCGCAATGCAGGTCGAAGATCATCCGGTTGACTACGCGAAGTTCGAAGGCGTCATACCCGAAGGCGAGTACGGCGGCGGTACCGTGATGGTTTGGGATTATGGAACGTACAAGCCCGAAGGAACCGACGATCCTGAAGCCGCGCTACGCAAAGGCGATTTCAAGTTCACACTCGAGGGAGAGAAGTTAAAGGGCTCGTGGGTTTTGGTACGAACGCGTGAACGGCAGTGGTTGCTGATCAAGCATCGCGATTACTACACGACGGAAGAGGACGTCACGGAAATCGCACCCGTGTCGATTCTGACGCGACGTTCGCTCGCGGAGATCGCGGAAGATGAGGGCGGCAACGTCGAGAAAGCCAAGACCGGCGATCCGAAGAAGATTCCACGTCGCACGGGAGTGAAGCGCCGCAAGAAAGGTGCGAAGGCCAAAGTGTGGCACTCCAACCGGAGCCACGGATAAAACGGATCATCGAACCAGATTTACGCGGATCGATCCGTGGTAAATAAAGTGACGGGATGTTCTTGTGTCTTATTTTGATCGAGAATATGGATGACGGCATGGCCTTCTGTTTTCAAATAATCAGAGATCAATCTTCGATGACACCGCCACCAGAGGGCTTCGGCACACATCACTGCCGTCCGGCCGTTCTCGGCGAGTTCAAGTAAATCCTTAACCCCATTCCTGAACTCTTCAGTCTCCATGTGATCTGCATACGCTCGAAACGATGCATTCTTCCACGCGGTATTGTGCGAGTCGGGACGTGGCTTTCTGCGGCCTCCAAGTCTCGGCTCGTGCTTGTACACAATTCCAATCTGCTGCAACCACTCGGCGAGCGGGGCTCGATTGAACTGCGGATAACGCCTCGAGCCGGGAAAGCTGCGCACATCAACTAACACCTGAATTCCATGCGCGAGGAGAATCTGCCCAAACTCCTCCGCGCTTCGTGTCGAATGTCCTACTGTCCAAACCGTACCCATAATGCTGAAGTTTAAGTGTAGGCGGGCCGACTGTTAAAGGTAAGCTTCAAGTCGAAAGCGACCCTTTGTCTCCGTGAGCGGCTTCCACAAGTCCCCAAGCTTGCGAACACGCGCAGGCACGTTGTCGATCCGGAAGTCTTCAATCGAGATGCCACGCTCGAGCTCTTTCCACGTAACGGGTGTCGAAACCGATGGCAGTCTGTTTGGCCTGACTGAATAGACCGAAGCCAGCGTGCGGCCCCACGCATTCTGGTTGTAGTCGACCAGTACCCTTCCCTTCGGACGCTTCGAAACCTGGTAGACCGCGGTCAATAGCTTCGGCGCCTGCGACGCAACTGCATGAGCAAACTCTTTCGCAAACATCCACACCTGTCTTTGAGTTGGGCCATACTTGATGGGAATGTAGATGTGAATGCCTTTTGAGCCAGTCGTTTTCACATAGCTGGGGATCTTGAGTGAGTCGAGGGCGAGCTTAAGAAAGAGCGCGGCTTCACAGACTTTTTCAAAGGACGCCTTCGGAACCGGATCGAGATCGAAGTGCAAGTAATCGGGGCGATCGACGTCGTCGCAGCGCGCATACCATTGGTTCAGATCGATGCAGCCGAGATTTATTACCCACATCAACGACGCGACGTCCTGAATCATCGGGAAGTTGATGATGTTCCCTGACTCGTGTTCGATGTTGCAGATATCAATCCAATCAGGCCGCGGCGACGGCGCACGCTTCATGAAAAAGAACTCACCGGCCGCGCCGTTAGGGTAGCGCTTCATCACCATCGCACGATCGAAGACGTGAGGGAGTAACACCGGCGCGACGTCGAGGTAATACTGGATCAGGTCGCGCTTGGTGACGCGCAGTTTCGGCCAGAACGGTTTATTGAGGTTAGTGAGCTTTACTACCCGGTCGCCGATCTCGACGTCGAGATTGTTCTTGTCTGTGGGTAGTTTGATCCTCGGGATTGGAGACTTGCGACGTTTAGTTGAGCTTCGCTGAACAGTGGCAGGGTGAAAGTCAGTCGTTGGAAACACGTGGGTAGTTAAAGTAAAACCTTAGACAGGATTTCAGGATTTGCAGGATTAACAAGATACATTAACTGTGTTGAGAATCTTGTTCATCCTGTCAATCCTGTAATCCTGTCACTATATGACTGTGCCATCCGCTATCACGGCATTCTTCGGCACGATGATGATGCTGTCGCGAATGAAGTACGAGCCACCAGCCCCATCAGCCTCCGTAACGCCGCCTTCATTCAACAACCGCGCATTCTTCCCGATGCGTGCGTTCTTGTCGATGATGGCACGCTTGATTGCGGTTCCCTCCCCTATCCCGACGCGCGGTAGTCCTTTGGCGAGATCGCTGCGCATCTCCTCGAACGTCTGATAGAAGTCGGCGCCCATCAAAAAAGACGAATCGAACTGAACGCCTTTCGAGATCCTGCTGCGCACCCCGACGACAGAGTTCGTAATCTTCGCGCCGTTGATAATGCAGCCGTCACTGACAATCGAATCGTTAATCTCCGTCTCTTCGATCTTCGAAGGCGGCAGATAGCGCGCGCGAGTAAAGACCGGAGCTTCGGCGTCAAACAAATTGAACTTCGGAATCTTCGTCGTCAGATCGAGATTCGCGCGATAGAAAGCACCAATCGTTCCGATGTCTTCCCAGTAGCCGTCGAACATGTAAGCCTGCACTTTGCGCGATTTGATAGCTGCCGGAATGACGTGCTTCCCAAAATCGATCCCCGACGGATCCTCGGCAAGTAACTGCTCCAGCTGATCGTACTTGAAAACGTAGATCCCCATCGACGCGAGAAACGGGCGTCGCTGCGCTTCGTTTGCGTCGAGCCCGAGCGTCGTCGTGTCGACGCGCATCGCGTTCAGATCGTCACCCTTAGGTTTCTCTTTAAACTCGACAATGCGCCCGGTCTCATCAGTCTTCAACAAACCAAACTCACTCGCCGAACGCGCCTCACACGGAATGACAGATACGGTGACATCAGCATTCGTTTGATAATGGCGTTCGAGAAACTCGCGATAGTCCATGCGATAGAGATGATCGCCGGAAAGAATCAGGAGCGTGTCGATGCCCCAGTTGCGAATGTGTGGCAAGACCTGTCGCACGGCATCTGCCGTTCCCTGAAACCACTGCGGGCTCTCGGGTGTTTGCTCGGCTGCGATTATCTCTACGAATCCGTTTGAGAAAGGCGAGAAGCGATAAGTCTGCGCGACGTGACGATTGAGTGAAGCGGAGTTGTACTGCGTCAGCACAAACGTCCGCAGGATATCGGAGTTGATGCAGTTTGAAAGCGCGATATCGACGAGCCGGTATTTGCCACCGACTGGGACTGCAGGCTTCGAACGTTGTTGCGTGAGCGGAAAGAGACGATTACCGGCGCCTCCGCCGAGAATGACTGCCAACAGTCTGGGATTTGCAGGCATTTGTGAATCACCGTCCTAGTAAGCGGAGGACCCAACCGTGGCAGGGGTTTTACCCGCGGCTTCCTGTGCGATCTTTACACCAACACTCGCGCCGATGCGTGTAGCGCCGGCTTCAACCATCCTGCGCGCGTCTTCGAGACCTTTCACACCGCCTGACGCCTTGACGCCGAGCTCCGATCCAACAGTACGTCGCATCAGAGCGATATCGGCAACGGTTGCGCCGCCTTTCGAGAATCCAGTCGAGGTCTTCACAAAATCAGCTCCGGCTTTCTTTGCAGCCTGGCACGCACGCACCTTTTCATCGTCGGTCAATAAGGCGGTCTCGATGATCACTTTGCAAACTACGTCATACTCATGTGCAACTTGAGCAACTGAACGAATGTCGTGTTCGACGAGACAGTCGTCGCCACTCTTCAGTGCGCCGACGTTGATCACCATGTCCACTTCCCTTGCCCCGTCGAGGATCGCGCGACGCGCTTCGTAGGCTTTAACGTCAGGCAGAGTGGCGCCGAGCGGAAATCCGATGACGGTGCAAACCGGAACGCCGCTACCGAGCAGATTACACGCGGCGACACGCACCCACGTTGGATTAACGCAGACGGATGCGAAGTGATAGGTTGCGGCTTCCTGGCAGAGTTTTTTGATGTCGTCGTCGGTGGCTTCGGGTTTGAGGAGCGTGTGGTCTATCAGGCTGGCCCATTCTCGCGCCGATCCCGTTTGGCCCAACACAAGCCCGATTCGGGCGGCGCCTGCGTCGACGATGCGATGCATCCGCTCCGGACAACGATGGAAGCACTCGGACGTGCACCCGCACATCTGCGCCTGCTCAACGCCGTCGCCATTGAGGCGAGCAACGATGGCGTCGGTAATCTGATCAATTAAAGCTTCGTAATCGCCGTTGCTGGAAAAAGGCATGACGGGAGCATTCTAGCACGTTGATTCTCACATCCTGTAAATCCTGTACATCCTGCAATCCTGTCTGAAAAGGTGACAGGATTACAAGATGTAACAGGATTTACAGGATGTTAACGCTGGTATTGTCGCTGGATGGCGTCGATCTTGGCGACGCGTTTGCGATGCCGGTCTTCGGTGATCTCGGTGGAAAGCCACGCTGTGACGATGTCGCGCATCTGCTTGCTGTTGATTGTCTTGCTGCCCAGCGTCAACACGTTTGCGTCGTTGTGCTCGCGGGAATTGCGCGCCACGTCGACCGAATAACACGCAGCCGCTCGAACGCCGGGAACCTTGTTTGCCGTCATCGCACTGCCAACGCCGGCGCCATCAATCATGATCCCGAGATCCGAACTTCCATCCGCCACCGCGCGTGCAACCGCGTGCGCAAAATCCGGGTAGTCAACAGCGTCTTCAGAATACGCGCCGAAGTCCTGCACCCGGTGGCCCAACTCAGCCAACACGGCCTTCAGCTCTTCCTTCATCCTGAACCCACCGTGATCTGCTCCGATTGCGATCAGCTTCGAAGCCTTCGAGCCACGCCGCGACGCACGACGCACGATGTCGATCTTTCTCTCGTTGACGATGTCCGCCGCCAACGGCGTCAACCGCGCGTCTTCACCGATTCTGAGCACCGCACCGGTTTCCAAACCGCGCACGTCGTCCTCGGTGATGACGCTCTTCGCTGACTCATCACGCGTGACCGCTGGTGGTGTGTTGCTTTCTGAAACTGTGTTTACGAAGCGAGTGGGAGCCGAGTTGGCTTCTGCGTCTTGAGTGTTTTCGGGCGCGGCTTTCGCCAACACCTCACGCACGAGCGCGCGCACTCTATCGCGGGCTGCATCGTCCTCCATCAAACGCTCCTTAGATCCAGTAACTGCGCTTTGAACGATGCCACTTTCCCGGCGCGAAAAGTGAAGTCAACCCGGCCCAGATGAATTCCGCTCTTGCCGACTTGAAAGATCATGGTTTTATTTCCGCACGGTTGAGTCTGATATACAGGCTCTTTCATGAACGTGTGCGTATGGCCGCTGGCGATGAAATCGATTCCATCAACCTGTGCGGCGACCATCGAATCGCCTCGTTTGCCTTCTTCGTAAAACCCGAGATGCGACATCCCGACGATGAGGGCACAACGTTCTTCGTCGCGCAGCTTCTTCACGATTTCTTTAGCAGCAACAACGGGGTCAATGTAAGTCACGCCTTTGAAGTTGTCGGGCGTGATCAGTCCCACCGGACTGACACCCAATCCAAACAATCCAATCTTTATCCCGCCGACTGTCTTGACGACGTAACGCTTCACACGCGGCTCGAGCACGGTGCCTTTGACGTCGTAGTTCGAGGAGACGATATCGAAGTTGGCAAACTTCAGGGCGTCCGCAAGCTTTTCCACTCCATTATCGAACTCGTGATTGCCGAGTGTGCCTACGTCGTAACCAATTGCAGACATCGCTTTGTATTCAACTTCGCCCTTGTAGAAGTTGAAATAAGGCGTTCCCTGGAGCACGTCGCCCGCATCGACGAGCAACGTGTTCGGGTTTTCTTTTCTGATTCGTTTGACGAGCGTCGCACGACGCGCAACGCCACCCTTCCCAGCGTTGACATCGTTCGCAGGCAGAGGATCGATCTGCGAGTGGGTGTCGTTTGTGTGAAGGATCGTGATGACGGTATCCGCGGCGTTTGCCTTCAACAGATCTCGAGGAAACGCGGCGATAGTCGCACCAAAGACTGCCGAAGTAGTTAAGAATGTACGTCGATTGATCATCGCGGCGCCTCAGCATTCTTTGGACCTGGACCAACTTGCACAAAGCGATTATCGACAACTCCGCGTACCGGACGACCTGCAGCAGTTTCACTCTTCACGTAATTCATCACGGCATCGCGCAGCGTTAGGTTCAGCGGCGTCGGGTTCTTTGCTTCCTGCAAGATAGCGTAGGCCCCGCTCTTGAGACTCATCAGATAATCGATCGTGAGGATTGTGTAAGTCTGATTCGGATCGATCTCGTACTCTTTTCCATTCACGTCTACAAGTTTGCCGCTGATGAATTCGGGGCGGTCTCGATCGTTATACTTAAACTGAATGCGCGCGCCCGATTGCGCGTCGCGAGTCACTACCTGAAGTATCTTCTCGAGTTGAACACCGGTAACATCGATGGCGACGAGCGCGTTTTCAAACGGCAACAACTCGAAGATATCGCTGGCACGTAGTTCACCGGCAGCGATTTCATTCTTTCGCAGGCCGCCGTTATTCATCATCGCCAGGACGATGGGCTTACCGAGTTTCGCTTGTCCCTGCGCTCTCACGGCGTCCGTCACAAAATTTCCGAGCGAGCCGCCGCCGACACCGGTTTTGCTGAGTCCGCCCTGCAGTCGTCCGATCACTTTGCTGAGCTCGCGAACCTTGTCTTCATACGGCGCGATGATCTTCACGACTTCCGGATCGTCCGCAATACTCGAGTCGACAGTTAACAATCGCGCTCGGCTTTGCGGACGCGCCTGAGTCTTTTGGGACTTGACTGGCGCCGGTGTCGCTGGACACGGTTCAATCACCGCTCCCTGCCCAAACACGGGGACAGCAAGAACGACGAAAGCGGTAACGTAAAGAAAAATCTTGATTGGTTTGTTAATCATTTGACCTGAAGGAAGAGCTTGCATAGTATGTCGCACCACGCAGCACATAAGCAAACTTATCCCAAGATTACAGAGGAGAAAAGGTGGCTACTTCTTCAGCGCTATCTTCAGCGGAGGTCAACTCGGAGTTTAATAATCCGAATATTGCTCGGACTCTTTTCACAGAAGAAGAGATTCGTGAACGTATAAAAGTCTTAGGAGCAGAGATCGCACGCGACTACGCCGGGCTCAACCCACTGCTGATCGGTGTTCTGAAAGGCGCGTGCTTTTTTCTGAGCGACCTGCTGCGCGCGATCGACACCCGTGTGAGCATTGAGTTCATGGCAATTTCGAGTTATGGGTCGTCGACGCGAACGTCAGGCGAAGTCCGTATCGTGAAAGATCTCGACGTCGCGATCGAAGGACGCCACATTCTCGTCGTCGAGGACATCGTCGACACCGGACTCACGCTTTCATACCTGCTCGCAAATCTCGCGTCGCGCGGGGCAGCGAGCGTGAAACTCGCAGCACTGCTCGACAAGCATGAGCGCCGCCAGAGAGAAGTGAAGATCGATTATCTCGGGTTTCAGATTCCGGACGAGTTTGTGGTTGGTTATGGGTTGGACTTTGCGGAACGTTATCGCAACTTGCCGTTTATCGCTGTGTTGAAGAATCCCGAAGCGTAGGAGATTAATCACCGTGAAAGTGTTTCTTTTACTAATCGTTTTAATGCTCTTTGCTGCGAGTGCGCCGGCGCAAACTGACTTTTCCAAAGTGCAAATGAAAGCCACGAAAGTCGCCGGCAACGTGTACATGCTCGAAGGTGCTGGTGGAAACATCGGTGTGTCTGTTGGTGATGATGGTCTGCTAATCGTCGACGATCAGTTCGCACCACTTGCCGACAAGATCCGAGCCGCGTTGAAAGGAATTGCCGATAAAAAACTGCACTTCATTCTCAACACACACTGGCACGGAGATCACACCGGCGGCAACGTTGCTTTTGGACCAGAGGCCACCATCATCGCGCACGACAACGTGCGCAAGCGTCTTTCTACCGAGCAGAAGTCGACGGTGTTCAATTCCACGACTCCACCGTCACCGAAAGAAGCGCTGCCTGTCATCACCTTCGATCAGACGTTGACGGTTCACTTCAACGGTGAAGACATTCGCGCGATTCACTATCCGCACGGCCACACTGACGGCGACAGCGTCATCTTCTTCAGCGCCTCAAACGTGGTTCATCTTGGCGACGATTTCTTCGCGGGACGTTTTCCGTTTGTGGATCTGGAGAGTGGCGGAAGTGTTGAAGGACTGGTCAAAAACATCGGCGAACTCATCACCAAGATCCCCAACGACGCCAAACTGATCCCGGGCCATGGTCCAATCTCCACGCTTGAAGATCTGAAGAGCTATCACCGCATGCTCCAACAGACGACCGAAATCGTCCGCGGGAAAATCAAAGCAGGTAAGACTTTGGATCAGATCAAGAGTGAAGGTCTGCCGGCCGAATGGGCTCCCTGGGGCACCGGCTTCATCAAGACCGATCGCTGGGTCGAAACAATCTACAATAGCCTCACTGCCAAGAACTAGTTCACAGGATTACAGGATTTGCAGGATGTACAAGATGCATCCTGTTAATCCTGTTACATCTTCGAAATCCTGTCTAAAAAGCTCTCCCCATCCTTCAACCTCAAATTGAAATTTTGCGCGATCGTCTGCCCGATGTCGGCGAGTGAGTTACGGGTGCCGAGGTTGATGCCGGGGAGGGAGTTCTTGCCGTAGACCAATAGTGGGGCGTACTCGCGGGTGTGATCGGAGCCGGGGAAGGTTGGGTCGTTGCCGTGGTCGGCGGTGATCATCATTACGTCGTCGTCGCGCATCGCTGCTTCGATTTCAGGGAGACGTGAATCGAAGTGTTCGAGCGCTTTGGCATAGCCTTCCGTGTCGCGCCGGTGACCGTAGAGCATGTCGAAGTCGACCAGGTTCGAGAAGATCAGACCACGAGTGGAGTCGTTCAGTGCCTTGATAGTTTGGTCGATCGACTGTTCGTTGTTCTTTGCCGTCAGATCCTGTGTCACTCCAAGCGAGTCATAAATCGAAGCGATCTTTCCGATACAAACAACATCGAGATCCTCGTCAGCAAGCGCAGGGAGCAAATTCTCGCGCGGCGGCGGGACCGCATAATCATGACGATTCTCGGTGCGATAGAAAGCTCCCGGCTGGCCCAGGAACGGACGCGCGATAACACGCCCGACCTTGTGCTCACCATCGAGTATGCCGCGAGCAATTTCGCAAATTTCATAAAGTCGATCGAGCGGAATCACTTCCTCGTGAGCAGCAATCTGAAAGACTGAGTCCGCCGAGGTGTAGACGATCGGTTTTTGCGTCTGAACGTGCTCTTCCCCAAGCACCTTGATGATCTCCGTGCCGGATGCGGGGATGTTACCGAGAATGCCAGGCACGTCCGTCTCGCGAATGAATCTGTCGATCACGGACGCAGGAAAGCCGTTGGGATATGTCGGGAACGCGCGTTCGAGCACGATGCCCGCCATTTCCCAGTGACCCGTCGTTGTGTCTTTACCGTTGGATCGCAAGGCACATCGACCATACGACCCACTGAGATGGTCCAACGGCGGCACCGACTGTAGCGCACGAATATTCCCGAGCCCGTAACGTTGTAGGTTGGGGAGACGAACCTGACGCGATTCGAGGATGTGTCCAAACGTGTCAGCGCCGGCGTCGCCCCAATCGGGAGCATCAGGCATTGCACCAATGCCTGCGCCATCAAGAACAATTAGCAAGACGCGATTAAAGGGAGATGAACTGGTCATGAAGGATCTATTGTTTCGGCGCGTAGTAACCGTCGCGCGCGCGGATTTGTGCTTTCTCTTTTAAGCCTCGCACTTCGAGTTTGATGGAGCGAAACTTTCCGTCGCGAGCTTTGTTGGTTGGATAGTAGCCCAGGCTGTATTGCGTACCGATGTCAGCAGCAACGCGCGCGAATGCAGCGCGCGTATCCGCGAGGGTTGCGGCCTCAAAACTTCTTCCCCCGGAACCACGCGCGAGGTCATTCATCTCGCGCCGCGCGAGACTATAAAGCTCGCGGCTGATCGACATTCTTTCGAACGGTCCCATCTTACAGAAACTGTCAAAGCTCTCTGCCTTAGCCTTGGGAAAGAACATCTGCCGGTAGCGCTCGATTTGTCTTTTCGATAGTGAGAGTTGTCCGTCGTCCTGACAATCTTTCATCAGCCGATCTTCGACAAAGTCTTCCGTGTTTACCTGAATGAAGTAACAGGCGATGCCGGCGCGTGCCAGCTTCATTTTTGCAGTGACGAAATCTGAGTTGCTCGAAGAATCAACTCCGTCAGTCAACGCGACCACAGCGCGTCTTCCCCGTACGTCTTCTTTTGGCGGATCGTGAAAGATGCCGTCTGCGACGCGCTCGAGAGCGTCGTAGTAAGGCGTGCCCTGGCTGGCGCCGAGATTATCAATCGCCGTTCGCAGCGCTTCACGATCGCCAGTTAACGGCGACAACACGTCGACAGCCGCAACCGGATCGCCAAAAGTCTGGGCCTGATTGAAAGAGACGATTCCGACTCGATCACCAGGACGCAGAGCTTCGATGAAACTGTTCGCGGCTGAGCGTATCAATGCGACGTCGTCGCGTGTTGAACCCGACGTGTCGAGAAGGAGTGCAATTTCGAATGGTGTTTCAGTAGTGCCGAAGTTTGCGATCGTTTGCGGCTGGCCGTCTTCGATGAGCCGGAAGTTTTCAGGTTTCAATCCCGAGAGCGGACGTCCGGAAGCGTCGGTCACGACCGCCGGCACTGAGACGAGTTGCGTATCAGTTCTGATGACGTCGCCTTCGTCGAGATCGTCGGCCGCTGTGCCTTTCTTCGCTTCGGTTGTTTGCTCAGAACCAGCGACGCGTCGCGGACGCTGTGCCGGTTGTTGCTGAATCTGCTGGGCACGCGTTCCCTCGATGAAGAGACACGCAACGATTAACAGAACAATCGGGAGGGGCAAACGACGACGGAGATGTACAAATCCTGACATAACTGTAGAACGGGAGAGCCTCGTTTTCGGAATATTGCCACAAAGAATAGCCAGCGACAAAGAAGCACCAAAAGGGCAAAAGGATGTCTGAGATTAGTTGGCTTGACACTCCTGCCCGGTTCTCATAGCATGACGGCTCGCTTGTTGCGATATTTGATCGCGGTTTGGACTGACGACAGGGTCGGTCCCAACGAAGGCACGTACGTCAATGGTAGACGGCTTCCCTTACAAGGAAGAGGTT
>JBKPPU010000346.1:0-3640 GCA_046733695.1 Acidobacteriota bacterium
TGGAAATAACTCGGACAGGAGACCCGAATTGAAAGTCTATTCAATCTTCAGCGGAAGTGCGCTCGTAGCGACCGCATTTCTAAGTAGCTCTTTGATGCTTTCTGCCAGAACTCTCTCGGCGGAAACTCTGTCTTCTCAAACGCAACAACAAACAATCAAGTCAACAACAGTCGGAGAAGCTGCGACTTCAAATGGTAGTCTCGGCGAAGAGATCGCATCGGAAGAAAATTACGTTGTGCCTCCGGCTTCATACGTCGCCACTGCGTACAGTTTGCGCGGACGAACGGCGAGTGGACGACCGGTCGCCAAGGGATTGATTGCCGCAGATCCGAGGCACCTGCCGTTGGGTGCACGCGTTCGGCTTGAAGCCGGTGCTTACAGTGGTGAGTATCTGGTAGCTGATACAGGCAGCATGGTGCGCGGTCGTCGTATCGACATCTGGACCCCGAGTTCACGCGAAGCGATGCGTTTTGGAAGACGCACCGTGAAGCTGACAGTCCTCAGCCTTCCTAAGAAGAAGTAGCCACAAAAAAGCCCAAAAAGCACAGAACGATTAAATGAGGGAAGATCCTTCATTTGATCATTTTGTGCTCTTTGTGCCTTTGTGCTTTTTTGTGGCAAGATCCGTGGCTAATGTCGCAAGAGATCCCGCTCGCAGAACCGCTCGTTGAAGTCAAACGAGGGTCTATAACCGAATCACGTCATCGTGGACACATTGCAGTAGTCGAACCGGATGGAAATGTTATCGCTTCCGCCGGCGCACTCGAAACCGTTACCTTTCTCCGATCGTCCGCCAAACCTTTTCAAGCGATACCGCTGCTCGTTTCAGGCGCTGCAGACAGATTCGACTTCACCGATCGCGAAGTCGCTCTTGCGTGTGCGTCTCACAACGGCGAACCGATTCACACCGAAATCGTCTCATCGATGTTGCGCAAGATCGGTCTTGGACCAGAGGCGCTGAGATGTGGCGTGCACGAGCCGTACGGTGAAGAAGCCGCGCGCGCGCTTCGCGAACGGGGTGAACCGCCCAACGCGTTGCATAATAATTGTTCTGGCAAACATGCAGGCATGCTGGCGGTTGCATTACATATCGGTGCTTCGATTGAGAACTACGAAAGTCCGGAGAATCCGGTACAGAAAGCGATCGCCGATGTGGTCTCGCGGTTTTGCGGCGTGCAGGTAACGGATATGGCGGTTGGGATCGACGGCTGCGCTGCGCCTATCTTCGGGATCACTATCAAGGCGATGGCACTGACGTATGCGAGATTGGTTTCGCCGCCTGAAGACTTCGACCAGATTACGCGTGGCGCTTGTGAACGAATCGTTCGCGTGATGAACGCTTATCCCGAGCTGATCGGAGGAACATCGAATCGGCTCGACACCGAGATCATGCGTGCAACGCCGCGTCGCGTTGTTTCAAAGGTTGGTGCTGAAGGTGTCTACACTGCGGGTGTTATGCCTTGTGAAGAGTGGCCTAACGGTCTTGGCCTCGCGTTGAAGATCGAAGATGGTGACGACAAACGCGCACGTCCCACGGTTGTGGTTGAGTCGTTGCGACAATTGGGTGTGCTGCGTGACGAGTCGCTCGAGGCGGTGGCGAAGTATGCATTCTTTCCGATACGAAATCGGCGCGGAGATCTTGTAGGCGAGATTAGGGCGTCGTTCGAGTTGAAGTATGACAAGTGAGCCACCACTACAGCGAGACGCATCGGGTCAGGTAGACGTCGATTCTGTTCCGGATGTAATCGAGTGGTTTCTGAATTACGATCAGCGCGTGGCCGTCGTCAGGCATCATTCCGTTGAAGAAGTGTTTCAGTGGAAGCAGCAGCACGCGGCAGCACAGGGCGAAGAGATCTTTCAGTTCAAACGTGCTGAAGATCGTCTGGCAATCGGTATCATCCAGGCGCTTGCTGACAATTCCACCGAACGCAGTTTGCACGATTGGATTGGGCAACTGCTCGGTGCACTCGATGCGGCTTCGAAGGCGAACGAGTCAACCGCCGAGGCTTACAAGCTCGACTTGCGCAGCGGCGGATCGATCGTCGAGCAGGCTGAAAAGATTCCATTCCAGCGTGGCCGCACCGAATTCCTGCTCAACTGCTGGATCGAAACTCTGTGCACCGCCGAAGCACGCGTCCTTGGCTGGCTCTACAAAGAATTCTACGGCCGCCCTTACGCTCCGTAATCTGTGTAATCTGCGGATAAGACATGACTCCTGAAGTTCGTGCGCTGTTTCCGATTACTGAGCGCTACACGTACCTGAATCACGCGGCGGTTTCGCCTCTTCCGACGACAACGGTGCAAGCTGTCGAGTCGCAATTGAGAGACGTGCGGGAAAACGGCTCGGCTAACTTTCGCGACTGGCTGGCGACGAAGGAACAAGCTCGCGGGCTGCTGGCGAATCTACTCGGCGCGCGACCGGAGCAGGTCGCATTTATGCGAAACACTTCAGACGGGCTCTCGAGCGTCGCAAATGGCCTCACCTGGCGTCATTGCGACAACATCGTCACTTTCAGTCGTGAGTTTCCTTCAAACATATATCCATGGCTCCGCATCCGCGACGCGTTCGGTGTCGAGGTAAGAATGTGCGAAGAGCGCAATGGTCGTATTGATCTCGACGAGCTCGAACCCATGATCGACGAGAACACGCGCGTCGTTGCAGTCAGTCACGTTCAGTTCGCTTCAGGCTTTCGCCTCGACCTGCAACGACTCGGCCGCATCGTTCGACAACACGAGGCATTGTTCGTCGTAGACGTGATTCAAGCTCTCGGCGTGATTCCCACGAACGTCGAAGCCGAGTTCGTGGATGTTGCGGCGGGCGCGGGTCACAAGTGGTTAATGGCCCCAGAGGGCGTCGGCTATCTCTATCTCTCAGACCGCGCTCGTGAACGGATTCAGCCGACCCTCGTCGGCTGGATCAGTGTTCCGAATCCTGACGACTACCTCAACTTCGAACAGGGATGGAACAAGGGCACACTGGCCTGGGAGACCGGCACTGGCCCCGCTTCACTGTTTTATGGGTTCAAGGCCAGTCTCGAGCTTCTCGCGAACCAGGGAGTCGAAAGGGTCGCGAATTACCTCGAAGAGCTTACGGATCATCTATGCGAGGGCCTCAAAGGGAAACGCTACGAAATGGTGAGTTCCCGAGCGCCTGGAGAGAAGTCTCAGATTGTCTGTATTCGCCCTCCAGACGGTTTGTCGGCGATGGCCCTGTACCACCAGCTCAACGCGAAAAATATCGTCACAGCGCCACGCGGTGATCGCCTCCGGATCGCCCCTCATTTCTACAACACCGTCTCTGAAGTCGACGAGTTCCTTAAAGCGCTTCCATAGACCGAGCGATATTCGTTCGTTTGTACTGTTGGGTTTGTACGGAACATGTACAACTTCGTGAGACTTGTGTCCGTTTGCGCACAAACTCACAGGCTTAAGAACACCGAAATTGTTAGCAAAAGCAACTTTCATGGTCCAAATGCCACAGTTGGCACGGTCATTGCCAAAGAGGAAGACAGAACAAGAAGGGTAGATAAGGGTAAATCGGGTCAGGCTCTAATAACTGCGGTGAGTGGAGGCTTTGGGGGAGGCATCCTCTCACGAATTTAAAGCAAGCGTTTGACTCTTTTGGGGGAACGGAGTGACG
>JBKPPU010000347.1:0-4097 GCA_046733695.1 Acidobacteriota bacterium
TCGAATTTACGCTGCGTATCCACCGGGCCCTCCACCTGCGTCAAATGGAGGTGGTGGTGGCGGAGCACCTTTGCGCTTTTCAAAAATTGGAACGCCGAGAAGCCCGCCGAGTATTGCAAAAACAAACAGCAAGGCGGCTCCAATCAGCGATTGAATAATTAACGGACCGATGGCATTACCCTGGGCTTCAAACTGTTGGCGCAGCATTTCGGCCTGACGCGGATCGAGGTTGTGCATGAGACTAACGATCATGTTTCTCATCACCGGTCCCATCGCGAGTGCGATCGGTATACCGAGGACAAGTGAGATCACGGCGCCGACCGCTCCTGCAATCACGCCGAGAACCGCACCGTCAGCCGCGCTGGCTGGTGTGGGCGAGTTCTTTACGTACAGATAGGTAGCCAGCAAGCCACCCACAATGGCCCACAGGCAGCAACAAAGGTTCGCCGCACTGACGAACGGGATGACGGACAGCACGCCTATTAAGACGCCGCCAATCAGGGCAGGCTTGAGTTTATTGTTCATCGAACTTTGTACTCGCCGTTGGATTATCAGGGGTTGCCGAAGCGCCCTGAATAATTAACTAAGAGGGAGGGGAATGTCAATAAAATTGAGCAATAAAATGGAACCGCAAACTGAGCAGGAGCAGTAATCCGGAGCAGGCAAACAGAGCTGCTCCTGACCACTGCTCCTGCTTCTGGTGACTTGTGCTCAACGAACCTCGATGCGATCACCGGCCTGGAGTTTGGGATCGGCTACGGCTCCTGATTTGATCTGTTTAATAGTGTACTGAGTAGTTACCAGACGCCCGCCAGAACCCTCGCGCGAAAGTTCGACTTTGTTGTCAGATTTGGCTGTCCCGCCGGACGCCAGAAGAGCCTGGAGGAGCGTGACCCCCGGTTGAAACACTTTTTGACCGGGGTAACTGACACGGCCGCCGATGAAGTAGAACTCCTGCGGTTTTGTCGTGACCGTGATGACGTCACCTGCCTGAACGGTCAGGTTGAGGGTTGCCGTGTCGCTAAGGTCATGCGCCGTCCCCGGAATGCCGCCACGCATGATCGTTACGCGACCGGCGTCGTTTCGCAGTTGTGCTTCAGACAACACAACGTAAAGCGGAACTTGTTCTCGCCTGAGAAAACGCGTACCGGGCGTGTTCACTAGCCCTGTCACCGTTATCGAATGGCTGAGATACTGTCGCACTCCGACTGAAACTTTAGCGGTTTCCTCCACGGCTCTTCTCTTTAGTTCCGCGGAGATCGCGTTCTGAATCTCCTCCGGCGTTCGTCCGGCAACCGAAATCAGGCCCCCGGCGATGGGAAGATCGATCATGCCGTCCTCAACGACAGTGAATAACGTCGATCGGTTATTGGCGGAATTGGGCAGTCGTATGTCCAGCACGTCGCCGACGCCTACGCGGTAAATATCAGTTAATTGCCGTTCCGGTGCGGACCCGGCTGAAGAGTCGTTAACAGAAGCCTTAATCGGTAAGACACCGGCAGTTTCCTGGGCATTTACGGAAACAAAAGACGCAAGAACAAGGGAAGCAAAAAGGGCCAGCGAAATTGTTGTTTTCATAAGCAGGGGCAGATGCTTGAAATTTGGCGCATTTGCGCGCCGTCAAATCTGAAGACTAGGAAATGTTCAATAGGGAGCGTCTTCCTGAAACTGCAGGGTTTTCTGTTATAGTCATCGTTTCGTTTAGGGGTAAAGTTAGTCACTGTTATGTACGAGTTTGCAGTTACACCAGCCGTTACGAATATTCGCCGTCGCGGAGTCGAGATCAGCGAGGTGGCGCCTGATAGTCTGGGCGCGGAAATGAATCTCGAAAGCGGAGACCGGATAATAAAGGTCAACGGACGCGTAGTTCGTGACTATTTGGATTTTCGTTTTCACACCGCCGGCGAAACGGAGTTGGTGCTCGAGGTTCGTAAGAAGAGTGGCGAAGACTGGGAAGTCGAACTCGAGCGAGCCGAAGGTGAAGACTTCGGACTCGCTTTCGAACAGATCGTTCCGCGTCAATGTGCCAACGCATGCATCTTCTGTTTTTGTAACGGCAATCCTGTCGACGCACGGCCATCGCTCTTTATAAAGGACGAAGACGTTCGTCTCTCTTTTCTTTATGGCAACTACACGACACTTACTTCCATCACCGAAGATGAGATGCGTCGCATCGTAGAGCAGCGACTCTCGCCCCAATACGTTTCCGTTCACGCAACCGATCTGGATGTGCGCGCATACCTGCTCGGGATCGATAAAGAGCGTGCAGACATCTCAGCGAAGCTCACGCGACTCCTCGTGGCGGGTATCGAGGTCCACGCGCAAGTTGTCTTGTGTCCGGGAATCAACGACGGAGAAGTGTTGGCGAAAACGATCGAGGATCTCGCCGCTGAGTATCCACGGATCACGAGTGTCGCCATCGTGCCGCTTGGCTTGACTCGTTACAACACGGATCCGCGTTTGACGCGAGTGACTCCCGAGTTCTGTCGTGAAGTGATCGATCAAGTCGGTCGTATTCAGAAAGAGCTACACGCACGACTCGGAACAAACTTCGCGTTACTAGGTGACGAGATCTACTTACGCGCCGGACGACGTATTCCCGCTCGATCGCACTACGGCGACTATCCACAGATCGAAGACGGCGTCGGCATGGTCCGATCTTTTAAAAACGAATTCGCGAAACTTGTACGACGGCTCGAGCGCGAGGGTTGGACCAATAACACTAATAAGTCGGGAACGATCTTCACGGGGACTCTCTTTGCGCCAGTGCTCAAAGAAATGATCGACAACGTGAATGTACGGTTCAATATGAATCTTGTTGTTGAGCCGCTCGAGAATGGTTACTTCGGTGGCGACGTTTCTGTCGCCGGATTGTTGACTGGACAGGATCTGCTAAGCGCGCGCGATCGCGTGACGGGAAGCTTTGTCTGCATACCGAAGCAGATGCTGAAGAGTGATGACGCGATCATGTTGGATGGAATGAAACTCAGTGAAGTGTCAGGCGCGTTGGGCCAACCAGTTCACGCCGTCAACTTGCAAGAGTTAGCCACACTACTGCTGAATAAAAACTAACGCATGATTGAAAGTGCTTCGACTACATCAACGAAGAAAAAGATCCTTGATGTCGGTTGTGGTCAAAACAAGTTTACCGGAGCGATCGGGATCGATGCGAACCGTTTGAGTCATGCAGATGTGATTCATGATCTCGGAGTGTTTCCATATCCGTTCGCCGATAATGAATTTGAAGAAATAATTTGCCGGCATGTGATCGAGCACGTTCCCGACGTTCTCGGTTTTGTGAACGAGTTGCATCGCATCACAAGAGCCGGCGGCAAGCTCAAGATCGTTACTCCTCATTATTCGAATCCTGATTGGCCTACCGATCCAACTCATCGCAATCACTTCAACAGTTACTCATTCACGTGCTTCGTTCCTTCACGCACGCCGTTTCCGTTCTACACCACCGCCGAGTTGAAGCCTTTGACTACGCATGTGAGTCTTGCGAATCTGTGGCGCGCATTAGGTTTGGAATTCGTTGTTAATCTCGACCAGCGCTTTCCCTCACTGCGCTTCACACGAAAGTTTTGGGAGTTCTACCTGTCCACGATTTTTCGTGGCAAAGAATTAACTTTCGAATTTGAAGTCGTTAAGTAATCAATCAAGACCCTCGGAACGTACTGTAGGGCGGCCACAGAGGGCCGTCCCCTACAGTACGCTCCGAGGCTGCCACTAAATCCCAGGCGCTCCCACCATTCAGAAACTCCGATTTTTCTTCAAAATTTTGGTTTGGCTCGATACGCTTTTTTGTACTTTTGCTTGCAAAAACGTATGAAGATCCGAATTGTTGTTGAGGGCATGATTTTTGCCGTATGCGGCAGTTGCATGCGTCCTCCGATTCGCAGGAGACTCGATCCTCCTCGCGGTCCAGTTAGGTAAACGAGAAATTAAGACAATCCAGGCTGGCCGGATCCTCCGGTCGATCTTGAAGCGAATCGAATTTTCCTTAGGCGGCACGTGCGGGCGCCAATTCGAAATAGGCACTAGTAGCAAGGTGGGAGACCACGCTCGATTTTTATCATCCTGAGGAGGGAAAATGA
>JBKPPU010000348.1:0-4216 GCA_046733695.1 Acidobacteriota bacterium
GAAGGTGTCAAACAGGGCCGCGAAGATCGCAGGAAACGCAACAACAATGGCTACCAGGGCCAGAGTACCTACCAGAAAGCAACGAAGGACTACAGTTCCGGTCTCGGCGACCGCGAAGTGTTTCAGCGCTACTTCCGTGAGGCATACGAACACGGTTACGCCGACGGTTACGCCGGCTACTAGTCTTCATCATGGTGAGTCAGACATAACCAACCCGAACAATGCGAGCAATCAAACTCATCAAGCACGCGGAACGTAAGGTTCCAGATACTCGATCCAGGATCAAAGCTGCTAGCAGGCGAGACAGATCGCCCCAAGGGATTCGGTCCTGGGTAGTCGAGTTTAAGAAAACCCGTCGAGGCGAATCTCTCATCGCCTTCGACAGTTTGTTCAAGGACGCACTCTTGCCGTCAGAACAGATTAAAAAACCCATTTCAAAGACGTGTGAAGAAGACCTTTAACCCTTGGACCACCTGGCTAGGCGCCGCGGTGTATTTCCCTCAAACTGCTGTCAATCCACTCTTCCCCTAAAGGTCCAATACCGATTCCTCAGAGTCTTTCGGCGACCGAACAGCGCTAGGCTGGGTGGACAGTATCTTGTATGTGAGATAGCGCACAGACGGTGCAGTTTGAAAGGCCCATTCTGTGAGATAGAGATCGTAGGGAACAGGACGCGGAATCCAAAATCGCGCGACAGTTTCATAACGACTGAGGAGATTGCGGCGCTATGAAAATAGTCATTCTAATCACCGTCATTGAAAGTTCAGCGGTCATGTTGGCGATTCTGTATTTCTACTACAGACGTAGACTCTCAGGAAAACGGGCTTTAGTTTTTCGTCGCCGGCAGGGGAGATGAAATATGAATCTTACACGAAGTCCTTGTTGCCATCAGCTTTGCTTTAGCGATACGGCAATGTGTCCGTGGTGCGGACAGGCCTTTGAGTCGGGTGTGCTTGAGCGAATAGCCATCGCCGGAGAGAAAGTATTCAAGAGGAATGCATACGCGATGTTCTTAAGTGTGTTTCTGGGATCGTTGGCGGTGCTGCTCTTCTTTCAACTACGAAACTAAATTAAATGCACTACATCGTCGTTCCGAGAGATTCAATTCAGAGCCCGTTAAAGGCATATTAAGAACATGACTGGAATAGTAGAAGTGAGCAGTAACGTTCCTAACGACAACACACTGGCAGAGTGGCCGGGTATCGTGTCCAGATTTCAGTTGGTCATCCTGGCAACCCGCAGAAGTAAGCAACTCTTATTAGGTGCACAGCCGCGGATCGTAGCCGACCGACTGAAACGACGGAATACGAGCATCGCGCTTGAGGAATTGAAGAGAGGCTTAATACTCTTCAAACCAGTCGCAGTTGAAGAGGCTCAAACATAGCGTGAGAGACGACGAGCGTTGGGCTAGTGAGGAAATGATACATGTTGTTTCCGCCATTGGAAGAAAAGCTGCAAGCATCAAAGCAGGCGCTGAACACAGCAACCAGTGAAAACATCATCGAGCAGTGCAAACAGCATCTTGCACTTCTTGCCGAATACAGAATCCAACTCTACAAACTGCAGGACCTCCCAGGGTTACGTCAACAGTCAACACCTTCTCCGTCTGGGGAAGTCCCGGATCGGGAAGCTATTCGAGCAGCGATAGAGACAACGATTCATGAGCGAAATAGAATTCAAGTCCTTCTGCTCTCGTTTACTACAGTTAGTAGTTATGAGGCTGTGGAAATATTCAACCAGCGGAGTCATGAAGGACATGACGACTGGGGACTTCGCGCCGGCGGAGTTAGGTTCCACAGCGGAGACAACAGCGATCTGATGACGATCCAGGAAGCCGTCGACCTTGCCAGCCTGCTTCGACGGAAAGACTACGTCGCACAAAACGACGCCCGACCTTCCGGATAGACTTCGTCCGGGCCAACTGACTTCATATAATGACAACCATCGAGAGCAGATCTCGATGAATGATTAACGGTGACCATCGCGACATCGTTGCATTTTTCTGTACCCGAAATTCACTTGGTCCACGCCATTTTTGAATAACAATCATCCGCAGGAAGCCGCTGGTTTCAGAGAGCTGCGAAATAGTGGATAGGAACAAAGAAAGTCTTACCGCCATATTCGAGCAAGCTCTCGCTGCCGACACTACAGCGCAGAACAGTTGGCAGGTAATAGAAGGACGCCCATGGGTTTGGGACCATGACGGAGTTCGGATTACCAACGGCGGTGAGTGGTCAGCCTTGAAATGGAAGGGATGGGGCGACTTCAAATCGCCGGCGTTGCGCAAATTTGTCATTGAGGCCAAGGTAAGCGGCAAGGCCGAAGCCGCAGGATTGAGTTTTGGTCCTTATAAGGATTTTCTGGCGAGACTCGATACCTCCAGCGGCACTCGGCAACTTCAGTTGGAGATCGATGCAGATGTGGGTTGCTGGGAGTTTCGGGTAGACGGCCAATTGATGAATCGCAGTTGGTGGGATGTAAAAGTCCACAGTGTTGAGGACCTGCTGAATGGAACACTGACGCTCAAGGCAAAGAACGCGGAGACCGTCCTGTTTCAAAATCTGACTCTACATCCGCTGTTGGCAGTTTGCCGGCTGTCAGTGATCATGACTTGTTTCCGCTTTGTGCAACGGCTCAGGCTGGCATTGCGCAATTGGTGCCATCAGGATCTTCCTTCCAGCGCTTTTGAAGTGCTGATAGTAAATCCGGAAAGTCCCGATGGTACACACGAACTTCTGGCAGCCGTAGCGCGCGGCTTTCCGCACATTCGCGTACGCGAGATAGCGGTCGGCGCAGATTTGCACACCAATAAGGGTGCGATGATCAACCGGGCGTTTGAGGCGAGCCGTGGTGAATGGATCTGGTTGACAGATGCTGACTGCCTGTTCGCGCCTGGCGCTGCCGCTACGGTGCTTCAGCAAGTCGAGGGGCAGGAAGAACATTTATTCTATGGTCAACGTCGTCGCTTGTCTCCTTCACAAACCGACGCGTTGTTAGCGGGACGCGCGGACGGATTGCACGATTTTGCTCAACTCGCAACTGAGCCAAATATGCGAGTGGAAAACGGACCATGGGGTTTTACGCAGATTGTTCACCGCCGCGTTTTTGAGCAAATAAGGTATAGCGAGGAAGTGAACCATTACGCGCGCACTGACGATATCTTTGTCAATGATTGCAGGAAACATCAGATCAGTCCGAAACAACTCAAGGGCTTGTTTTGCCTGCACATCGAACATCCCTTTGCGTGGAACGGAACAAAATACTTCCTGTGACCTTGTGACGGCTTTGCACAAAAAGTCCTAAATCCCGCCCACGGCAGTGGGCGGATTGTTCAAGTCCTTTCTATAAAATTCAGTCTACGATCGCCATCAACCCGCCAACGGCAGTTGGCGGATCGTTCAGGTCCCTTACTATTTATCTTGTTCAATGAATAGTTCGGACCTGAACGATCCGCCCACTGCCGTGGGGCGGGATTAAAATCAGTTTAGGAGATGCATTTTATAGAAAGGACTTGAACAATCCGCCCACTGCCGTGGGCGGGATTTGCAGCTTTATGCAAGCCTCTTCTGACCTTTTGTAATTTACATCCGAAAGTGCACGCAAAATTTTTATGGGCCTGCGGGCTTTGGCGCCGGTGGCATATTGAATTTCGAATCATCGACAGACGCATTCACTTTCAATTCACTGAACGTTCGCGTCGAGGTCGGATTTCCAACTTCAAGTATTGCGGCGCGAGCGGTGAACGGAAACTTCAGTCCATCGGCTTCGCGGTAATCTTCCAAATCGATTTGATCAGGAATGATGCCAACCATCGTTGGCATTGTCGTTGTGCGTCGCAACAACAACCCTGAGGCAGCATCGAAATAAAGCCGCATGCGCCGGTTGTCGGTAGTCGTACCGTCGACGATATAAACATCGCGATCGCCAAGTTTATCTTTGCGGACCCGCGGCGCTCTGCTGTATTGCTCTTTAAGCTTCAGCAGAGTAAACAGACCGTTTGCCGCCTTGAAATTCGCCAGTTCCGTGCCGGTTACCTCTCTCACTCCGCGGGCCGTTTTCTCCCAACCGACTTGAGCGTTGAAACCGCGTTCTATCGTTCCCTGCGGCGTCGTCACCATCAAATAGAACTTGTCAGGCGCAGCTTGCGAGAGTTCGAACTGAAAGGAATTTCCGTTTGCTTGTGTGACGGTCCCTTTCACGGTTCGAGATTTCAGTT
>JBKPPU010000349.1:0-22698 GCA_046733695.1 Acidobacteriota bacterium
AGCGGAGTGTCAGCTTGCTTGGAACCGCCGTAAGGCACGACACGTCTACGCTGGTTCCATCTGATGGGAGTCGCCATATTTTTAGTGTTGATTGGCGCTAACCTGCCGGGGAAGCGCCTTGTAAGTGGGGCGCATTATAGAGTCGTCAACCGGGACGTGCAACCTCTGAAACACAATGCAAACCCTCCCCTGTTCGTTAACCTATGCCATAATCATCTCAAAGCACCCAAAACCCCTAATGAAACGAGCAACCGTCGCCATTTCAGCCCTTAGTGTCGCCCTGTTTTTTATTTTCACCAACCAGGTCGCGGCTGAAGGACAAGGGCCCATGGGAACGGAATCTCATGGGTTGGATCCCGCAGTTCTGATCGGCGTTGCCATCATGCTGCTGGTTGGGAAATTTGGTGGTGAACTGTTTGAACGGTTGCGGCAACCGGCGGTTCTGGGTGAGCTGTTCGGCGGAATCCTGTTGGGGAACCTCGTGATTTTCGGCTTCTATCGAGCCGAGGCACTCAAGACGAATGGAACAATTGCGGCCCTCGCAGAACTCGGCGTGATCATTCTCTTGTTTGAAGTCGGGCTCGAGTCGGATTTGCGCGAGATGATGGAAGTCGGTTGGTCGTCGCTATTGGTCGCAGTGCTCGGTGTAATCGCCCCGTTCTTTCTGGGTTGGGCAGTGTCTGCTTACTTCCTGCCTGGGGAATCCCGACTGGCACACATCTTCATCGGCGCCACTCTCTGCGCAACAAGTGTCGGCATCACGGCACGAGTGTTCAAAGATCTCGGCAAGCTTGCGACACGTGAAGCAAGAATAATCCTCGGAGCGGCTGTGATTGACGACGTGCTTGGCTTGTTGATTCTCGCAGTTGTTGCTGGAGCGATCCGGGCAGCAAATACTGGGGGTGCGCTGTCGATGCTCGATGTTGTTCTCATCGCAGTGAAATCAGTTGTGTTTCTGGTGGCGTCGATCGCAATGGGGCAGTTCCTTGTACCGAAACTCCTACGCGGCGCAGGTCGTCTTGAGTCGCGCGGCGTTTTGCTCACGATGGCCATCTCGTTATGTCTGATGTTGGCGTGGGCAGCAGCTAAGGTCGGACTTGCTCCCATCGTCGGTGCTTTTGCGGCCGGGCTGGTTCTCGACGAAGTGCACTACAAGCCCGCCGAAGGTCGAAAGGAACGCGACCTCCAGGATCTTCTCCACCCAGTGAGCACTGTTCTCGTGCCGATCTTTTTCGTTTTGATGGGATTAAAAGTCGACCTTCGACTATTCGCCCAGCTCGACATACTCGGACTTGCAGCGGCACTAACCGCAGCAGCGATTATCGGCAAACAGGTCTGTTCGATAGGTGGGATGGAACGCGGTCTCAACCGCCTTGCTATTGGACTCGGAATGATCCCGCGCGGCGAAGTCGGACTGATCTTCGCGGGCATCGGAGCGACGTTGATGTTGCCAAACGCGAATGGCGTGAGGGAACCCGTGATCAGCTCGGCGGTTTTTGGCGCAGTTGTTATCATGGTCATAATCACAACACTGATAACCCCCATTGCATTAAAGTGGTCACTGGGTCGCAAGAGAACGGACAAACGGGAGGGTTAAATGGCAAAGAAGGACCAGCACAAGGCGGGTATTCCACCAAAACCACGAGGGCAGCAAACCGGGTTTGCAGGCAATCCGGATCAGAATCGTGAGGAGATGAAAAACACACCGGCATTGAGAGGACGCCGGAAAAACGCAAACAAGATGTTCGGAGACGCGTCTGAACAACATGTCGCAACCGACGCCACCAAGCCGAGCACCAACTCCCCATCGACCGTTGTAAACGTAGGTACGAAAGCTCGCACCAAGAATCGAGCGTGACTGATTGCGGGCGCCCTAAACTGCCAACCACTTCGCCAGACATGTGTCTGTATCAGTGATGACCGAACGCGATACCGATGCAGCCAGCGATATCGACCTAGTCAGACGCGCTCAGGCAGAGGACATTGATGCCTTCTGTTTGCTGGCTGAACGCTACGCGCGTCGTATCTATCTGCTCGCCGCTCATTATTGTCGCAACCCGCAGGATGCTGAGGACCTCTCGCAGGAAGTCTGGCTGAAAGCGTATCAGGCTGTGCAAACGTTTCGTTTCGACGCATCCTTTTACACGTGGCTGCGCCGCATTACGATTAACGCGTTTCTGAATCATCGTCGCTCGAGTTTTTTTCGACGCAACGGTCAAACAATGTCAGTGCAACTGCTGCAAATCGACTCTGAAGAGCACCAGGTATTTTTCGAATCGAGCTCGCGGTCGCAGGAAAATATTTATAACAAGTTGCTTTTTGAAAGTGTCGTAAACGCGCTCGCTGAGTTAACACCGGCCCAGCGACTCGCCTTTTTGCTGCGTCACTATGAAGGAATGACTTACGAGGAAATCGCTACCGCAATGAACTGTTCGATCGGAACAGTAAAGAAGGGAGTGTGGCGCGCAATTGGAAAACTGCGCGCGCGACTTTCGCCGGAATCAGACGCTCAGGAGACGCTGACGAGTCTCGCGAGTGAGTACTAGTTTGGAGTTTTTGTAATGCACAACTGCAAAGAGACCAGAGAAATTTTTACCGAACTTCTTCTGGACGGAATGGATTTCCGATCGGACCAGGCCATTTCAGCAGAGTTGAGCAGATGTAGTGAATGCCGCTCGGAGTTTGAAGTTTTGAGCGCGACGCTACGGCTAGCTAATCGCCTCGGTGAAACCGCCGCGCCTGCCGAAGGTTACTGGACTGGTTACCACTCGAAACTCCGCCAGAGATTGGTGAACGCGCAAACGGAATCCTCGACTTCTCGCGCAAAGGCGCAAAGGCACAAAGACGAACTCGGGCCTCTCTTTGAGCCTTTGCGACCTCGCGCGGGAACCAGCTTATTTACCAGGTTCTTCAAAACCACAGTGCCCGTGCCATTGCCACTCGCTGTCGCCGTGATCGCCGCCGCGCTATTTCTTTCTTTGGTAATCCCATTTGCTATTCGCGCAGCACGCAAAGATGTTCAGCAGCCGAACACTACAACGATCGTTCGTGTTCCAGTTGAAGTACCGGTAGTTCAGGAAAAGCCGGCAAAGATCGTCACTCGAGTTGTTTACCGCGAGCGCCTGGTCGTCAGAGCTACAAAGGGCGCAACAGACGCCTCGCGTGCAGAAAGTACTTTTGCGAAATCGCAAAAGTCGCAAGTCGAAGCGATGCCTTCGAGTCTTGCCGGTTTCAAACCATCGGATGAGGTCAAGCTCACTGTTATTAAAGGAGGTGTCCCGAATGAGAAGTAAGTTCTGGATCCTTCTGCTTTCCATTCATTGCCTGGTATTCACGGCCGCGGCACAGAATCCCGCGAAGCGGCAGCTCGTGATGCAACTGTCAAGCGGCGCTTTTGTCGCCTTTCGAAGCGAGACGCCGGGCAGCAAGAACGTACCCGAGGGCAAGTCGCTCGCGTCGCTGCTCTATTCGCAGGCTTTTGCCGCTGAGAATCGGATCATTCACCGCGTGCTTACAGACGCACAGCAAAACGTCGTCTTTGGTTACGACCTGTGGGTGAGCGCCGATCCAAACACTCGCAAATTTAGCCTCGCTGTTTTGCCCGCCGACGAAGCATTTCGCCGGACGTTTTTGAAAGACTACTCCCCACTGCGACCGAATGGTCCGTTTGCGACGTTTCCCAAATCCACCACGCCGCAAACTTTGGATGACGGCGATGCCGTATCCCTCGAACTGCTCGTCAATAACGAGTCGGGCGTCAAGATTGTCGACGTTGTGAGTGTCACTTTTGATCGCGCAACGCTTCGTGAGAGTCACCTGGAATCAGCTCCGAAAGATTTCACGCTCGACGCTGTTGAGCTCGGAGTAAAGAATTACAGCTTGCTGATCAACGGCACACTTGTGAACAAGAGCAAGTCGACTATCGGTTTCAACGGTACATTGCTCTGGTTCTATATTCCCGACCGCGGTCGTTTTATTTTCTCACTCGTGCCGCGTGAAGGTTACGAATTCGCAAAGATCGCAGTCGTCGACGATAACCGGATCGAGTTTACGTTGAACAATGAACGATACGAGTGGCTTTCGAGTGAGTCGATCCTCCCGAACGGCGGCACATGGAACCTGTGGGTGTTACACGACCCCTACTACACACCACTCTTTGGTTCTGAGAACTCCGTGCCGCGTTTGCCTTCGAAGGGACCAAACGTATTCGACAAGATTGAGGGTGCCTTTATCAAACAAGGCGCATCGCTCGTACTGAATTTACCCGGCCGATCCGGCGGGACCCAGAGTGGTCCAATTGTGCCACAACGTGTGATAGTCGGCGGCGCCGACAGCATGGAAAATCTTCTGCCCAAGGGCCCTTAGCAACCCCAAACTCCCTTTAGCTAAGTCTCTCAATTAAAGCTGACTGAGAAGAATCGAGCGAACAGTATTCGCTCGTGTTGGGAAAAGTGTGTGTTGAATCAAACCTAAGGAGATCGAAATGAACAGAATCCGATTCTTGATCGCGTTAACGTGCATGTTGCTGGGCGAAATGCTGGTGCTTGCGCAAACTTCCGACCTGCCAAAGTACGAAATCGCAGGCGAGTTCACGACGATGAACAGAGACAATTTCGCTGGTGGGGCTGAAGCGGGGGTCGGAGCCAGGTTTACTTTCAATCTGAATAAGACCGTTAGTTTCGAGACCGCGGCCTACCACTTTCCCAGGACCTGCTTCTCGTGCGAGCACAACGGAACAGTAACGGAGGTTTTTGGCGGTCTGAAAGTCGGTAAGCGATTTGAGAAGTGGGGAATCTTCGCGAAGGGGCGGCCGGGCATTGCCAGTTTCAGTCGCGGTGCCTTCACCGTCGTGCCGGCCGCTGGCCCGCCGTCATTTCCGTTCGAGTTTCAATTCCATCGCGTCAACAGTTTTGCTGTTGATGCGGGAGGCGTGGTGGAGTTTTATCCTTCAAAGCGCATTGTGACGCGCTTCGACGTCGGCGACACGATCATTCACTTCAGCGAGCGACGATTCAACCAGATAGTGTCGGATCTTAGCGGCAACACATTTACTATCTTCCCCATCACGGTGCCCGCGAAAACCACACACAACTTTCAGTTCATGGCTAGCGTGGGGTTTCGGTTTTAAAACGCAGATGACGCGGATCAAAGCAACGGATCCGCGTCATCATCTGTGGTCCTTGGCCTATTCGACGATCCAGGTGTCGCCGCTGTTTATGAGTTTTTCCAGGTTTCCGGGGCCGGCTTTCGCAATGGACGCCTCAATCTGGTCGACCATCATTTCCTCGTAAGTCGGCCGGTCGATAGTTCTAAAAATCCCGACCGGTTGCGGAAATTCTGGCTGCTCCATGCGCGCAAGCATGAACGCTACGGAAGGATCCTTCAGATTTATGTCGTGGACCAGCAGGTCGTTTTCGGTGACGCCGTTTTCACCGATCGTCACCACTTCCGGATGCGCGCCGTTCATCCGTATACCCTTGTCGCGATTCTTGCCGAACACCATCGGCTTACCGTGTTCGAGGTACAGAACGCGATCGGAACGGACTGTACGTTCAGCGAAATAGTCGAATGCGCCATCGTTGAAGATGTTGCAGTTCTGGTAGACCTCGATAAACGAAATGCCCTTGTGCTTCGCAGCGGCTTCGACCATCGCGCCGAGATGTTTGACGTCGATATCGATCGAGCGCGCCACGAACGTCGCTTCGCTCGCAATCGCGAGAGACAGAGGATTGATTGGATAGTCGATAGTCCCAGACGGTGTCGACTTGGTCTTCTTACCAAACTCAGAAGTCGGGCTGTACTGGCCCTTCGTCAAACCGTAGATGCGGTTGTTGAAGAGGATGTAGTTCAAGTCGAGATTGCGACGGATGGCGTGAATGAAGTGATTGCCGCCGATCGACAACGCGTCGCCGTCACCGGTGATCACCCACACGCTAAGATCCGGATTCGCGCACTTGATGCCGGTAGCGAGCGCGGGCGCGCGCCCATGAATGCTGTGGAAGCCGTAAGTGTTCATGTAATACGGGAACCGCGACGAGCACCCGATACCCGACACGAAAACGATTCTCTCGCGCGGGATGCCGAGCTCCGGCATGACCTTTTGCACGTTGTTGAGAATGGCGTAGTCGCCGCACCCTGGGCACCAACGCACTTCCTGATCGGAAACAAAGTCAGCCTTCTTCAACTGTCCCGGCGGCGGCGCGACGCGTCCCGACACCGACGATCCGGCTTCACTCTCCGCGGAAACCACCGGCGCCAGCGGTTTGTTTCCATTTCCACTCCCACTATGTCCGTTACTCTGTGTGCTCATTATTTCTCCTGACTTGATTCACTCTTTCTCACTGCTTCTTCGAGCTCGAGATACTTTGCCCTGACATACGGATCGAGCTTGAGCGCAAAGTCTGCATCAAGCTGTCGGATCTTGATCAACTCCTGAACGTCTGCGAGATCTTTCAATCTATCGGGCGCCGAAATTCCGGATGCGAGTTTCAACTCGATTAGTTTTTCAAAGCTTACGAATTTGATTCCGTTGATTTCGATTGAAGCGTCTGCCGGACGCGGCATGCTAACGGGCTTCGGCTTACCGTCACCGGGAAACTCTCCGGTTGTCATCACTTCAATCGACACACCGTCCGTGGTCGAACGTAACCGTTTCTTTGCGCCTGAAAACGCTGGTGAATAACCCAAACCGACAAGCTCATCGTGAAACTTTTGCAGGCCGTCACTGGTCATCACCAGATCGATGTCTTCGGTGAATCGGGGATAACCATGGGCCAGCAACGCGATCGCACCGATGACTATGTAATCGATTCCACGCTGATCGAGATCGCTGGCAAGACGCGTCAAAGCTTTGTTGATCGTACCTTCACCCATAAAGTAGCGCAGGCCTTCGGCGTAGACGTCGGGCACTGACCTTTCTCGCTCCAGGTTTTTTGGGTGGGTAACCATCAAACTTTACTTATTTACGATTCCCGGTGTTGGCCCGAAGATCCGGTCAAGCGAAAGCCGGAAACCGGGGAAGAGATCTTGCGCTTCCAGATAATCAGAGCCTGAAAACGTCGTAGTATCTGTTTCTGATCGGTAGACTGTCACTGTGCGGGGCTTCGGTTCAACGATCCAAACTTGCTTGGTTCCAGACCCAAGCCATAGCGATACGTTTTTGTTTACCTTACCGCGTCGGTCTCCAGGACTCCGGACTTCGACTGCGAGATCGGGAGGACCTTGCCAGTAACCTTCGGGGTCCCCGCTCTCTTTCAGCCGCTGCTTTGAGATAAAAGCAATATCGGGACCTAGAACTGTGTCCGGGTTTATAGTCAATTGGTATCCCGAATGGTCATAAACTTCACCTAAGTCGCGATCCAAAACGAATTGCGTAAGTGGCGCTCCAAGCCGCATAACAGCCCGGCCGTGAGGAGCCTTGGGCAGTGGCATAGTTATCAATTCTCCATTAATGAGTTCATGCCGAAATGGACTGTCAGGAAGCTGCATCAGCTCCTCGGCGGTCATTAGCGCTGTTGAGGTTGTACTCATCGTTTTACTCCGAAGTGCGTGTGAGGAACGCTGCAACATTACAAATACTCTTCCACCTTCCTGATGATTTCACGAATCTGGAATGGGCGGCCTTTGACTTTCGAAAACGCTACCGCGTCGATCAGGTACTTCGCACGGATCATCGTGCAGAGTTGGCCCAGGTTCATCTCGGGGATGATCACGGTTTCGAAGCCTGAAAGAACTTCCCCGAGATTTCTCGGGAACGGATTCAGGTGGCGAAGATGTGCACACGAAACACTCTTGCCATCATTCTGCATTTTCTCGACGGCTGAAGTGATCGAACCGTAAGTCGATCCCCAGCCGAGCACGAGAACCTTTCCAGTCTTTTCACCCATCACTTCGACTGGCGGCACGTCGGCAGCAGCGCGATCGACTTTCTCCTGACGAAGCTTGACCATGAAATGGTGATTCTCAGGATCGTAATTCACGTTGCCGGTGATGTGCTGCTTCTCGATTCCACCCACGCGGTGCTCGAGACCCGGCGTGCCCGGAAGCGCAAATGGACGGGCCAGTGTTTCGGGGTGACGAGCGTATGGCATGAACGTCGACGGATCGTTCGCAAAGGTGATCTCAATCTTCGGCAGCGACTCGATGGACGGAATCGCCCACGGCTCCGCGCCGTTCGCGAGATAACCGTCAGACAAATAAAACACCGGGGACATGTATTTGAACGCGAGTCGCACGGCTTCAATCGCCATGTGAAAACAATCACCGGGCGTCGCCGGAGCGACCACGATCGCGGGACACTCGCCGTTTCGTCCCCAAACAGCCTGGAACAAATCTGCCTGTTCAGTTTTTGTCGGCAAACCGGTTGATGGTCCACCGCGCTGAACGTTGACGATAACGAGCGGCAACTCGGTCATAACCGCCAGACCGATGGCTTCCTGCTTTAGCGCCACGCCGGGTCCCGAAGTTCCAGTCAATCCGATCTGTCCGGCAAAGCTGGCCCCAATAGCAGCACAAACCGCTGCGATTTCGTCTTCTGCCTGGAAGGTCTTCACCCCAAAAGTCTTGTGACGCGAAAGCTCGTGCAGAATGTCGGACGCAGGCGTGATCGGATAGGAACCGTAGAACAGCGGACGTCCCGATAGCTGCGACGCGGTGATGAAACCGATTGCAGTCGCTTCGTTGCCGGTAAGCTTTCGATACTTACCCGGAGCGATCTTTGCTTTCTTAACAGTGTAGTGCGTTGTGAAAACTTCCGTCGTGTCGGCGAAGTTGTAACCAGTCTTGAGCGCGATCTCGTTCGCTTTCGCGAGCTCCGGATTCTTCGCAAACTTGGCGCTGATCCACGACAGTGTGTTCTCCATCGGCCGGTCGTAGAGCCAGTAGAGCACGCCGAGTGCGAAGAAGTTTTTGGACCGGTCGATCTCTTTACGCGAAAGTTCGACGTTGCCCTTCAGGGCATTCATGTTTAGCGTGGAAATCGGCAGCTTGTGGACGCGATAACCAGCGAGCGAATCGTCATCGAGCGGATTGCTCGCGTAGTTGGCGTACTTCAGATTCTCGGGCGTGAAGCCGTCGGTGTTAAGGATTAGCGTGCCGCCTTCTTCCAGGTCGGGAAGATTCACTTTGAGCGCCGCCGGGTTCATGGCTACCAGCACATTCGGTTGGTCGCCGGGGGTCTTAATATCGGTGCTGGAAAAGTTCAACTGAAATCCGCTGACGCCCGGCAAACTTCCGGCAGGGGCGCGAATCTCGGCGGGAAAGTCGGGCAACGTGGAAATATCGTTGCCGACGACTGCGGACGTGTTCGTGAACTGTGTACCCGTCAATTGCATGCCGTCGCCGGAGTCGCCGGCGAAGCGAATAGTTACAGTCTCAACTTCTTCGAGGTTCTTCTCAACCTGCGTGACAGGAGGCTCTATTACAGTGCTCATTTGATTGTCGTCAAACCCTTTCCAAAATAATTATTGCGGACTATTGGCGAGCGCCTTCCGCCGAGGCTCGCAGGCCTCGTAAACTTATGCCCAAGTTGCGGGATTGTACGCAACGGAGTGGCAGCGGAGAGGAATTCCTCGCAATAAACTCTTCACGCGTGGCAAAACAAACACCGCATGAATTCTAACAGCAAAGCTAAGACCACAAAAGTCGTTTGATAGGATTTACAGGATTAAGAACAAGATTTACATGTAATCCTGAAACATCCTGTCAATCCTTTGAAACCGCCTTTGCCGACATTAGCTCCTCCTGATAAGGCGACATCGCCGCCAGTTTCGCGATGATTTCCGGCAGCACACTCAACGTCGTTTCGATCTCATCTTCCCTGTTGAACCGCCCGACTGAAAAGCGAATCGAACCTTGTGCGACCGGGTACGGGACGTTCATCGCCCGCAACGTTGGCGACGACTCGTGAGTGCTTGAATGACAAGCTGAGCCGGTCGAGACACAAATGCCGGCCTGATCCAGATGCATCAGAATGTTCTGGCCGTCCACGTATGCGAACGAGATGTTTGATGTGTTCGGCAAACGCATCGAACGGTCGGCGATGCCGTTGAGACGTGCATTGGGAATGGTCTTGAGAATCTCGTCTTCGAGACGATTACGAAGCTTCTCGATTCGCGCATGACCATCATCATCGAGCGCGAGTCTGCAGGCCGCACCGAGTGCGACAATGTTTGGCACTGCTGAGGTCCCCGCACGTCGTCCTTGCTCCTGACCTCCGCCGATGATCCACGACGGGAGGGAAATTCCATTGCGAATGTAGAGCGCGCCGATACCCTGCGGTGCGTGCAGCTTGTGTCCCGAAAGCGCAAACAGATCGACAGCCGTATTCTTTAAATCGATCGGGATCTTTCCTACTGCCTGCACACCATCGACATGAAACAGCGCCTCCGAACCGCCGTGCACGATGCGTCCGATTTCCTCGATCGGAAACAACACCCCGGTTTCGTTGTTCGCCAGCATAGTCGACACGAGCGCCGTGTCCGGCCGGAGTGCCGCGCGCAACTCGTCGAGATTGAGCTCTCCGTTCTGGTCTACACCGAGCCAGGTGACTTCGTAAGCTTCGTTTTCGAGTAAACGGCAAAGATTGCGCACCGCTTCGTGCTCGACGAGTGTTGTGATGATGTGTTTCTTATCGGGCCGCGTCGCAAGGACGCCACGAATCGCCCAGTTGTCTGATTCCGATCCGCACGACGTGAAAACGACCTCACTCACGTCCGCGGCGCCAATCAAACTCGCGACCTGCTCGCGCGACTGATCGACGGCCTTCTTCATCTCGCGACCCAGCGCGTGCGCGGACGAAGGATTGCCGAATAACTGGCCCAGATAAGGGTGCATTGCGTCAAGCACTTCAGGCGCAACGCGCGTGGTAGCGTTGTTATCGAGGTAAATCATTTGCTTCAAGAATCTCCTGAATCAGTTGGTGACACGAACCGCACCCACCACCGGCGTTACAGACGCGCGTCACTTCGGCGACAGTCGCGAGCCCACGCGTCTGAACCTCACGTTCAATCGTACGCTCCGAAACGAAAAAACAGGTACAGATTAAGGCCTCATCGCCTGCCCAATCTTCACGCGCCGCGTTGCTGTATTCGCGGATCGCGTCGAGCAATGCACTGCAGGCGAGTTCGACACATCGCACATTCTCGGTTCCCATCTGATGGCTTAACGCTGCCGAGACTTGTGCAATTGCTGCCGCGTCGGCGGTATTCATTCCCTGAACGCGCTCGGTTAGCATTGACGCAGCAGCAACCAGCACGTCGCATCCTGCCGCCCTGAACCTCGCCTGCGATATTGAATGGGCTTCATCAACCTGAATCGACAATCGTATCAGCGCGCCACAACTCAATGACGCCGAACGTCCCGTAAAACTGGGCTCGCCAGCCTCCCCAACATTGCGCGGGTGGAAGAAGTGATCACAGAGTTGCACAGAGAAATCCAATCAGCTACGCTTCCCGGTTAATCATATGACACAACTGAACCAACAACTCATCCTCGACAGCCTGCGACAGATCAAAGATCCCGACTTGCACAAAGACATCGTGACGCTCGGCTTCATCCGCGACCTCAAAATCGACGGCGGCCACGTTAGCTTTCGCATCGTGCTGACAACTCCGGCCTGCCCCGTTAAAGCCGAAATGGAAAGCGCCGCTAAAGAGATCGTGAGCGCGCTTCCAGGCGTAACGAGTGTGGCCGTGACGATGGACGCCGAAGTACCGAAAGGCCGTGGTCTGGGCGAGAAACTCGTCATCGAAGGCGTAAAAAACATTATCGCCGTGTCGTCAGGAAAAGGCGGCGTTGGCAAGTCGACAGTCGCCGTCAACCTCGCCGTTTCACTCGCTCTGGATGGCGCACGAGTTGGTTTGATGGACGCCGACGTCTATGGTCCAAACGTTCCCATGATGCTCGGAGCGAGTGACGCACGTCCGGAAGTCGACGTTAACAAACTGATACCGATCGAAGCGTTCGGCGTTAAGTTCATGTCGATGGCACTGCTCCAGCCCGGTGACAAGCCGATGATCGTGCGTGGCCCAATCCTGCACGGTCTCGTGAAGCAGTTTCTATCAGACGTGAAATGGGGCGAACTCGACTACCTGATTGTCGACATGCCACCGGGAACAGGCGACGTGCAGTTGTCGCTGGCCCAACTCGTTCCGGTGCAGGGCGCAGTGCTCGTCACGACTCCTCAAAACGTCGCCGTCGCAGACGTTCGGCGTGCCTTGAGAATGTTTGAGACCGTCGCGATACCAGTGCTCGGCATCGTCGAAAACATGAGCTACTTCATCGCGCCCGACACAGGCAACCGCTACAACATCTTCGGCGAAGGCGGCGGGCAGACATTGGCTGCGCGATATAGTGTGCCTTTTCTCGGCTCAATTCCACTCGGAATCGAGGTGCGCGAAGGCGGCGACAAGGGCGTTCCCGTCGTTGTCAGCCAACCGGATTCACCTCAGGCGCAGGCGTTCCGGAAGGTGACGGAAGAAGTGGCGCGCCAGGTATCGATCGAGGCGATGAAACCTGAACTTGTCGTTTTAGGCAAAGGGCATTAGGATAAGGGCGGGTCGAAAGTAATCAGGGAACCCTACTAAGAAGGAAGAGGAATTTAGATACGATGTCAGCAACTACAGCGCCTACCGTGGCACTCAACGTCACCGAATCGGCCGCAACCGAGATTAAGAAGTTCATGTCGAGCGAGGAAGGCCTCCCCGAAACTTCAGGACTCCGCGTGAGAGTTGTACCCGGAGGGTGCTCTGGTTTTCAGTACAGCTTGAACATTGAAGAACAGTCGCGCGAAGGCGATTTCATTCTCGACGAAAAAGGCGTACGCATGTTCGTCGATATGTTCAGCGCGCAGTATCTGAACGGTGTCGAGATCGACTACGTGAGTGGAGTGATGGGTTCCGGCTTCACCTTCAAGAACCCGAATGCTACCGGCAGTTGCGGATGCGGTACTTCGTTCACCGCATAACAGATTGCCATAATTAAGTTCTGACAGGAGACGGGAGCGATCCGGTCTCCTGTTTGTTTGTTGGACAGGATTTACAAGATGTTTCACGATTGACAGGATTCTTATCCTGTTCTTCCTGAGAAATCTTGTAAATCCTGTGAAGCAAATCTTCCAAGCCACGACCGACGAGCACATCGAGGCTGCTCGCACCCTCTTCGAGGAGTATGCCGAGAGCCTGGGATTCAGCCTGTGCTTTCAGAACTTCGATCAGGAACTGAAAAACCTGCCCGGTTATTACGCACCGCCTGACGGGCGCCTGCTGCTCGCCCTCGAAAACGATCAACTGGGCGGCTGTATTGCCTTACGCAAACTCGATGATGGCGTGTGTGAGATGAAACGCCTTTTCGTTCGTCCCGCGCATCGCGCGACGGGGCTCGGGCGATTCCTGGTCGAGGCGATCATTGACGAAGCGCGTAACCTTGGTTACACACACATGCGTCTCGACACGATTCCGGGGAAAATGGACAAAGCAATCGCGCTCTACCAGTCGATTGGTTTTGTCGAGATTGAGCCGTATTGTCAAAACCCGGTTGAAGGTGCAAAGTTTATGGAATTAAAACTAACGAACAATCAGGAGCAACCGTAAATGCCAAAGATCCAAGCAGAGACCGCGAACGGTCTCGTCGAAACTGACGCGCCAGACGGAAAGAAACTGGTCCTCGTGCTCGAAGATTCCGGAATCGACATTCTCCATCGTTGCGGCGGCAACGCTCGCTGCACGACATGCCGCGTTGAAGTCCTCGAAGGTGAACCCGGCGAAATGGGCGAGCTCGAGCGAAACCGTCTGGCAGTTGAAGCCGAGCTGGCGCCAAACACTCGTCTCTCATGCCAGATTCACGTGCACAGCGACCTTAAGGTTCGTGTAATCAACCAGGCGAGTGTGCGTGGCATGGATCCTGGGCCGCGCCCCTCCGATGAATAATTTGATGGGTGATTGCGCGGCCACTTGGTCTAGGTGTAATCTTCGCCTGTAATCTTCAACAGTAATCTCAGTCTTTCAACACGGAGGACGTATGCTAATTGAGTCAACTGCTCATCTCCCCATCAGTCTGGCTATGTTTCAGGATGTATTTCATTCTCCGAATAACGACGAGATCTGGCGCATTGCGTTGCGCTGGTTCCACTTTGTCGCCGGTGTGACCTGGATCGGGTTGCTCTACTTTTTCAACCTCGTAAACGTTCCGGTACAAAAAGGGCTCGACGCCGACACTAAAAAGAAGGTCAATCCCGACCTGCTCGGGCGTGCGCTTTGGTACTTTCGCTGGGGCGCGGTCGTCACCGTCCTGGCTGGTCTAACGTACTACGCGATGGTCATTCTCAAAGCTGACGTGAACAATGCAAACACGTTGGGGAGCGGCAAGAAGGTCAGTCTCGGGTACGTTTTAGTCATGTGGTTGCTGTATCCGATCGTTCTCATTGCGATCGAGTTTTTGCTCATCAAGAAGATCCCTGCGTTAACGAAAGACGGTCGTGTGTTCGCGATTGTTGTGTTCTTACTGGTGGCACTTTTCACGTACGGGCTCGTAAGCTTCTTTACCTCAGCGTTGACTGTTGGAGGACAGAGTTTTGCGAGCAACAAAGCTTACTCGATTGGTATCGGTGGAGCTTACGGCATCATGATGCTGTTGAATGTTTGGGGAATCATCTGGCCAAACAACAAACGCATCCTTGCTGCAACCGCCGGAACTGGTCCCGCAGCACCACCTGAACTCGCGCGACAGGCTTTCCTGGCTTCGCGAACAAACACCTGGCTATCGCTGCCGATGTTGCTTTTCATGGCCACCTCGCACGGCGACTGGGTGATCTTCGGAAAATAGGACTTCAAAACAGAATAGGTCCTATAGGACTTATAGGACCTATTCTTCCTCGTCACACTAAATCACCAGCCTCACAACGGATTCGCCACACTCTCGCGTCATATTTGCCACCTTCCCCATAATTTAAAAGGAGGTAATGTATGAGCACGACCGGCACTTATACCGCGCGCCAGTTCAAGCTCAGCCGTCTCAAAGGGATCTCAGATCAAACACTCGAGATGCACTTCAAGCTGTATGAAGGCTACGTCAAGGAAACCAATAACCTAACCGAGCGAATCACTGAATTCATTAAAGACGGAAATGTGGACCAGGACGAGATGCCCGCCTATTCCGAGCTTACACGCAGGCTCGGGTTTGAATACAACGGCATGGTCTTGCATGAGTATTACTTCGACAACCTGCAAACCGGTGGCGGCACCGGCGATCCCGAAAAATCGTCCTCTTTCGCGAAAGCCGCCGAAACGAGTTTTGGCAATTACGAAATCTGGAAGGCCGACTTTGTTGGCATCGGAAAAATGCGTGGCGTCGGTTGGGCCATCTGTTATCAGAACCCGGCAAACGGCCGACTCTCAAATCACTGGATCTCGTTGCACGAAACCGGGAACGTTGCCGGCTTCACACCGATCCTGGTGATGGACGTTTGGGAACATGCATTTCTGCTCGACTACAAACCGGCCGAGCGTCCGAAATACATTGAGGCTTTCTTCTCCAATATCGCGTGGAATGCGGTGGATGAGCGCTTGAAGAAACTCACGGGCGTACAAACGGCAAGGGCGTAGAAGAGTTTTCTCACGCAAAGGCGCAACGGCACAACGAAAGAAGTAAAAAAATGGCTTTGCGTCTTTCGCTGCGCCGTTGCGCCTTTGCGTGAAACTCTTTTCTATTTCTGCGGCAATGGTGGCTTTGTGAGTTTGCAATCCACAGTTAACGACCGCAGGAAGTTCAATAGATCCTCACGCTGCTCCGGCAGGAGTTTGTGCGGCTGAAGGTTCTTCTTGTCCAAATACGGATTCTCTTTTCCGCCACCCAACATGATGTCGACCGCTTCTTCCAGCGTCTTCGCACTGCCGTCGTGGAAGTACGGCGCTGATCGGGCGATGTCTCGCAACGTCGGCGTCTTGAAGGCGCCCGTGTCTTCAGGTTTGTTCGTTACCTTTCCGCGTCCGGGATCTGGTTCCTTCTGATCCATGCCGATACCGATGTTGTGATATTGCTGATCGGTAAACAACACTCCGTCGTGGCAGTTGTTGCACCTGATTGCCTGGAAAATATTCCAGCCACGATACGCGCTCATGCTGATGGCTGTATTGTCACCGGCCTTCCAACGATCCCACGTCGTGTCGCCGCTGATGATCGTTCGCTCATATGCTGCAATCGCCTGCATCATGTTCTCAGGCGTAGCATCGCTCTGAAAAACTTTCTGAAACTGCTCTTTGTAACCCTGAAGCGCGTTTATCTTCGCGACGATCTCGCCCGTCTTTTCACCGACGCCCATGTTGCCGCCCTTCCATGCGGCCATCGCCTGTGCCTCGAGTGATCCACTCCGGCCATCCCAGTAAAACTGTTTGTGATAGCCGATGTTCCAAAGCGTCGGGCTGTTGCGTGGAAGCTGTTTGTTTCCCGGGCCGATCGCTTTTGGTAAACCGTCAGTCAATCCATGCTCGCAGACGTGACACGAGTAGCAGGACTTTGAGCCGTCGATGCTGAGTCGCTCGTCAAAGAACAACTGACGGCCGAGGGCTGCCTTCTCGGGCGTCAGCGGATTGTCAGCGGGAATCGACATCGGTTCGTAAGTTGTGAGCTGAGCGGGAAGCGGTGGAACCTCAGGAGTAAAAGCGCGACAACCGATGAAAAATGTGATGGCAATAAGCAGCAACAGACGTGCGTGTATGTTGTTCATAGGGTTGACTGGTCCACAGATTACGCAGATTACAGAACAAAGTAAATTGTGTAATCTGTGGATTGTTTATGAAGACATTTAAAGGCCTCCTGTGGATCTTTGCGCTGCTCTCGATCGGTTGTTCAAGCAACGATAACGCGCACACAACGGCGACGACGTTTGTCTCACCGCCGCCGCGACAGATGTTGAAGATCGAAACAATCCCGACGAAACAATGGGTGGCGCAGCCTGACGATCCGAAGAAACGGGTAGATCCGAGTCAACCACTAATGACGTTCAACTTCCCCAAACCAGGGTCCTCCTTTTCTGTAGATACGCCGGTTGATATCGATTTTTCGCTCGCAAACGCGCAATTGAAAGGCGACGGAGGTCAGTTTCGCGTGCGCTACATCATCGACGATGAAGACATGCGCTGGATCGATCAATGGAAAGCCGTGCGCGTGACGGGATGGACGCCAGGCAAGCACACGATCCGGCTCGAACTGATTGGACCAGACGGTTGGCCCTATCGTAACGGTGACTACAACATCGAGACGCGTGAACTGATAGTTAAATGAAAGAGGAATTATTCAAGCAACTCGCTGATGAAGCGGCCGCTTGCACACGATGCCCGGCGATGTGTGGGCGCAGCGCTGTATTGAGTGAACTGAACGGCTCGCCTGACGCGCGGATCATGTTCATCGGTGAAGCGCCTGGGAGAAAAGGCGCCGATCGAACACGCGTGCCGTTTTCGGGAGATCAGTCGGGAGCGAATTTCGATCGTTTTCTGAGTTCGATAAAACTCACGCGCAAAGAAATCTTCATCACGAGCGCCGCGTTGTGTAACCCACGCGCAGAGTCGGGAGCAAATCGCAAACCAACGCAAAAGGAATTAACTAACTGCTCGACCTTTCTCCAACGAACGATTGATCTCATCGACCCACAGGTGATTGTAACCTTGGGTTCGGTTGCACTCGAGTCGTTGAAGCGCATTCAACTTCATGAGCTGAGTTTGAAAACATCCGCTTCTCAAATACACTCGTGGAACAACCGCGTGCTCGTGCCGATCTATCACCCGAGCCCGCAGGTGCTGGCGTCGCATCGACGCGAGGCAGAACAGTTAATGGATTATCAGGTAGTGGCAGAAGCCATCCACAGATTACACAGATAAGATCATGACGGATTATGAAGCGGTAAGAGAAGGTGGCGCGGGGCTGATCGATTTGTCGGCGGCGCGTGGGCGGATTCGAGTGAGCGGGTCGGAAGCAGTGATGTTTCTCAACGGCCTGATGACCAACGACATGAAGTCGCTTGCGGCAAATCATTGGATGCCGGCGGTGTTTCCGACTGTGCAGGGACGTTTGATTGGCGCCGTGCGTGTGATACGCGGAAGTGAGCCGTCGTTTCTGATCGACACAGAAACCGCATCACACGAGGCGGTGCTGAAAACTATTTCGCGATTTACGATGGCAGGCGATTTCAAAGTGGCGGATGTCACCGAGGAAACAGGCCTGTTGACGATTCAGGGACAGCTTGCGGGTGAAGTCATCGAGAAGGTGTTTGAGACATCCGCGGCAGAGATTCCAGTCAATGGCGTTTTGGAAGTTCAACAAGTGACGATCATTCGCGCGACTCACACCGGGGAAAATGGTTTCGACATCCTCGTCGACTCGTCGCAAAAAGCTGAACTCCTTCAGGCTCTCGAGGACGCTGGCGCACAGCCCACGAGCGACGATACGCTCGAGATTCTCCGCGTCGAAGCCGGCATTGCTCGCTTTGGCGTCGACATGGATGACACGAATGTCGTTCCGGAAACGAATCTCGACGATGCGGTGAGCTATACGAAGGGCTGCTATGTCGGACAGGAAATCATCGTGCGAATCAAGCACCGCGGTCACCCGGCGAAGAAACTGACCGGATTGAAATTCGAAACCGACGTGCAGATCGAGTCAGGAGCCGTTATCAACTCGACCGAAAATCAGGAGATCGGGTGCGTTACATCGGCTGTCATTTCACCGCGATTGGGAAGTATCGGCCTCGGATATGTTCGGTATGAACAACTGACCGAAGGAACACGCGTGGTAGTTAGCGATGGGATCGATGCGACTGTGACGGCGCTGCCGTTTGTAGGGACTCATGGCTGAAGATCTGGATCACGCACAAGCACAGCTCGCTTACTCAATCATTCAAAACCTGATCGAGCACAACCGCGTCGTGGGCGATCTGATCGCGATGATGGCCCAGGTGCTGGACGAAGACACAACGAAAGCCCTCACACAAACACCCACCTGGACGGCTTACCTCGATAGCCGCAGAGCGTTGGAAAAGACTAAAGCCGATGTCGAGAGGTTCGCGGAGGTCTTAAAAGATTTGAAACCTGAGGACGATAGTTAGACAGGATTTACAGGATTATTCAGGATTAACATGTAAATCCTGTTCTTAATCCTGTAAATCCTGTCTAACTATCGTCATGATCACCTGACGCTCACGTCCGCCATCGAACTCGCAAAGAAAAATTCCCTGCCAGCGCCCGAGCAGCAGTTGTCCTTCGTGAAAAGGAATCGTGACGGAGGAGCCTGTGAGGCTAGCCTTGATGTGCGCGTCGGAATTTTCTTCGCCGTGACGAAAGCCCATGCCGTGTTGTGGGATCAGTGTGCGGAGTGCGTGAAGCATGTCGCGGGGTACGTCCGGGTCGGCGTTCTCGTTGATCGTGAGGCCGGCGGTGGTGTGTTGCACGTAGAGCACAACCACACCTTCCCGCTGACCTGACTCTTTGAGTTTTTCTCGAACGAGATCGGTGAACTCAACCAACTCTTCGCGATTGCGAGACTTTACCTTCAGAACATACATCTTTAACGCGGACCCGAAGCTTTACGCTTGAGCAACGCCCAACCCGTTGGAAGTACGGCCGCAGCGAGCGCAATCTTGATGATGTCACCTGGGAGATAAGGCAGTACAGCTATCTGGAAAGCCTCGACGGGCAATGTACTTGTGAGAATCGCAAACCACGCCCAGCCCCCCAGAAAAATGATCGCGGAACCAATCGCCATTGCCGCCACGGCAGTGTGGTACCGCTTGTCCCATCCGTACTCAGCAAATGCGCCTGTGATATACGCCGCCGCCGGGAATGCGACGAGATACCCGGCAGTTGGTCCAACAAATCGTAAAATGCCCGGCGCTCCACCGGGCGCAAAGAACGGCAAACCAATCGCACCTTCAATCAGATACGCAATCACCGCGGCCGCACCTAAACGCGAGCCGAGCAAAGCGCCGGTTAACAACACTGCAAAACTCTGGCCCGTGATCGGTATCGGTCCGATATGAATCGAAAACTGCGCCGCCGCCGCAATGAACAAACTAAACACAATCACCAACCCAGCGGAACGGACTGAATCGAGCGGCGCCAGCGCCGCTCCCATCAATGTGTCAGCTTTAAGGTATGTACTCATAACCAACCTTTTGTGCCTTTTTGTGCCTTTTGTGCCTTTTGTGGCTAATCTCCGGCGACAGACTTGGCGACTTCAGTTTCAGTTGCACGTGGCTCCATCGCCGTGGTGCCAATCCGCATCCCGTGGAAAGAGCGCCAAACGAAGAACACCGAGACGAGGAAGAACACGAGTGCCAGGATGCGCGTCAAGGTCGCATTGCCGTTGTTGCGCGCCGTCAAACTAACTGCGAGCTCAACCGCCAGCAATCCAAACAAGGTCGTGAACTTGATCACCGGATTCATTGCCACTGACGAAGTATCTTTGAAAGGATCGCCAACCGTGTCGCCCACGACTGTCGCGTCGTGAAGCGGAGTTCCTTTCATCTTCAGATCGACTTCGACAACCTTCTTCGCATTGTCCCACGCACCGCCGGCGTTCGCCATGAAGATCGCCTGGTACAAACCAAACACAGCGATCGAAATCAGGTAGCCGATGAAAAAGAACGGCTCGACGAACGCGAATGCAAGCGTCGAGAAGAAGACCGTCAGGAAGATATTGAACATGCCCTTCTGCGCGTACTGCGTGCAGATCTGGACGACTTTCTTACTGTCTTCAACGGAAGCTTTCTCGACCCCTTCGAGCCGGATGTTCGCCTTGATGAACTCGACCGCACGATACGCGCCCGTGGTCACGGCCTGCGTCGAAGCCCCCGTGAACCAGTAGATGACCGCGCCGCCTGTAATCAATCCGAGGACAAACGGAGCATGAAGCAGCGATAACCCTGCAGTGTCAGCACGCAGACCGTCGGTGAGCGTCATGATGATCGAAAAGATCATCGTCGTCGCTCCTACCACCGCGGTTCCGATCAGCACGGGTTTGGCTGTCGCCTTGAAGGTGTTGCCAGCGCCGTCGTTCTCTTCGAGAAGATGCTTGGCGCGCGCGAAGTTGAGGTCGACGTTGTAGGCCTTCTTGACCTCTGCTTCAACATCGGGCTCCTGCTCGATCAGCGATAGCTCGTAAACAGACTGCGCGTTGTCTGTCACCGGGCCGTATGAGTCGACGGCAATCGTGACCGGTCCCATACCCAGGAAACCGAAGGCCACGAGTCCGAAACCAAACACCGGCGCCACCACTGGATCGACCATCAACGCGCCTAAACCGAAGCCGGCGTCAGCTCCGAGATTCGTGAAAAAGTAAGCAATTGCCATCAGGCCGACGATGCTGATGCCAAGCCAGTAAGCTGAGAAATTGCCCGCAACGAGTCCGGAGAGAATATTCAGCGAAGCCCCGCCTTCTCTCGAAGAGGTGACCACTTCGCTGACGTGGCGCGACTCGGTCGACGTAAACACCTTCACGAGCTCAGGTATCAACGCGCCCGCGATCGTGCCGCAGGAGATGATGATCGCGAGTTTCCACCAAAGCGTCGGATTGCCGCTGAGCGTCGGGATCGTCAGTTTTGAGATAATGAATGTGATCACGACTGAAACAATCGACGTGATCCACACGAGCGACGTCAACGGGGCCTCGAAGTTCATCGAGTCAGCATTCTTAAAACGCGCTTTGGCGATTGCGTCGTTGATGAAATAGGAGAGTCCACTCGCGATGATCATCATCACGCGCATGACAAAGATCCATACCAGCAACTGCACCTGCACGGTCGGATTGGAAACGCCGACGAGGATAAACGTGATCAAAGCCACGCCCGTAACCCCGTAGGTTTCAAAACCGTCTGCGCTTGGTCCAACTGAGTCGCCCGCATTGTCGCCGGTACAGTCAGCAATCACACCCGGATTGCGTGCGTCGTCTTCCTTGATCTTGAAGACGATCTTCATCAGGTCGGAACCGATGTCGGCAATCTTCGTGAAGATGCCGCCGGCGATACGCAGAGCCGCGGCGCCGAGTGATTCACCAATCGCAAAACCGATGAAGCACGGTCCCGCGTAGCTCCCCGGGATGAACAGCAGGATGCACAACATAATTAGCAGCTCGACGCTGATCAGCATCATGCCAATGCTCATGCCGGCTTTTAATGGAATTGCGTAGAGCGGAAACGGTTTGCCCTCGAGACTCGCGAATGCGGTGCGGGAGTTGGCGAACGTGTTAACGCGGATACCGAACCACGCCACGCCATAGCTGCCTGCAATGCCGATCAAACTGAACGCCAGAATGATCGCGACGCGGAAAGGCTCCATCCCCGACAACACGCCGAAGTAGAGCACGATCACGACGGCAATGAACGCTTCGAGAATAAGAATGAACTTGCCCTGCGTTGTCAGGTACGTCTTACAAGTCGCGTAGATCAACTCGGAGATCTCGCGCATGGCGCGGTGCACGGGCAGTCGCTGCAAGTTCGTGTATATGGCCAGGCCGAAGCCGAGACCGAGCACGCAGACGACGATGCCAAACAGCAGCAAGTTATGACCGGACACGCCGTTAAAGAAGGTAACCTGGGTGAGGTCTGGGAGTTCAAGGCTTGCTTCACCACCCTGGTGCGATTGAGCGTAAGTCGGCAAGGCAAAGGCTAATGTCGTAACGGTAGCCGCAATAATAATTGCTACCCGCCGCAGTGTC
>JBKPPU010000350.1:0-53288 GCA_046733695.1 Acidobacteriota bacterium
GGGTCGCGTAGTTGAAGCCGTCCAGCATCTTGCTCTTACCGCTGAACTTTTCGAGGAACAAAATGGCAAGCAGAAGTACGCCGCGGATCTCGAAGTCATAGTTCAGGGTCGCGATTACGCGAATGGTAAGCGCGTCGGACCGTACGTCCGTCTTCTCACCTACGATGCAGGCGAAGAGATCATGCGCCAGGGTGAATGGGGTGGAAACACTTTCTACATCACCGTCGAAGGCGCACTCGATGTTTACGTTCGCGACGCCACCGGACAGAAAAAGATCAGTCAACTCGAGCCGGGCTCAGTCTTCGGCGAGATGGCTTTGCTTGCCGGAATCGAGCGTAACGCGACGGTTGCTGTGCCTCAGAATCAAACTGCAACCGTGCTGGAAGTCACGCGCCCCGCACTCCGCCTGCTGCGCAAACTTCAAACCTTCGGCAACATTCTCGACGATACTTATCGCACTCACGGTGTCGGCCGGGTTCTCGAAGATCTCTCACGCATCAATGACAAACCACTGAGCCTGCCACTCATTGGCGAACTGCTCCGTACAGCACGCTACATGGTCTACGGGAAGAATCACGTCTTATGCCAGGAAGATGAGCCAATAGATCGAATTATTCTGATCAAGAGCGGTTGGGTGCGACGTTCACATGGCGTCCCATTCCATGCGGCTTCGCCTGAGGTCGTGCTCGGAATGGACGAGACGATTGGAGTCGATTTTCTTGGCGGCGGCAATTGTCTCGGTCTCGAAGGCGTTGCTCAGCCGGCCGTGTGGGGATTCCGTGCGAGCTTGATGCAACGAACGGAAGTGCTCGAGGTAGCGCTCGATCAGTTCTCAACCGATCCCGCGCTTCGCAAAGAACTGATCGATGCATTTTCCAAACTCTCACACGCGGGCAGCTCGCTGCCACTCACAATCGAAGCCCTTCCGGATTTGAACGCACTCAAAGCCGCCGAAGAAGAGGTTGCGACCGGGGTCATCGACGGCACAAACGTGCTCGTCATGGACATGGATCTCTGCATTCGTTGTGGCAACTGCTCGCTCGCGTGTCACAAGGTTCACGGGCAGTCACGTCTGTTGCGCAGAGGTATACAGATCGAGCGTCCAAAAGCGATCGGAAAGAAACGTCTACAACACGCACTCGTTCCGCAGGTCTGTATGCACTGTCAGGACCCGGAATGTTTGACCGGTTGTCCAACGGGCGCCATTTTTCGAGATCCGCACGGACAGATCGATATCGACGCGAACACGTGTATCGGTTGTTTCGACTGCGCTACACAATGTCCTTACGACGCGATCACGATGGTGGCGCGCACGCCGCCGCCTGCTGACTCGAGTTTCGCGTCGAAACTAAAAAACGCGTTCAGCTTCAGAAATGATCGGCCAGCGACTCCGGAGGCGACAGATGATCCGGTCGCAATAAAATGCAATCTTTGCGAAGCGACACCATTGAATCCCGCGGGTGCGAAACGCCAGGCGTATTCGTGCGAAGAGAATTGCCCGACCGGAGCGCTCGTACGTGTCGACCCGATCGAGTATTTCAGCGAGATCGGTGCAGCACAGGGAATTGTCTTTCGGGATCAAACTCACGCAGTCGGGCGGAACATTCACAAGAGCGATCCGCTCGCACGCGCGTGGCATGCCGGCGGAACTCTGGTAACGATTCTCGTGGCCATTGCGCTGGTATGGAGTCTGTCGAGATACGGATTCGACACGGTGCTCGGAGGTAGTTGGTTGACGATGCGCTGGCTTACGGGGCTCGTTGGTCTCTTCGGCGTTGTTGTGGTGATGACGTATCCGTTTCGGAAGAAGATTTACCGCAGGCGTGCGGGCGCGTTGAGATATTGGATGCTGGCTCATGCTTACGTGGGGGCAATCGCAGGTGTGGTGCTTTTGTTGCACTCGGGCCCGCGCACGGGAAGTCTGCTAACAACTCTGCTCTATGTCGCGTTTGATCTCACGATACTGTCCGGTCTCCTGGGCGTGATCGCATATTTCATAGCGCCGAGAATCATGACTCGTATTGAAGGCGAGCCGTTGCTGGTTGAGGATCTCGAAGCGCGCCGGAAAGAGTTGCGGAGTGACATTCGATCGATTTACGAGAAGAGCGACGGCTGGCTGAAGGAAGAACTAAGCGATCGAGTGTATCCGCGGTTCTTGTCGTGGGGATTTCTCTGGCGGCAGATCTCGCGTCGCGAAGAGTTAAAGGCGCTGCTGGCCCAGGCGCGGCAGGAGTTTAAGGATCGGACCACGCGTTTGACCACCGACGACGAGCGCGATCTTTTGATTTCTGCAGTCGAGACAGCTGTGACCTTGCGCCGCGTCGATGCGCTGCTGGCGCTGCACTGGTTACTCAAAGTCTGGATCCCGATGCACATCGCCGCGACTGCGGTAATGCTGGCACTGATGGTCGTCCATATCATTCAGGTGACCTACTTCAACGTGAGATGAACCAGTACGTCATCATCCGTGACGACCTGCCGCTGGATCCGGTGACGATCATCAGCGAGGGGCTGCTGATTGGCCGTCTGCCGCAGTGTGAGGTGTTGCTGAACCACCCGTCGGTGTCGCGTGTGCAGGCGGGCATCAAACAGTTTGGAGACAACTATTATCTCTTCGCGCTGCGTCCCAAGAATCCGGTCATCCTCAATGGCAAACCGGTCGAGGAGAATGAAGCGCTCGCGGCCGGCGATCTCATAGAGGCCGGACCATTTCGTCTTCAGATCGACTCAGTCGATGGGGCTCTGGCGATCCGCATTGAACTGCGCATCGGGATGGCGCCATCTGAGATCGACGTCAGCGATCCTGGTTTGAGCACTGCTGATCTGGTTCTACCGGAGGTTGGGAAATCAAAGAAACCGCGTGCGGCGCCGATGGCCAGTACGAAAGCGCTCGATGTCTTTTGGGACAAGCGAATGCGCGAGGTTGCGAAGATGGCCCGACCGTCGCCGCTATTTCCGAAAGGTGGCCGGCGCGCGGGGAAGGCTCAGTACAATTGGATACCTACGACTGACTTGATGTCGCGGTGGCCCGTGGCGGTTTTCACGTGGGCGCTGCTCGTCGTGGGTGTGGTTTCAGTCGCGGCTGCATATCGTTATACGAAGGCGTTCTCACCGGCGCCGCTTTCGAATGCTCACACACTCACGCAACTCAGCATCGTTCCGGCCATTGCCACGACGCCAAACTCAGGGTCGTGCACAAACTGTCATTCGTTGCGGCAACATATGGAGCAGCGATGTGCGGCTTGTCATACGACTGACACGTTTAAGGCGACGATGATCAAACCTCATGACGCGGCCGGCATTGGGTGTGTCGATTGTCATGCGGAGCACCGGGGGTCGCAGTTTAGTGCGACTAAAAGCGCGCTCGATTCGTGTACCCAGTGCCACAACGACAGCAATCAGAAACTCTACAACGGTCGCAAGGTGGGTACGCCGCATGGTGGGACGTTTGGTTATCCGGTTGTGAACAAGGTGTGGAGTCCGAAGTCGATCAATGATGAGGAGTGGGATTTACGCCAGCTCGGGACGTCGCGTCAGCCGACCGACACTGACGACAAGTGGCGCAGCAATCAGTTTCATGCTTTGCACGATCAGCGCGTGAAGATTGCGCCGGGGATGAAGGGCAACTCCGAAGGAAAACTCTCGTGCTCGAGCTGCCACAATTCCTTCGATCCTCCCGACCGCATCACGCCACGAACCACGTGCGCCAATTGCCACATGACGGATGGCAAGCCCAACTGCACCTCATGCCATGTCCAGCATCTGATCGATCCCAAACGCTGGAACAGCTCCATGCTATAGCCACAAAGAAGACTGCCACAAGAAGGCACAAAAAGCACAAAATATTTATTCAATTGAAGGCGCCCTCGTACCTCCAAGAAGATGGCGCTTCACCTCAATAATAATTTTGTGCTTTTTGTGCCTTCTTGTGGCTGATTATCCGGCTGGTTTGTGGCACGGGATGCAATCGTTTGATCCCGGCACTTTGCCTTTGAGTGCTGGTCTTGCGGCGATCGCTTTATCATGGCAGAGGTTGCAGTTCAGGTGATAAGCAACTTCGTTGGTCAGCTTGGTGGCTGCGGGTTTGTCGGGGTATTGAACCGCCGGCATCGGGGCGCTATCGTCACCAGCTTGCAGGTGGCACGCACGGCAACTCTTCACCGGCTTCGCATCAGCGGCTGCGAGCGATTCGGCCGTCAAAACCACTGTGCGCTCCGAAGTTTTTAGTGGCGCTTTCAAGTTTGCGGCCGGTTGGTCCGTGTGATGACACTCAACACACGTCAGCACGCTCTGGCCGTCAGGGCTGTACTTCTTGGTTGAGTGGTTCTCGTGATTGAAAGCTACCTCGCCATACTTGTCTGATTGGCTGTCTTTGGAGAGCGCGACTTCTTTGGGTTGAGTCTTGCTCTCTTTTTCCTGTGCGACCAGGCCGAGGGAAACGAGCGCCAGAAGCAGAATGACCAGAATTTTCATGAGGGAAATCTTGCCACAAAAAGCACGAAAGGCACAGGATAAAGTTTTACATCGGCATCCGAAAAGTTGGACCGGAGTGGCAGCGCTTGCAGTCTTTGAATGCGAGATCGCCGCCGAACGATCGTCTGCCGTTGTGGCAGGTGAGACACGTCGAGCTGCGTGTTGTTACGAAGTGTTCTGAAGCTGCGGGTGAACTGACCTGACGCGTCTGTAGCGCGCCGGCTGTTAGCCGGTGACAGTCGGTGCAGGCGAGTTTCTCTCGGGTGCCGTGGTCCGCGTGGCTGAAGGAGTAACGATAGGAGCGCGCATTCGTTGGTGTTGGTCTATATGACTTCTGATCGTGACAGACGCCGCACGAGGCGATCTCACGTCCCGCGGCGGATTTGCTCGACGGCGTATGGCACGTGTAGCAGCCGTTGTGAGCTGTGAGATTCGCAGGTATCGATAGACCGGCGCCTCGATTGATCGCCGAAGTGTGACAGCCCGAGCAACCTCGCTGCGGTCGTGCCGAGCCGTTATTGTGTTGCGCGTGGTCAAACTTCACGCTGAAAGGTTCATTGAAACTGGTCGGAAAATTTTTTAGCGGCGGATTGTTACTGCTCGTGTTCACGTGGCAGATGACGCACATCGGTATCTGCGGTGTTGTGAACTGGCTGCGGTGACAATCCGTGCATGCTTTATGTCCAGGAAAGCGCGGCGTTGCAGAGTTGTCGCTGCGTTCGTGACACGAGTTGCAGGCAAGGGCGGAGTGTTTCTGGCTCGAATGAAGGAATTTGGAATAGTCGCGGTTTGAGTCCTGCGCTGAAGCCGCCTGGAAAAGAAGAAAGGTCGCAGCAATGGCGCATAGTCGCAACGAAAGAACTTTCATTTGATGTCCTTTCGTTTCAGCGGTGGACGTTCTGCGATTAGATAATGACTGGCCGGGGGGTCGAGATTACCCACATTCGGCGCGTGGCAATAGAAACACGTGAAATTGCGGTTCTTGTCAAGAGCCGCCAGTTCCGTATTCAGATCCTGTCTAAGCCCATCCTTGTTATGACACTCAGTACATGCCGTGATCGGTACGTCTGGCTTCAGTCCGCGCAGTGTTGCGGCTCTGGTGATGTTGATGTGGCACGAGGTGCACTCGGCAACGTGCGGCTTCTTCTCGCCTCCGCCCTCATGTGCGAACTTAATCGAGATCCTCGTCGGCTCTGTGATGTGTACATAAGGCGTCGCAAGCTTGTGGCAGCCGTTACAGTTGGTAGCTACAGGCTGTTGCGCTTTCCAATGACAGTTGAAACACGACGAATGATTTTCTGGTGCCGCCTTGAAGGTTGCTGTCCGCGACGCGTGACACACGGTGCAGTTGTAGTAACTTTGCTGTGCGTGTGAGAAACGCAACATCGCGATCACATCCTGGTGTCTATCATGCGGGAATTCGGTCGTGAATTGCAGCTTCGACGAGGGATTTCGAAAGGCATATCGCGCCTCATCACGTGGCGAAGTCTTCGAATGACAAACCGAACAAATCACTGGCTTCGCGCCTTTGAAAAACTGTGGCCGGTGACAACTCACACACGCGTTATGATCGGGGTAATCCTTGATGTCCGGGAAGGCAGTCGCATTCTTTGTAGGTATCTTGTGACAGGTGTTACAGGCCGCTTGATGCTTCTGTGTGGCGTGGGAGAATTTCGAATAATCAGCCGCGGATGAACGCGGATGAACGCAGATCAGAATGAAAAATAAAAGGGCAGTTAATCTGTAGAACATACTGGCTTAGGTTTTTCGACGCCCACACACTTCACAAGTCTGTCTTTTCGATTCGAAACGAGGTACGGCTTCTCAGTCGCGAGATCGCCGGGTTTGACTTGCACCTCGCAGTTCCACGTCACGAAAGTCTGACCCAGCTCGGTTGGGATCAGGTTCGATAGCACGTATGTGCCTGGTCCGAGATCGGTGAAATAGGCGGTGCCGTTGCGATCGGTCATTACCGAGACTACCTGAGGCCCACCTTGTTTGAGCAGCGCTTCGAGAACGGTATGCCGCGACCGATAAAAACCATCGCGGACGTCGGGAGCGAGATTCGTCGTTAACCACTGTCGCGCTGTTTCATCGTTCCCAAACTCCTTCTGACTCGCAGCATAAGCTACGGCGAATTCAGGCACGGCTTTTGGTCCACTGACGAACTCCTGTTCGACGCCGCGACAGTAGACCGACTCGCAGTCGCTCTCTCGCAGCCAATTGATCAAAGCAGCACTCGCTCCAATTTTTTGGTAGTAGCAGTCCCGGCTCACCAATGCCTGATGCTCGATCGCGTCGATCAGCGCGCGGTTTTGTTCGAGTGTCCCCGGAATCAGGAAGAAACGCTTTCGTGCGAGCCCTCGTAACGGCGCCGAATCGTCAGCTTTTACACGCACACGCAGCCTCAGCACACCGGTTTGCCTGGCCGCCGGTTGCTGGGCCAACGCGACCGTCATCATCAGCAAGAGCGCGAAGAACACTAGTCTCGAAGCGCGCATTATTTACAGGTTTGGACTACGCGGAAACTTCAAAAACGGCAGACGCACACCGCGCACAAAGATTTGATCTGAACGGATTGCCGGCGGCGGCGAAAAGCCATTCGCGCCGGCAGCAGCAATGAGATCATCCTGATCGACACCGTCGCCACTAATGCCGATGCCGCCGACCAGCACACCATTCTTATACAACGGAACGCTGCCGGGGAAGATCTGAATTCCGTTCGGCAGCGACGGAATTGAAGTACAGGGTACTGCTGGACCAACTACCGACGCTAAAAAGTTAGTCTTGATGAGATCGAGTTGCAGCCCAACGTTGAATGGGCTCCAGTCCGCAATCGCGGTGCTGAAAGGCCCGGCCACAGTGTCGTTGATCCCATCCGGAAAAAACGGGCGATGCAGAAAACCCGTGGCGCGGTCAGTGAAAGCAACGGTCCCGTCAAACCGCAATCCATCAGCCGCCGCGCGATCGACGTACGATCCAAATCCGGCAGTTCTCAGAGCAGTCGCAGCGTTCGCCCCTGAAAAGAATGCCGCGGTTCGAGCTTTCTGGACCGCGACGTCGAAGCCAAAGACCGGCGCGTCCTGCTGTCTGAATACTCCCAGCACGACTCCGGCCGTGTCGACTACGGCGATTGTTACGCGCGCATTGCTGCCGAGCGGCTGTCTGATCGCCGCGCGCGTGATGTTTGCCTGCTGTGCGGCATGCGTGATGATCGTTCCGACTTCGCTGGACGTGAGTGTATTGCTACTCGGCGCAGTCCCGGCGATGAACGGAAAGAAGCGCGGATCGACTTCGCCTCCGATTCCGCCGAGAGTCTGCGGCACAAACTCTGAAGCTGGCGGCACACCGCCTGGTCCAAAACCAAAAATCGCACCGGCAATACTGGCCGTGCCGCTCGGGGCTGGCGGATTCGCAACGTTTGAGAACGGCAGCCGGATACCATCGACAAGGATGTTGTCGCCGCGAATCAGCGGAGGCGCTTCGAAACCGCGCGCGCCTGAAGCGGCAATGAGTTCTTCGAATGTCTGGTCGTCATCGGCGGGATTGCGATCGACTGTGTAGAGCCCATCGCCCTCGACGCCGATGCCGCCCGCTGGCACGCCGTTCTTGTAGATCGGCAGGCCACCCGGATCGCCTGAGAGGCCTAGCCGAGCGGAAGGCTTTTTGATGTCGCTACACGGCAAAGAAGAGAATTGAACACCGTAGAGTGGACCACCGGAGCGGAAATCGATGCCGGGCGGGAAATGTTCCTGAATGATGAAGCCCGCAGTTCTCGTCGTGAAGGCGTTACCGCTCGTGCTGAAGAATGCCGCCGTTGCGGCTTTGGCCGTCGCTGCCTCGGCGGGTGGAACGGCTATTCCTTCGAGTCCCTGACTGAGGCGTCCGACACTGCGAATCGTCGAAGAAATGGGCGTTCCCGGCATCGGCAGAAAACCAAGCACGTTTCCTTCGCGATCGGTGACGACGATGTTCACAGGCTTTCCGAGTGCGGTTGCTGCCGAAGCTGCCTGTTGCAGGATCGTTACGACGTCCGTTTGAGCGAGATTCGTTGCCGTAAGGCTCGACGGAGGAGGCGGCAGTATCATTCCGGGAGTCGGGACGGCATTGAGATCGTCAGGTGGACCATCGCCGACGTGACCGATGCCCACTCGCACGCGATTGCTCTCGACCTCCCGATACTTGATCCGCACGAGTACATCGCCCTCTTGCGGCAAATTATCTGCAAGCCTGAGGACGATCGATGTGGCCCACGGTTGACCGGGAACACTGCCGGCATTTTCGACAGTCAGCGAATAAATCGTGTGACTCGCATCTTCCGCATCCGCAGTTATCGCGCTCGCAGTCTCGCCCGCCTGCAGTTGCAGATTCATCGCAAACAACGTGATGCGCGTGATCGAATCCGATCCGAATTTGACCTGAACTGTGGTTGTGAATGGTTCGCGCTGTTGCGTTACGGATTCGAACGCGATGGCGCGCGTGGAATCGGGATGGCTGATCAGAATCGGTTTGGTCGACTGCGCACCGGCGCGATCGAAGCTGACGAGGCTAATCGCAAGCAACAGAACCGCCAGCAATATGACGCCAAGCCGCATGGCGCACAATTTACCACAAAGCCATCCACAGATTGCGCAGATTTTCTCGGTGTAATCTGCGTAATCTGTGGACTAGTCTTTGGGTCGTATGTTAAAACGCCACGAACGTGATCCGTCGTTCGGTCCAAACAACAGTGCTGACGTTGCTGGTCATGATGAGTTGGGTTGCTGTGTGCGCGCAGCAATCGGGACGACTCAAAGGCGTGGTCCGTACTTCCGCGGGCGCGCCCGCTCCTGGCATTGCTGTTGTCGCTACAAATCAGGTGACACGGAAAGTTCACCGCACACGCACTGACAGCGACGGTAGTTATTCATTCTCACTTCCCGCGGGCGCGTATCGCCTCAGCCTGGACCAGCCGAATACCGCGCAGTTCGATAAAGATAAAAACTACGGCGACTTTGCGATCGTTCGCGGCGATACGCTCGAGAACGTCGTGATCGAAGGGAGCAAGGATACGGTCGTTGATATTCCCATTGCGCCGCCGCCTACCGGACCGGCGGCTGCACCACAGCGCCGTGAGACACCTGATCGCTGGCGCATCATCTTTCCCGAATACGATCGCTACGGCGACCGCGGCGCGCGTGGTCGCGACATCCCTTTTAAACGCGGGCGCTGGTGGGACCCGTACAATCAAAACGTTCTCAAAGGCGATTATCCGATCAAAGGCGATAAGTTGTTCATGATTCTGACTGCCGTCAGCAGCACGAATGTCGAACAGCGTCGCGCGCCGACACCGTCTGACGTCAGTACCGTGGATCCACTGAGCGCAGAATTCTTTGGTCGTCCGGACCAGTTTGCCGCGAGTGAGACGTTGCAGTTTAGCTTTGAGCTGTTTCACGGCGATACGACGTTCAAGCCACGCGATTGGGCGATCAAGTTTTCACCGACTTTCAGCGTGCCGAATTATCTGAATGCGCGTGAGAACGGGGTGGTCAACATCGACGTGCGGCGCGGCACGAACCGCACCGATTGGCACGCCTCACTCGAAGAGGCATTTGGCGAAGTGAAGCTGGCAGACATTAATGCCAACTACGATTTCGTGTCCGTGCGTGCCGGCATACAGCCCTTTGTTTCAGACTTCCGCGGCTTCATCTTTTCCGATAACAATCTCGGCGCGCGCGTGTTTGGCGCGTTTGATAACAATCGCTATCAATTCAATGGTGCCTACTTCTCGATGCTTGAGAAGGACACCAACAGCGGTCTTAATCGTTTCGATACGAGGCATCAAAACGTTTACATCGCCAATATTTTTCGACAAGACTTCATTCGCAAGGGCTACACGATTCAGGGAAGTTTTCACTACAACGACGATCGACGCAGCGTCGAGTTCGACCGCAACGGATTTCTCGTTCGACCGGCATTGATTGGCGATGTTCGGCCGCATGCGATCAAGGTTGGCTATCTGGGGGTTAGCGGTGATGGTCATCTCGGCAGGGTCAATCTGTCGCACTCGTATTACTTGGCCTTTGGTCACGACGAGCGCAATCAGATCGCGGGCCGAAGAGTGCAGGTGCGATCTAACATGGGCGCGGCGGAGCTTTCGTTCGATAAGGACTATCTGCGCTTCAAGGGCTCATTCTTCTTCGCGCAGGGTGACAGTAACCCGACCGACAATCGCGGCACTGGGTTCGACGCAATCTTCGACGATCCGAATTTTGTCGGTGGACAGTTTTCGTTCTGGGTCAGGAATGGAATTCGTCTGACGCAGACCGGCGTCGGTCTGGTCCAGCCGAACAGTCTGTTGCCGAGTTTACGCAGCAGCAAAACTCAGGGACAGGCAAATTTCGTAAATCCCGGAATCTTTATCTACAACGGCGGCGTCGATGTGGAAGTAACGCAACGGATCAAAGCGGTGCTCAACGTAAACTACCTGCGGTTTCACCGGACAGAGCCACTGGAGTTGATACTTTTTCAGAATCGCATCCGGCACGACATCGGCTTTGATTACAGTTTAGGCGTCGCCTACCGGCCGTTTCTGATCAATAACTTCACGCTCACTTTCGGTGCTAATTCGTTGCAGACCGGGCGTGGTTTTCGCGACATCTTCACCGACGCCTCGCGCAACTGCCCGCCCGGCGTCGAAGACTTCTGCCAGCCGAATGTGATCAGTCCGAAGAAGATGCTGTATTCATTGTTTGCACAGGCGAAGTTTGTCTTTTAGCCACAGATGACACGGATTTATTTACTGATTTTGGTGGTGGGTGCAGCGGTGATCGCATATGCGGCGTGGCCTGCTCCTGCATTTGTGCAGACTGCTCCTGTAAAAGTCGAGGGGTGTGTGAAGTGTCATGGGCAGATTGAGCCGATGCATAGGTATGGGACGACGGAGACGCTCGAGAAGATTAAGGATGGGAAGGATGCGGTTGGGTTGAGTTGTACGGCGTGTCATGGGGGGAATCCGGCTTCGGAGATCAAGGAGGAGGCACACGTTAAGGCGAAGTTTCCTCGGGAGTGGCAACGGGATGGGCGATACACGGGCGCGAATCCGGAACGGACGAATACATTACTTGCGCGTGAGAGTTGGGAGTTTGTTCGGTTTATAAATCCGGGTGATCTGCGTGTCGTGGGGAAGACTTGTGCGGGGTCGGCGTGTCACGACGTTGAATCGAAGAATGTTGCGCGCAGCATGATGACGCACGGCGCGATGCTGTGGGGTGCGGCGCTTTACAACAACGGCAGTTTTCATCTCAAAGATCCGCGTTTCGGCGAGAGCTACAGCGAATCGGGCGCACCGCAAACACTGCTGCAAAACGCGACCGACGAAGAGCGACGCACGAAGGGTTTTCTGAGTCTGCTCGATCCTCTTCCGCGTTGGGAGATCTCGCAGCCTGGAAATATTCTGCGTGTCTTTGAACGGGGCGGAAAGCGAAGGCTCGAAGTTGGTTTGCCTGACAAGGACGAAGATCCGGGTAAACCTGACAAGGGACTGAGCGCGCGTGGTTTTGGCAGCGCGCAACGCACTGATCCGGTTTTTCTCGGAATACAGAAAACGCGTCTGCTCGATCCGACCCTCAACTTTCTCGGCACGAACGATCATCCAGGTGATTACCGCTCGTCGGGTTGTTCTGCGTGTCACGTGATCTACGCAAACGATCGCGATCCATCTCATTCCGCTTTTTACCAGCAGGCCGGAAATCTCGGGCGTTCACAAACTGCTGATGCATCCATCCCCAAGAGCGAATCGGGTCATCCCATCAAGCACCAGTTCACGAGTCAGATTCCGACGTCGCAATGCATGGTCTGTCACATGCACCCCGGCACGAACATGGTTGCGAGTTATCTCGGTGTAACGTGGTGGGACAATGAGAGCGACGGCGCGAAGATGTATCCGGCGACGCAGCACAACCCGAGTCAGGACGAGGAGCAGGAGAAACTGGACCGGAATCCCGAAGGCGCGAGTCTTCGCGGCTTGTGGTCAGACTTCGATTTCCTGAAAGACACCGGCACAGCATCGTTCAACTCGCTGCTGCGCAACACACAGTTTGCAGACTCTCACGGCCATGGCTGGTTGTTTCGGAAAGTCTTCAAACGAGATCGCAAGGGAAATCTCCTCGACGCGCAGGGCAACATCGTCGCGCCTGACGATCCAGCGAAGTTCGAGAAGGCTGTTCATCTCAACGACATTCATCTCGAACGAGGCATGCACTGTGTTGATTGCCATTTCCGTCAGGACGCACACGGCGACGGAAATCTCTACAACGAGCCCCGCGCTGCGATCGAGATTGCGTGCGAAGATTGCCACGGCACGATCAAGCAGAAGACATCGCTCTTTACTTCTGGTCCGGCTGCGGCAGTTGCGACCGGAACGGCCGCCGAGCGCCGCAAAACACAAAACCAACCTCTTGCCGGACAGGATCTCACGCGCATCCGTGTTCGCGACGCGGAAGGCACGCGGATTCCACTGTTCCAGCGCGTCACTCGCGATCGAAAACGCAAAAACGAAAAGGGCGTAGACGTCGATCTAAAAACCGGAGACATCATGCAGAATTCGATGGTCGTACCCGGGCGCTGGTGGCGTGTACCGCAGACGGTCGACACAGTCACACCCGGAACTCGCGATTACAACGAGCAGTCGCGGTACGCGAAAACGATTCAAAAAGACAACGCGAGCTGGGGTGATGTGCCAGCGGATAGCAATCAGTTGGCCCATCGCGACGCGAACATGACGTGCGTCGCGTGTCACTCTTCGTGGGTGACGAGTTGCTTCGGATGTCACTTGTCGATGCAGGCGAATCGCAAGATGCCAAACCGTCACAACGAGGGCGGCAATACACGGAACTTCACGCAATACAATTTCCAGGTTCTGCGCGACGACATCTTCATGCTGGGTCGCGATGGCACGGTGACGGGAAATCGCGTCGCACCGGTGCGTTCTTCATCTGCGATTTTAGTGAGCTCGCAGAATCAGAATCGCGAGTGGATATATTCGCAACAGCAGACAACATCGGCTGAAGGCTTTGCGGGTCAGAGTTTCAATACGCACATTCCGCACACGGTTCGTGCGACTGAAACGAAGACGTGTAGCGATTGTCACGTGTCTGAGAAGAACGACAACAACGCGTGGCTCGCGCAGTTGCTGCTGCAGGGAACAAACTTCGTCAACTTCATGGGACGGTATGTGTACGTCGCGGCAGACGATGCTTTGGAAGTCGTGGTTGCTACCGAGCAGACGGAACCACAGGCTGTGTTTGGCAGCACGCTTCACAAGATCGCGTACCCATCAAACTACGAACAGTTCACGCGAGGCGGCAGTGAGTTGAAGACGTTTTACGAACACGTCGGGAATCCTCGCGTGTTGCAGGTGCAGTTGCGTGGTGAATATGCGTACGTTGCCGCGGGCGAGGGCGGATTGCGTGTTTTCGACGTTGCACAGATCGATCAGAAAGGGTTCTCAGAGCGTATCACCAGTGCGCCGGTGTCGCGCTTCGGTCAGAAGTTCTGGGTGAAGACGAAGTATGCGACGGCAGTTGCTGCGCCGACGACGTTGGCCGTCGATCCCGCGCGCACGAGACGAGCGGAGAATGAAGAACAACCGATTCATCCGCTTTACGCTTACCTCTATGTTGTCGACAAATACGAGGGTCTGATACTCGTGAACGCTGCGACCCTGCTCGACGGCGATCCGCTGAACAACTACCTGAAGCGTGCGGTCACCTTCAATCCCGATGGCGCTCTCAACGATGCGAACAACATCACGATCGCGGGCAACTATGCATACATCACGACGGCCACGAGCGTTGCTATTGTGAACCTCAACGATCCGTTAAAGCCACGGCTTGTCACGCGCATCAGTTTTAAGAATCCGAAATCCGTCGCTATTCAGTTTCGCTACGCGTTCGTTGTCGACGACGAAGGGCTGAAAGTTATCGATGTAACCACGGCCGAGCAGCCGCGGATTGTTGACGGCGCGTTTGTGCCGCTCGCCCACGGACACGACGTTTACGTCGCGCGCATGTACGCGTATGTCGCCAATGGTCCAGACGGAATCGCGATCATCGACGTCGAACAACCCGAGCATCCACGGCTCGATCAGATGTTCAACGCCGGCGGCGCGCTCAACGACGTGCATCAAGTAAAAGTTGCGATGACGAATGCGAGTTTGTTTGCATACGTCGCTGACGGAAAGAACGGTATGCGCATCGTGCAACTGACCTCGCCTGAGACAATGCCGGAGTATGCAGGCTTCAGTCCGCGACCGCGGCCGGTGTTGATTGCGACATTCAGGACGAAAGGCGAAGCACTTGGGATCTCCAAACCTTTGGATCGAGATCGCGCGGTGGATGAGAGCGGGAACCAGGTTTCAGTCTTCGGCAGACGTGGTGCGCGACCATTTACTCTCACAGAGATGTTGCGGATGCTGCGCACGAATGATGGTCGCGGCGACTGGTTCCGGGTTAGTGATAAGCCGCGGATAAAAACGGATTAAAAACGGATCTATGTCCCGCATCTGGGACTCAACGATCCCGATTATGACTTTGCAAACCGCCCCTGAATCTCTCAATCCCTAATAATCTGCTTTGGTACAGCGTTTGGATGTGGGCCAGTTTCGAAAGCCATCCAATCTCTCGACCAGGAGCAGCTTCGATGACGTCTATCATCCAGGACATTCGTTACGGCGCACGTCTTCTGCTAAAGCAACCCGGATTTACCCTCGTTGCAATTGTCACCCTCGCGCTTGGTATTGGAGTGAACACCGCAATCTTCTCGGTCGTTCACGGAGTCCTGCTGCGTCCATTACCATTCAAAGATTCGGACAGAGTGGTGTTGGTCTGGCACCACGGTGCAGAAGCAGCCGGCGGTGACCGAACGCCGCTGTCGTATGCAGATCTACTTGATTGGCGCGCACAACTTAACTCGTTCGAAAGCGTCGGCGCTTTCCAGTGGGCGCAGGTGAACATGAGCGGCGACAATCCAATTCAACTGCGTGCAGTGAATGTGACGGCTAACTTCCTGTCGATTTTGGGTGTCGGAGTTCAACTGGGCCGCGATTTTCAGGCAAGCGATGAACAAGTTGGTGCGCCACGAACTGTAATTATCAGCGATGACTTTTGGCGTTCACAGTTTGCTGCTGATCCGGGCGTGGTGGGAAGAGATGTCAATCTGAATAGCATCCCCGCAAAAATTATCGGAGTAATGCCGCCACATCTCGATTTTCCACGAGCTGAGATCCAGATGTGGCGAGCAATGCAACTCGAACAGCCTACCCGGCGTGGTCCATACTTTCTGACCGGAGTTGCACGTCTTAAGCCCGGCATCTCGACGAGTCAGGCACACTCAGATGCGAGCCTCATCGCGTCGAGCTTCGACAAGGGCAAGTTCAACTTCAACCTCGTTTCCGCCAATGATTTCATCGTGGGTGAAATCCGTCCTGCCTTAGTCGCGTTGTTTGTTTCAGTCACCCTGGTGCTTCTGATTGCGACCGTAAACGTCGCGAATCTTTCCCTCGCTCGCTCTACCTCTCGCGTTAAAGAGATTTCGATTCGCTCGGCGTTGGGTGCAAGTCGTACACGGATCATGCGACGGTTGCTAACTGAGAGTTTGCTGGTGGCATTCGCGGGTGGAGCGATCGGGACCCTTTGTGCGTTTTGGACCGTCTCACTGTTGGTCAAGCTAGCACCACAAAATTTGCCGCGCCTGGACCAGATCAAGGTCGATGGGCTCGCACTTGTCTGGACGGGTGCGGTCTCGTTGCTCAGCGCTATCGGTTTTGGGTTGGCACCTGCATGGCAGGGTTCACGGCTGAACTTGATCGGAGCACTTCGTGATGGAGGAAGAAGCACAACGGAGAGCCCGAGCAGACGCCGGGGTCGAAATATCCTCGTGGTTGCTGAGCTGTCACTGGCGATGGTGCTGGTTACTGGCGCTGGTTTGCTTGTGAAGAGTCTCTGGCGAATGCGTCAGGTCGATCTCGGGATCAACACCGAGAGAGTGTTGAGCATGAGCTTCACGTTGCGCGGTCAACGATATCGTGAGGATGGGCCGGTGCGTGACTTCTCCGACCGCCTGGTCCAACAGGTGCATGCGCTGCCCGGAGTCCGTGCGGCTGCGATCAGTAACAGCTTGCCTCCGGATGAAACGGATTTTTCGAGCGAGTTCTATATCGAAGGAAGGCCGGTTCCGAAAGCGGCGGACATAGCGTTTTACGGTATTGTCAGCCCTGATTACTTCAAGGCTCTGCAGATTCCGGTCACACGAGGAAGGGTATTCACGAACAGTGATACTCCTGAGGCGCCGCGTGTAGCTATTATCAATGAAACATTTCGGCGCCGGTTTTTCGGCGCCGAGGATCCGTTGCGCAGTCGTATCAATACGGGCAGTCCAAGCGAACCGAATTGGCTGCAAATTGTTGGGGTTGTCGCTGATGTGAAATACAACGGCGTCACAGAAGATGTGCAACCATTGATTTACCAATCCCTCGATCAGCGGCCGACTAACGGAGGCTTCCTTCTTGTTAAGAGCGAGGTCAACGATCCGTTGAGTTTAGTCGGCTCGATCCGCAACGAAATAAAAAAACTCGATCCGGATCTGCCCGTGACCAATGTCGCGACGATGGAGCAGCGACTTTCCAATGCCGTGTCTCAGCCGCGCTTTCGCACGACCTTGATCGGATTGTTTGCCATCGTTGCGTTGATTCTGGCCTGTGTTGGGATTTATGGAGTCATCTCTTATTCGGTGGCCCAACGAACTCAGGAGATGGGGATCAGGATGGCTCTCGGCGCGCGTAGCGTCGACGTGTTGCGAATGGTCGTCCGTCAGGCAATGCTACTGGCGGGAGCCGGAGTCGTATTGGGACTTTTGATTTCCTTCGCGCTGACCAACCTGATGGTGAAGTTGCTTTTTGGAGTCGCGCCAAGAGATCCGTTGACGTTCATAGCGACGGCGATGTTACTGGTAGGTACCGCGGTGTTGGCGTCGTACATTCCGGCGCGCCGAGCGAGTAGAGTGGATCCACTGGTCGCTTTACGCTAATTAGAGCCACTGATTGACAATGCGTAGTCGTAGACAGGATTTGCAGGATTAACACGATGAACAAGATTTATCCTGTAAATCGTGTTACATCCTGAAATCCTGTGAAACACGTGGATTTAAATCGGGATTTTATTCCGTGTTATCCGCGGCTAAATCGAAGAGTGTTGTTTGCGCCGCTGCTCTACGACGCCCAGCGCGCTTGAGGGCTCCATCCTCGTCTGCAAAGACTTCCAACTCATAACGCTCCAGACGCGCCAGCACGTCGCGTGCAGTGTCCAGGACTACCGGCGGTAGACCAGCCAGACGCGCCACCTCGATGCCATATGACTTCGACGCACGTCCGCGTTCGAGTCGATGAAGAAAGACGACTTCGCCTTCACGCTCGGTTGCCGTGATCTGATAGTTCTGCGCGCCCGGCAGACGTTCTGCCAGTTCTGTGAGTTCGTGATAGTGAGTCGCAAATAACGTCTTGGCGGCGTGGTCTGCCGAGTTGTGCAGGTACTCAGCAACAGCCCACGCGATCGAGAGTCCATCGAAAGTCGCGGTGCCGCGTCCGATTTCATCGAGCAACACGAGCGAACGCGGTGTGGCGCTGTGCAGGATTGCGGCCGTCTCGGTCATCTCGACCATGAACGTCGAACGTCCGCGCGTGAGATCGTCTGAAGCACCGACGCGCGTCCAGATGCGATCCAGCAACGGCAGTCGCGCACGCTCAGCCGGAACGAAGCAACCGGTTTGTGCGAGGATGCAAATGATTGCGGTCTGTCGCAGGACGGTGCTCTTACCACCCATGTTTGGACCGGTGATGATCAGCAGTCGATCGGTCGAGTTATTGAGATAAGTGTTGTTCGGAACAAACGGCTCGTCGATGAATACTTCGATCACGGGGTGTCGTCCCTGAATGATCTCGAGCTCATCGCCGTCATGCAGAGTTGGTCTGGTGTAACGACGACGAGCAGCAACTTCGGCAGATGAAGCGAGCACGTCGAGCGCCGCGAGCGCGCGGGCGGTCATCTGAATGCGTTTGGTCTCGGCGGCAATCTGACGGCAGACGTCCGTAAAGAGTTCCGTTTCCAATTGAACGATACGTTCTTCAGCGCCGAGGACTTTCTTTTCCCAATCGCGCAGCTCGGGTGTGGTGAAGCGTTCCGCGTTGGCGAGTGTCTGCCGGCGTTCGTATTCGGCGGGAACTCTTGCGGCGTTCGCTTTGGAAACCTCGATGAAGTACCCGAAGACGCCGTTGAAACGAATGCGCAGATTATTTATGCCGCTGCGCGTGCGTTCGGTCGCTTCGAGAGTCGCGATGATCTGCTTTGCGTTGCGACTGGTCGAGCGGAGTTCATCGAGTTCTGCTGAGTAGCCTTCGCGAATCGTATCGCCATCGCTGAGTTTGACTGGTGGATCGTCGTTGATTGCGCGTTCGATTAGCGATCGGATGTCTGGGAGTTCGTCGGTGTTTTCGAGGAGGACTTCCAGGAGTGAGGAATCAGCAGCTCGAAGAACTTCCCGAATGGCGGGCACCTGGTTCAGTGATTTCAGAATCGCGCAGAGATCCCTCGGTGTTGCTGAGCCGAGGCTTATTCGCCCAATCAGACGTTCGAGATCGGAAACTTCTTTCAGCAGAGCACGAAGCTTGTCTCTGCGAACCTGCGATCGGTAAAGCTCTTCCACTGCCGCTAATCGAGCTTCGACCTCGCCGCGTCTGACGCACGGACGCAGCAGCCAGGCCCGCAACAGGCGCGCGCCCATGCCCGTCACAGTCTCATCGATTACCTGCAACAACGAACGGCCACTTCCACCGGCGAGCGACTCGATCAGCTCCAGATTCCGAACCGTAACGCTGTCGAGCACGAGGTGATCCTGCGGCTCAAAGTAAATGAGATCCGTAATGTGTTCGGCAGCCGCACGTTGCGTCTCACGCGCATATCGCAAACACGCTCCAGCCGCTCGAATCGCCTCATCTTTTCGGGCCAGTCCATAACCATCGAGCGTCTTCACTTTAAAATGCTCTACCAGCAGCGCCGCACAGTCTTCCTGCTGCCATAGCCAGTCCTCGATCGGCGTCAGCGCTAGATCGAATCCGAAAACCTCTTTGGAGTGCGGTGACTTGTCACCGCTTTGGTACTGATCACCGTTGCCTTGCAACGGCAGCGGCTCTGTCTGCACCTTCCCCGACAGACTGCTCTTGATCAGCGCGCCAAGCGACGCCGGAAACAACAACTCACGCGGCGCATACGACTCGAGCGCAGCCCGAATCCGCGTCCATGAATCACGTCCACCTTCCTGCGTAACGCGAAACTCACCCGTCGAAATATCGAGAAAAGCGGCGCCAATCGTTTCACCTGCGCTGCAAATCGCGGCCAGAAACACAGGCTCACGCGCTTCCAGCAACTGCGGATCGATCGGCGTGCCGGGCGTGACGATCCTCACGACTTCACGCCGCACAAGTTTCTTCGTCTTTCCGGCTTCTTCAGTCTGTTCGCAGATCGCGACGCGATAGCCTTTGCGCACCAGACGCGCAATGTAATTCGCGGCAGAGTGATGCGGCACGCCACACATCGGCACGGGATTGCCGCTTTCTTTATGACGTGCGGTAAGAGTTATCTGTAGCTCTCTGGAACCCGTAAGCGCATCGTCAAAAAAGAGCTCGTAAAAATCGCCGAGACGAAAAAACAGAAGCGTCCCGGGATGTTGCTGCTTCAGTTCCTGGTACTGCCGCAGCATCGGCGTTTGATTTGAATTATTCATTCTGTTGCGTGAGTCGCACAGATTAACACAAACAGCAGGGATTAGCCGTGTGAATCCTTGTAAAACTATGTTAAGTTCCCCGCGTGGAATTTCTGACCAAGTCTCTACAGGAACACCTGGCCACAATCCAAAACTTACTTGAGTCGTCAGTACCAGCGATCGAACGATCGGGTCAAATGATCTGCGATGCGCTAACGAGTGGCCGGAAAATACTGCTTTGCGGAAACGGCGGCAGCGCTGCTGATGCCCAACACATCGCGGCTGAACTCGTCGGCTGTTACGAAAAGCAGCGACGTTCATGGCCGGCGATGGCGCTAACGACTGACACGTCGGCACTCACCGCTGTCAGTAACGATCTCGGTTACGAGCAAGTGTTTGCGCGCCAGGTCGCGGGTCTCGCACAGGCGGGCGATGTTTTAATCGCGATCAGCACCAGTGGAAAATCACCGAACGTATTGCAAGCAGCAGAACGGGCAAGGGAACTGGGTTGCAAGACGATTGCTTCGACGGGAGCAACATCGGAACCATTGGGCGCGCTTTGTGATGTTGTGATGGCAGTACCGTCGCGCCGCACGGCGCGCGTGCAGGAAGCACACATCACCATCGGTCACCTTTGGTGTGAGATGGTCGATCAGCTTTCGTAATCCACAGATTTAGACAGATTATTTCTTGACACTGGGAATCTTAATAATTAGTCTCTCGATGCACTTCAATCTGGGTCCATTGGATTGCGCGGAGCTTCCCGACAAAACCGTCGCCGCGGGGATTCATTGAGCCATTGATGTCTTTAAACGCATTACGTAACGTCACGACAGAATTCTACTCCGCCCACTCACTTCCATCAGAAGCGCTGAGTCAAACACCCGTCGATTACGGAACCATTTCCTAACCACGGGCGCGGGGAATTCTGTCTTTAGTAGGTTGAAAACTTAATGCTGCCTCGCAAGAGAGGCTTCCCCAACGGGTTTCTGTGTGTGTCAACAATACGCAAGGGCCGAGGTGTATTCACAGTGAGCACGAAGAAGAAACGGAAGAAAAAGACAGCACTCGTCATCTGCAAAGATCGGAAACAATTTTGGACAACACAGACCCAGTTCTGGCAATGGGTGCGTGATGGTGTGGTGGTCAAGACGGGCGATCAACCGCTCACCGGTCTCTTCAAACGCGAGCATGAAGAGTTGCTCGTGTTGTTGAGTAATACCGTATTAAATCTGGCGCACCCGAATCATATGCGGGAAGCGCTCATGTCGCGGCGGATCGGCATGGGACACAGATGAGACGGATTTTTGAAGCCGGATCTTCACGGATCAATCCGCATTTTCCGTTTAATCCGCGGCTTAACTAGATGAAAACAATCCTTGTACTCATAGTTTTCCTCGTGCCTGTCCAGGCGCAGGACGATCGTTATCGCATCGGCCCGGGGGATGTGCTCGATATACGTATCTTTAATCGCCCACAGCTTTCACGCGAAGCGGTTCGCGTCGAGGGAAGTGGAATGATACGGATGCCCTTGATCGAAACGGAGATTCAGGCAGCGTGTCAGACCGAAGGCGAGCTCGCGAAAGAGATCTCAACCCGTTACGCGAAGTATTACAAGAACCTTCAGGTCGACGTCTTCATCAAGGAGTATCACTCGCGCCAGGTCGCCATCATCGGCGCGGTTAACGATCAGAGCCGTTTTGAGCTGCAACGACGCGTCCGGCTACTCGAACTTCTGACGTATGCCAAAGGACCCTCAGCCCGCGCCGGTCAAACAATCAACATCGTTCATTCAACAACAGCTTCGCCCTGCAAGAAGGTCGACGATACTGATGCTTCATCAGCGTTCTCTAGTTACAAACTGAGCGACGTTCTCCAGGGCGACCCGAAATCAAACCCGTATCTCGAAGCCGGCGATATCGTGACTCTTCCCGAAGCGGATCAGGTCTACGTCGTCGGCAACGTTTTCTCACCGATCACGATTGCCTTAAAGGAACCGATCACGTTGACGCGTGCCATCGCAATGGCGGGCGGGCTCAAACAGGACACAAAGAAAGACAAGATTCGCGTCCTACGTCAGGAACCGGGAACAACAATCAGAAAAGAGATCACCGTCGATCTTTCCGCGATCGAGAAGAAAAGCTCTGAGGATCTGGCGCTTCTCCCAAACGACATTGTCGATGTACCAACGTCAGCCGGAAAAAGTTTCTTTCGTAGCCTGGTTCAGGGCGTTGTTCCGAGCGTCGGACAGCTGCCCGTGCGCGTTGTGCCGTAATAAGTCCTATAGGACCTATCCGACCTATAAAGCCAATGAAACCAACCGACATGGTTCCCAAAGAGAGCCCATTTGAACCTCTAGCGAAGCCAATCGAGCCGCCGCAATCGTATAACTACGGCGTCGATCCCAACGCCGACAACGAAGTCCATTTGCTCGACTACTGGCGCGCGATTCGCAAACGCATCTGGTTGGTCCTGGGTATCGTGGCGCTGGTCACGATGCTGGCGCTCGTTTATGTCGCACGCAAACCCGACTTCTACGAGGCTCAGGCGCGTGTCCAGGTCGATCTCGAAGATACCGGCTCATTGACGAACAACGCCCGGCCGCTTTACGGACCTGCTGACGATCCGATCTACTTCAACACTCAGCTTCAAATTCTTGTCAGTCCCGGCTTGATGCGGCGCGTTGTTCGCACTCTCGATCTCGAACACAATCCTGATTTCTTCAAGGGCAGCACTGCGCAGCGACAATCAACGTGGGCTACGTTGCGGCGAATGGTTGGGCTCGGAAGCAAGCCGCAGGACACTGGCCCGAAACCTCCGGACCAGTTGCCGCTCACGACGACCGTCGCACAGGCAACAGCGCGCGAAGATCTCAATGAAGCGAAACGCCTGGAGCCGTACGTGAACACGATTCTCGCCGGTCTGAAAGTTGACCCCGTGAAAGAGACACGTGGCTACTACAAGGAAACACGTCTGATCGATATCAGGTTCACGCACATCGATCCACTTGTTGCTTCAAAAGTCGTGAACGCGATCGCCGAGACGTACGTGTTCTCAAATCTTGAAAAGCGAACTGAAGCCAACAGCACCACCGGCGACTTCCTTCAAAAACGAATCGCGGAACTCCAGCAACAGATCCGGACCGCTGAAGAACGGCTCGTCAACTACGCCAAGAACAACCAGATCATCTCGCTCGATCCCAATCAGAACACAGTAGTCGAACGACTTGCCGGTCTTAACCAACAACTGCTTCAGGCAGAAAACGATCGCAAGACCGCGGAGGCCGCCTACAACGCCGCCAAAGTTCCAGATGCAGCTACGGCGATGGTCGACGAAGCCACGAAACAAACGAGCGATATCGAAGGCAAACTAGTCGAGCTTCGTCAAAAGCGAGCTTTACTGCTCGTCGATGCGACGGAAGAGGCGCCGGAAGTTAAGGAAGTCGATCAGCAAATCGCCGAACTCGATCGACAGTTAAAAGACTTCCGCACTCGTAAGTCCGCGACCTTGTTAACGAACCTGCACACCCGTTATCAACAGACACTCGAGCGCGAGCAGTCGTTGCGCAAGGCGTTCGAGCAACAACGCGCGCAGACTCTTTCGCAGAACGAAGCAGCTATCAACTACCGCATCATTCAACAGGAGATCGAAACAAATAAATCTCTGCTCAACGGTTTGCTCCAGGGCGCAAAAGAGAACGACGTCGTCCTCGCGGGTAAGCCAAATAACATTTCGATTGTCGACTACGCGCTCACGCCTGATTCTCCGGTAGGGCCGAATCGTGCTCGCACGGTTATCGCAGCATTCTTCCTCTCGGTCGGTCTCGGTTTAGGTTTGGCATTGTTCTTCGAATATCTCGACGATACGGTGCACTCGACTGAGGAAGTCGAACGTGTGCTTCATCTGCCGGCGCTGGCGGTGATTCCTTCAGTTGGCAGTGGTGCGAGGCGTCGTAAGCTCCATGCTGTTTCGGGATCGACAGCGCTGCAGAAGCAAAATGGAAACGGCAACGGCAATGCGGAATTGTTGATGAACGTTGATAGTCGTTCGCCGCTCGCGGAAGCTTATCGACACCTGCGCACCTCAGTGCTGCTCTCGACCGCCGGCCGCGCGCCGAAATCGTTGCTCGTTACGTCGAGCCTTCCTGGTGAGGGGAAGACGACGACGGCTGTGAACACGGCGATCAGTTTGGCCCAAACCGGTGCGAGTGTTGTGATCATCGATGCCGACATGCGTCGCCCGCGACTGCAGTCGATCTTCGACATGGGCGGTCAGGACGGACTCAGCTCGATACTGTCCAGCGCGACTTCAGAAGGCGACATGCTCGGTCTCGTGCGGCACGACGAAGAGAGTGGCCTCAACGTTTTGACTTCCGGACCGATTCCACCCAATCCAGCCGAGCTGCTGGGATCGGATCAGATGCGCCGGCTGATGACGGTGCTCCAGGCGAATTACACGCACGTCGTTGTCGACTCGCCGCCGGTCAGCTCGTTTACTGACGGCGTGCTGATCTCCTCGATGGTCGACGGCGTATTGCTTGTCGTTCACGGTGGCAAGAGTTCGAGACACATCGTGCGGCGCTCCAAGCAGTTGTTGAGCGATGTGGGTGCAAAGATCTTCGGAGTCGTGCTCAACAACGTCAATCTTCAATCTCACGATTACTATTATTACCAGAGTTATTACGGGCAGAAGTATTACGAGAAAGCAGGAACTTAAAACTGGGCTAAATGCCGGACCCCACTATTCGCTGTGAGCACTTAAGCAAGCAATACCGGATCGGATCTCCAGAGACTTACAAAACACTGCGAGATGCGATTTCCACCACAGCTCTCGCTCCTTTCCGCCGTCTCAAAACCAATTCGCAAAATGGACGCAGCAACATTTGGGCACTGCAAGACGTGTCGTTCCAGATCAACCGCGGTGAAGTTGTCGGCATCATCGGGTTGAATGGCGCCGGCAAGAGCACTCTTCTGAAGGTTCTTTCACGCATCACCGCGCCGACGCGCGGGCATGCAGAGATTCATGGGCGCGTCGGCTCATTGTTGGAAGTGGGAACTGGATTTCACCCCGAGCTCACCGGGCGCGAGAACGTCTATCTCAACGGCGCGATATTGGGCATGCGAAAGGCCGAAATCAATCGGAAGTTTGATGAGATTGTAGCTTTTGCTGAGGTTGAGACTTTTCTTGATACACCGGTGAAGCGTTATTCCAGTGGCATGTATGTCCGGCTTGCATTTGGCGTCGCAGCACATTTGGAGACGGAGGTGTTGCTGGTTGACGAAGTGCTTGCCGTTGGCGATGCTCAGTTTCAAAAGAAGTGTTTCGAGAAGATCCGCGACATCGGGATTCAGGGGCGAACGATTCTGTTTGTCAGTCACAACATGTCTGCCGTTAGAAGCATCTGCAAGCAGGCGCTCATCATCGACAAGGGAAGAGTGGTTGCGCAGGGGGAGATCGATCAAACGGTCGATCACTACCTCGCGCAGATTAGTTCGTCGCAGGCTGAAGACGAAGTAGTCGAGACAAATACATTCTCTGTGAAATCAGTTGAAATTAATTCCAGCACTGGTCCGGTGATCAAGACTTTCGATCCGGTGGAAGTGAGGGTCAGATTTGTGCCGAAGAGTGAGATCAAGGATCCGGGGCTTTACGTTTCGATTCTAACGATGGACTCGCGCCGGCTGACGGGTTTGGATCTAAAAGACTTTGTCACAAGTGCAGCGTTGCCGGCGGGAGAGCCCGCGGAGCTTGGATTCACGATCGAGTCGTTACCCCTCATGCCCGGCGCCTACCAAATTGAAATTCACCTCAAGGACATGGCGCGGCGACTGATAGAGTTTGTGCCAAGAACATTTAGGTTTGAAGTGGCTGAGACTGAGGTTTATGGCGGCCGCAAGCTCGACGGGTGGTTTGGGAACGTTGGCTTACGCGCCAAGCCGTTGGACAATTTCTCCCGCAGCGGTGCAAAGGTGCACAAATGATTGCAAGGCTCAAAAACTTTCCGCCTTTGCGTTATTGTGGGAAATTCTTCTCTGCGCCGCGGGCGGAAAATGACTATGCCACGCACGTTCCGATTCTTATCGGACTCGCTCGAATGCGGCAAGTAAGAAACGTCCTCGAATTCGGTTGTGGTCGTTACAGCACGCTCACCTTTCTCAATCGTTGCGCATTTCCTCACCTCGAACGACTTCATTCCGTTGAGAACGACATTGCCTGGGGCGAAACGATCAACGAGATTGCAAAGCACGACGAGCGTTGGTCGCTGAACCTGGTATCCGGCCAGATTGCGCCTGCGGTTGCTGAACTGGATCTGGAGAGTTTCGATCTGATCTTTATCGATGATTCAAAAACCAGTGCAGAGCGAGTTGCTACCATTTGCGCGGTCGCGCAGAAGCAACCGCAGCGCCCGCTGATCGTCATTCACGATTTTGAGGTCGGCGAATATCAGCAGGCAGCGACGGCTTTTCGGCAACGCTCTAAGTTTAGAGCTTACACTCCGAAGACTGGTTTGATTTCGAATACCAAAGTCGACACGCGCCGATTGCGGCGATTACTAAACACGAATGCTCGCAAACTCCAACCTGACGATATCGAAGCGTGGATCGGCTGTATCCAAGCGCGACGTTTAAATCATGTCTAATATTCTAGTCACCGGCGGCTTGGGGACTGTCGGCGCCGGCCTGATTTCCGAGCTCCGCAATCGCGGCCATCACGTCGTCTCCTGTGATCTTCAACATCAGCCTGATGAGATCGGTTTCAGCCTGCGCACCGACGTTGAAGTACCCCTGTATGCGCGTTGTGACGTGGGCGAGTTTCGCCAACTCGAACGCGTATTCGAACGTTGTGGTCCCTTTGATTACGTCTATCACTGTGCCGCGGAATTTGGTCGCTGGAACGGTGAAGACTTCTACGAAACTTTGTGGCGCACGAACGCGATCGGCACCAAGAACATGATCAGACTTCAGGAGCGGCTGAAGTTTCGTCTCATACACTTTTCGTCGTCAGAGGTTTACGGCGACTGGCCCGATCTCATGGTCGAGACTGTCATGGATGAGTATGAGATCAAACAGTTGAACGACTATGCGATGACGAAGTGGGTCAACGAAATGCAGATCCGAAACTCGTCGCTGCAGTATGGGACGGAGACGGTCGTCGTGCGGCTGTTCAATACTTATGGTCCAGGCGAGTACTACAGTCCGTATCGCTCGGTGAATTGCAGGTTTCTGTATTGTGCCTTGCACAACCTGCCGTGGACTGTCTTTCGCGGGCATTCGCGGACTTCAACTTACCTCGCGGACACGGTTCGCACAGTCGCAAACATCACGAACAACTTCCGTCCCGGTGAAACTTACAACATTGGCGGTACGGATTTGCACACTATCGAAGAACTTTCCGAGGTGGTGCTGAAAGTTACGGACGCCGATGCGCGGCTCGTTCATCATCAGGAAACGGAAATCCTCACGACTAAGCTGAAGCGTGTTGATACGTCAAAATCAGTTCGCGATCTGGACCATAAAAACTCTTACAGCCTTGAAGACGGAATGCGCCTGACGGCCGATTGGATGCGAACCGCTTATCGGTTGTGACCGTCGAATGTTGCCGCGTTTGCTTTATGTTGGTGATGTGCCGGTGGAGGCTTCGTACCATGGTTCGGCACTCTTGCACAGATTGTTGTCGAACTACCCGGCCGGTGAATTAACTGTTTTGGAGACTGCGACGCCGTCGCAACCACAACGACGGCTTTCGGGTGTCAATTACATCTCTTATCCCATTGGAAAGCAACGTTGGCTCAACACGCGGTTTCATCCATACGCGATGGCGTGGTTCAGCCGGGCGGGTAAACAGGCCGGACCAAAAATCTCGCGGTCGATCAATGGGTTCGACTTTGAAGCGATATTTACTGTGGCGCATGGATTTGGCTGGCTTGCGGCAGCGGAGATCGCGAAACAAAGACGTTCTCCTCTGCATCTTGCCGTTCACGACGACTGGCCCCGCGTCGCCCAAATAGCGCCACGCTTTCGAGACTGGATTGATGAGCAGTTCGGAAATATTTACCGCCAGGCACGGTCGCGTCTGTGCGTTTCGCCGGCGATGAGCCGATTTTATGAAGAGCGTTACGGTATTCCGGGAGCCGTTGTCTATCCGAGCTGCGCGGCCGATGCAGTCGACTTCGGAGCACCACCGGCACGCCTGGGTAACAACGACAGGCAATTCACAATCGCGTTTGCAGGCACGATTAATTCACAGGGATATATTCACGCGTTAAAGACATTGCAGGATGCATTAAAATCCATCAATGGTCGCTTGCTGATTTTTGGACCACTTACCAGGGGCGACGGTCAACAAATCGGACTAGATGATCCGAACACAAAGATCTGCGGCTTGCTGAGTTCCGAGCAATTGCTCGCGCGGCTACGCGAAGATGCGGATGCGCTGTTTGTGCCGATGTCATTTGCTGACTGCGATCGCGATAACATGACCCTCGCATTCCCCAGCAAACTGGCCGACTACACCACGACCGGGGTGCCGCTTGTGATTTATGGCCCGGCTTACTGTTCAGCAGTGAGATGGGCGCGCGATAACCCTGGAGTTGCTGAAGTCGTCGAGAGTGAATCCAATCTCACTAACGCAGTAGTATCACTCGCGCAGCACCCCGCGCATCGTCTTGCACTCGGAACACGCGCCCTCGAAGCCGGCCGCGAATATTTTTCACACGCCCGCGTACAACAAGTGTTTCATCAGCTCTTATCCGTCTAATCCGTGGCCAACTCCTTTCTTGATCGCACGGCGCTCGCCTTCTTCAGGACAGTTCCCACCCGAGCTGCGCATCACCTGTTATTCCTGGCCCAGAGTCATCCCGATCTCGTCGATCGTTGGGGCTATCACATCCGGCCGATCCACTATTACGAACCGATTCCGGATTTCCGCTCGATCACCAGCGAGCAGATAACCCGGCGTCGCACTTATCCGGGTATAGATTTCCGTTGGGAACAACAGCTCGTGCTCATCAGCGAACTTGCAAAGTATGGTGAGGAACTGCTCGAGCTCGAGTTCGATTTCGATAACGCTTACTTCGCTGGGTTTGACGCTGCCGCTTACTACACCCTCATTCGTCATTTGCAGCCGCAGCGAATCATCGAGATCGGCGCTGGATTTTCAACGCAGCTCGCCGCGAAAGCATTGGCCGCAAACGGCAAGGGAGAGCTGGTTTGTATCGAGCCCTATCCCGAGCGTCTCAACGGATCGAACGTCGAGCTGATTCAGAAACGAGTGGAAGAGATTGACGTTGATTTCTTCTCGAGTCTCGAAGCCAACGATATCCTCTTCATCGATTCGAGCCATACCGTCAAATTTGGCAGCGATGTCTGTTTTGAGTTTCTCGAAATCCTGCCTCGCCTTGCGCGTGATGTTTGGGTGCACGTGCATGACATTTTCTTTCCGCACGATTATCCGGCCGAGTGGCTCATCACTCGCCGGCTCGCGTTGAATGAACAGTACCTGCTCGAAGCTTTTCTTTCGTTCAACAAAACCTTTGCACCGCAGCTAGCGAGCTACTGGCTCTGTCTTGACCAAAGAGATGCCGCGGCAAGTGTCTGGGCCAAGGCTGATCGTGCGTCCAGCTTTTGGATGAAGCGAGTCGAATGACGCAGTCGATATCTGCAATCATCCCGACTGTTGGTAGACCTGACTTGCTCCGGGTTTGTCTGGAGAGTCTCGCAAAACAGACCGTTCGTATCGCCGAAGTCGTCGTGGTGCACTGCGGCAGTGACTCCGAGACATTGGGGGTGACGAAGGACACTCGCTGGCGCGAAGCCGGATTTGAAGTCCGCTACTTTCATCACCCGGAACGAAACTGTGCCCGCCAGCGGAATTTCGCGATCGAAGAGGCAAAGCACGATTATTTACTTCTGATCGATGATGACATTGAGGTCGATCCACACTGGGTTGAAGAGCTCTTCAAACCGATCTGGGCGGATCCCACTGTGGGCGCGACGATGGGTAGACTCGTCAACCAATCAATGGCGACACCTACGTTATTCTGGCGTCTCTATCGAAGGTTACTGCATGGCCACGTCGAAGGATTCAGGCCGGGCAAATTGATCGGAGCGGCACTCCCGAACGGATTTCCAACTACAGCCGAACAGCCGATACCGTGCGAATGGATTGGCGGTGGGGCGAGTGCGTTGCGGCGAGATGCATTCGAATCGGTTGGTGGTTTCGCGTCCTTCTTCACCGGGAGCTCACCTGGTGAGGATCTCGATCTTGGTTATCGTCTGAGCCGGAAGTGGAAGGTGTTATATGTGCCGGCGGCGCAGTGCATTCATCATCAATCGCCCAGCGGAAGAGAACAGTCAGACCAGCATCAGTATCTTTCGATGCGATCGCGATTCGGGATTCTCACGATCACGATGGGCAAGAGTCGATATGCCGCGCTGGGCCATGTCGGGCTGTGGGCACTGGTTCAGTTTTTAAGTGAGTTGGCGAGTTTGAGACATGGATTGTCGAGGCCGGACTTGCCACGCGCGTGGTCGGGCCGGGTACGTGGATTCTTGTCGTGTGTCTCGGCCACGGATTTAGGCGGATGAAACCCACACTGATTATCGCAGATTATCCGGTTGGGTATGCGAGCGGCTTTGGGGAGACGCTCTACAACCTGTTCAGCGGTTTTCCGAGTGAGAAGCTGTGGAGCGCGCATCCGCGTCATGTTGCAGCGGCTGCTGACAAGCAGAGAGCGCAATCGGTGCTGTTGCCTTCACCAACACGACCGCGTTGGCTCAATAACAGAGCTTCCTATCCTTTGTTGAAGGCTCGGCAATTCCAGGCCGCGCGCGAGTCTGTGCGACTGCTTGGCGAAGTCGTCGAAAACAATTGGATCGGGAACCTGCTGGTGGTGCCGGTCAGTCCGTGGATACTTTCGGCCGCGCTTGCGGTGCACAAACGATATCCAAAACTAAACCTCGTCTTTTATGTAATGGACGACTGGCAAGGGCACCACGAGTGTCACCGGTTGCCATATTCTCGACGGCGACGTCGCTTGTTGCGCGAAGCGATCGATCGCGCGAGTACGAGGTTCGCAGTCTCTCGTGAGATGGCCGCGCATTATGAGCAGACTTTTGGGAAGCATTGGTCGGTGGTTCATAACGGCGTCGCGAAGAGCGTGCAGACGACTCAAACCAATGGACACACGAAACCGCGACAAGTGATGCTGGCCGGCGACGTCAACGTGTTTCGCTTCGATGCCGTGATCGCATTCGCTGAGGCGATCGAACGGTATAACCAACGCCGTCAACAAGCGATCGAGTTCAAGGTGATGGGTGAAGTTGCGGAACAGCACCGGGCGCCATTATCGGCGTTGAAGAGTGCGAGTCTGTTGAAACGGCGATCGCACGCAGAATGTCTCGACGCGATGAAAGCTGCGGACCTGCTCTATCTGCCGCTTGCTTTCTGCAAACAGTCAGCTCGGATTTCACTCTACTCATTGCCGACAAAACTTCCTGAGTATCTTGCGTCGGGAAAGAGCGTGTTCTTTCACGCGCCGGGCGATTCGGCTGTGTTTCAAGTTGCCGAACGTTACGACCTGACGCCGCGACTCGCGACGATCGACGCACGTGCGCTCGATGTTTTTGTCGAGCAGTGGGCCGAGGGTAATCAAAACGGCGTGGATTCGTTGGCGAGGGCGCAAAAAGCGTTGAATCAGGAGTTCGACATCGACACGCTTGCCGCACGTTTTCAGTCGGCATTTGTTTGAAGTGTATGGAGGGCTCTCGGAATTGGGTGTTTCTCGGTGACAGTCTCACGGAAGGCGTCGGCTGGAAGCGGATTAGTCACGTTGCCGAACTCGCGAAACAACTTGGTGCATCGGAGATTCGTTCACGCGACAGAAGCGCGCTCAACGGCGAGGTTAAAGCTAACACGGCGGGTTTGCGGTTCTGGAATTTTGCGTGTGAAGGAAAAACAATCGAATCGGACTTTGAGTGGCTGCCGGTGATAAGCATGTTACAGCCGGAGCTAGTGGTGATTTTCAGAGGAAGCCTGGAGAGCATCATTCGTCCGGCGATGGTTTCGGATACGGATTGGCCATGGTGGGTGCCGCGATCGTGGCGCAATTATTCCGCGATGGATCCGCGCTGCTACTTCAGCAACACATGGTGGCGAAAGGCCAAGCAGACATCGGTGGACGCGTTGAAACAGCGTGTGCGATTACGACTTTTGCAAACGCGTCCCGGCAAGTCGTTGATTGATCTCGACACGTTCAGTACGTATCAAACGAAGCTGATTAGGGAACTGCGACACGTCGGAATGCGCATTCTTGTGCTTGGACTTCTGCCTGTCGATCCCGACCGCTTTCCAGGTTCTGACGTGCATTTCAAGTCAGTGAATGCACGCCTTCAGCAGATCGCAGATGCGGAAGGCGTTGAATTTTTCGATTGGGCGTCGCGACTAAACGGCGGGGCGTTGTTCTATCGTGACGGGTTCCATCCGAATGAAGCCGGCGCCGTTGCGCTCGCGAAAGTATTGCGCGACCGACTTGGATAGGGTCACAACCACCACGCGGTAGCGGGTGGGTGCGCAGCCTTATTCGATGGAGCCTACGGCGTACCCACCCGCTACCGCGTGGTGGTTGTGACCCTATCCAAGATGATCTCGGCAATCGTTACGGCGTATGAGCGGGTGGAGCAGACGTTGGCCACGTTGCGCATACTGCAAAGTTGCGTGCCTGCGCCCGATGAGATTCTGGTCCATGTTGATGGGAATCAGATCGCTTGTGAGACCGCGATTCGGAATGCATTTCCCGGAGTTCAGGTCCTGCGCAGCGAAGAGCAGGTTGGTCCAGGCGGTGGGCGCAATAAGTTGGTTGGTGCAGCCCGTGGAGAGTTTATCGCCAGCTTCGACGACGACTCCTATCCGATCGATTCAGACTACTTTGCGCGTGCGCAACAAGTCTTCGAAAAGTTTGCCGAAGCATCGCTCGTCTGCGCAGCGCTTTATCACGCTGGTGAGTCGATCGGCCTCGATGAACGGAGCGCCCACTGGACGGCAGATTTTTTGGGAGCCGCCTGCATCTACCGGCGTCAGGCTTTCCTCGATGCCGGAGGTTACGTGCCGCTGCCCATCGCTTATGGAATGGAAGAGGTCGATCTCGCGATTCGTCTTCACTCGCAGGGCGGCAGGATTTTGACGACGCCATGGCTGCGCGTGTTCCACAATACTGATTTGAGGCATCACGCCGATCCGAAAATAACCGCAGGCAGCATCGCGAATCTCGCGCTGTTGACTTACCTGCGTTATCCGGTTTCGCTTTGGGGAATCGGTGTGGGCCAATGCGCGAACCGGCTGCTTTGGTTGCTGCGACACGGGCGGCGTCGTGGAATCTTGAAGGGCGTGACGATGATCCCTTCACACCTGCGCGAGAATCGCAGCTATCGTCTGCCCCTCAGCAAGCAGGTTGTGCGCTCGTATTTGGCACTCCGTCGGAATCCACAGATTACACAGATTTGATGAACTCCTGGATCTGTTGTCAGCTCGGGGCACGTGAGCATTACGCGGTTCCGCGGGCGCTACTGATTAGCGGCATGCTCGGCGAATTCATCACTGACCTTTGGATTCGGCCCGGCACACTTCTGCACAGCTGGAAGAAACGTCTTACTGGAAGATTTCATCCGGGACTCGCAGGCGCCCGCATCAAGGCTCCGAACGTCTCCGCGCTCACGTTCGAGCTCAAAGCCTCGCTGGCACGCGAAAACGGATGGAAGCTGATCAGCCGTCGCAACGAATGGTTTCAGCAACACGCCATTGCTCAACTTACTAACGGAAACACTAACGGCAATCACACCATCTTTGCTTACAGCTATGCCGCCGAAGAGATCTTCAAATTTGCCAAAGCCCGCGGCTGGCGAACAGTGCTGGGCCAAATCGATCCTGGCCCGGCTGAAGAACGCATCGTTGCCGGCCTCGACCAGACATCAGCAATAAAACACAAACACTGGGAGGCTGCGCCTACGGATTATTGGAAGAGCTGGCGCAACGAGTGCGCACTCGCCGACCAGATCGTTGTGAACTCCGAATGGTCGAGAGATGCGCTGCTGGGTGAAGGAGTGGCGGCTGAGAAACTCCGCGTGATTCCGGTTGCTTACGAAAGCCCGACTGACGTTGGTTCGCTGCAGCGACTGTATCCGCGCGCGTTTAGTGCCGAACGTCCGTTGCGAGTTTTGTTTCTTGGCCAGATCAACCTGAGAAAGGGCGCCGGCCAGTTGCTTGAAGCTGTCGAACTGTTGTCGGGTGAAAACGTGGAGTTCTGGTTTGTTGGTCCAACTCAGATCGACGTCCCGCAGCGTTTCAAACTGCACCCGCAGGTTAGATGGTTTGGTGTGGCGCCACGCGTCGAGGTCGCGAGTTATTACCGGGATGCTGACGTTTTTATTTTTCCCACGTTGTCAGATGGTTTTGGTTTAACGCAACTCGAGGCGCAGTCGTGGAAATTACCGGTGGTTGCGTCGCGTTATTGCGGCGAAGTTGTGCGCGACGGTTTCAATGGTGTGGTTCTCGAGCAAGTTACAGGGCAGGCGATAGCCGGCGTGTTGTTGAGGTTATTGCGATCGCCTGAGATGCTTTCTGCGATGTCGGTGCGATCGGGAGTTGAGGAGCGCTTTAGTTTGAAGATGTTGGCGGAGTCTTTGAAGAGGTTGTAAGTAGTTTTTTGACAGGATTTCAGGATTTGCAGGATTTACCAGATTGAATGCTGAACAGCTCATTTGGAATAGACCAGCGTTAGGAGCGGCTACGCCGAGCCTGACGTTGCGCTCGACGCTCCTGGCGATCATGAGCATCAGCATGGCGACGACGTTGGCGATCGTTCTCGTACCTGAAGACCCGTCTGGTCCAGGAGCGTTGTTTTACCCGGCGCTCGTGATGTCTGCGGGTCTTGCGACCGCGCCGTTTGTAGCCGCATTTCGCCGTCCTAAGACGCTCCTGCGCGGCGAATGTTTGCTGTCACTCGCACCGATCTATTGGCTTCTTCTCGATCTCCTGCAAGGCGTGTATGGAATGCAGGACATCAAAGCCGATCAAGTGAGAGAGGCGTTTCTTGCAATCGGAATGTTTGTCGTGCTCGTTTGGCTCGGGGCTTTGCGTCGCCCCTGGCGACTGCCGAAAGTTTTGATTAGTTCGGTATCCCAGGAGTTCTCGATCAATACCTATTTCGCGCTCGCGGTCGCGTGTTTCGTGATTGGCATGTTGAACTTCGCCGTGCCGTGTAACTTCAACGTGTTCGAGATGGTCTACTACCTGGGCCAGGAACGTTGGGCGGCTCCATGGGGTCGCGGGCAACTCGGTGGCTGGGATGCATTCCTCGATCACCTGCAATACTTCGGATACCTGCTTCCCGTTCTGACGGTCGTTATTGGTCGCCGGCTCGGCGTCCGTAACGTGCGCACGCTGATCTGTATCGGCCTGTCGGTTGTAGTGGCGCTCTTTCTCGCGCAGAGTGGAAGCCGCCGAGTTATCGGTGTGGTCGGCGGCATGGCGTTGGTACTCTGGGTGTTGGACCAGCAGCGCCTGCGCGTCAAACACGTGCTCACCACTGCGTTTGCAATTGTCGCTCTGCTGATCGCACTACAGGTAATGCTGGAATACCGGAACGTTGGTCTGAGCGTACTGGTTGGCCAGGGCGAGGTGCGGAGCGGGCGCTATGACAAAAGGACGGTTCTCGAAGAGCAACACCTGCGCGTGGACGACAACTTTTATCGTCTCTGCCAGATCATTCAACTCATCCCTTCTCAGTATCCGTTTGTGTATCAAAAGTATCTGGTCTACGTGATCGTGCGGCCGATACCAAGAGTGTTATGGCCCGGTAAACCAGTTGATGCCGGCTTCGACCTGCCGACTGCGTTAGGCATTGAAGGGCTTTCGCTTTCTTATTCAGTTATCGGCGAGCTCTACATGTCGTTGGGTGTTATCGGAGTCGCGCTGGGTGGTTGGCTTTACGGCCGCATCGCTTCAACTGCGAGTGGTCTGCTCGCGCGTTGTCGCACGCAGGGCGCCCTCGTTATTTACAGCATTGTGGTGATGGCGCTGTTCTCGGGAATGCGATCGATACTTGAATTGATTCTCGTCAGCTACGTGGTGCTAGCCTGGGTAGGACTGACGCATTTGTTTATTAAGTTGGGACACGCGAGGGCGCAGTGAAGGTTTTTGTACTGACAGACTGTCCGTCGCCGTATCAGGTCGAACTGTTCAATGAGATCGAGTCGCAAGGGGATTGCTCGCTTGAAGTCGCTTACTTACGCAGTCGCGATCCGAATCGTCACTGGAAGTCGACTGAGATTCGACATGAAGCGATTGAGTCAGTGCGGGCGCATGAGTCTATGCGAGCGGCTGACGTCGCCGTGTTCAACTACTACCGTCATCCACATGCAGAGCGGTTGATTAGTGAGCGAGCCGAACTGCACACGCCGTGGTGTTTTTGGGGCGAGCGGCCGGGGTTTCATCAACCGGCGTGGGCGGGGCGACTCTTGCGTAAGTGGAAACTCTCGAAGTTGCATGCGTCGCCGGCGCCGATCTGGGGCATTGGGAAGTTTGCGGTTAATGAGTACAGGCGAGAGTTTGGAGTGCATCGACCTTACTTCAACTTGCCTTACTTTTCTGATCTGAAGCGCTTCGCGGGGGCGGGGCGAGGTGAGCAGAAGGAGCGGTGGTTTTTGTTTTCGGGATCGCTGATTCATCGAAAAGGTGTGGATTTGCTGGCGGCTGCTTTTGTTGAGATCGCGCGAGAGTTTTCGAATGTGCGGTTGAGACTGATGGGAGATGGGGAGCTGCGGGGATCAGTTGAGCAAACTTTGAGGCCGGTGTGTCAGCGAGTCGAGTTTGTTGGTTTCACGGATTGGGATCAGTTACCGGAGGCGTATGCGAGTGCTGATGTGTTGTGTGTGCCCTCGAGGTATGACGGGTGGGGGCTTGTCGTCGCTGAGGGGTTGGCGTCGGGGCTGCCGGTTATAGCGACGGATCGGATGGGTGCGGCGCTCGAGTTTGTTGAGACTGGAAGTAATGGATGGTTGATTCCTGCAGCCGATCAAGAAGCGCTGGTTCATGCCATGCGAAAGGCGGCGCGGCTTTCGGCGAGTGAGCTTGAGCAGTTGGGGCGTCATGCGCGTGAGAGTGTTAGCGCGCATACATTGGAGAATGGCGCGGCGCGATTTGTAAGTTGCGCGCGTGAAGCGTTGGCTGGTTGGACAGGATGAATACGATGTTTTCAGGATTGACAGCATTTATCTTGTAAGTCCTGTAAACATCCTGTTCATCCTGTCTAATAGTTCTTGAATGTGCAGCATCTCCGGAGCATTTAAAGCGAGTCGCGATGTAGTTCAGCGGATGAACGACGCGCAACGGCATCGTGGTCCTGACGATCAGGGAATCGCGGAGTGCGGCGACGTCGTGCTAGGCAATACGCGGCTCGCGATCATCGATACTTCGCCAGCCGGTCATCAGCCGATGAATGATCCCGTTACCGGCAACTGGATCACCTACAACGGCGAAACCTACAACTTCAAAGCCCTGCGTAACGAAATGTCTGGCTCGTGGTCTTCAAACACGGACACAGAAGTTGTTCTTCGTGCGTATCGTAATCTCGGCGTTAACGCATTTCGCAAGCTCCGTGGGATGTTTGCGCTCGCCCTCTGGGACAATCAAACCCAGACGCTGGTACTCGCTCGCGATCCGCTGGGTATCAAGCCGCTCTACTACTATGCCTCTGAAACTCAATTTGTCTTTGCATCCGAGCTGCGCGCGTTGCTGGCAAGCGACTTGATACCGCGCCGGCTAAGTGCCGCAGGCATCGATTCCTATCTCGCACACGGATCGGTCGAAGCTCCACTGACGATCATGGAGGGCATCAAACAGCTCCTGCCTGGTCATGTCTTGCGTGTTAGAGCAAAGAAGCATATCGAAATAACAGACACTGAGTTCGTCACTCGCACACCGCAAAGTGTTGAGAAGAACCGCGATGATGCTGTGGCACGGTTGCGTCACGAGCTGGAAGAATCAGTTCGTCTTCATCTCGTTAGCGATGTGCCTCTCGGCGTGTTTCTTTCCGGCGGCATGGATTCAAGCGCCCTCGTCGCATTGATGAGCCGCGTCGGTACGCAACAGCCGAAGACGTTCAGCGTCGTGTTTGATGAAGCGAAGTTCAGCGAGGCTCCTTTTTCTCGAGCTGTCGCGAAGCTCTTCGACACCGATCATTCCGAGATCCGGCTCAGCGAAGATTGGCTGCTCGAAATGCTGCCCGATGCGATCGCTTCTCTTGACCAACCCACGATGGATGGCATCAACACGTACGTGGTTTCGAGCGCGGTGAAGAGTAAAGGCCTCACCGTTGCGCTTTCCGGACTCGGAGGCGACGAGTTATTCGCCGGTTATCCAAGCTTCCGACGCGCGCTCAGGTTCGATGCGATGTCGCAGATGTCGAAGCGAGTGTTGCGTGCGGCGGCTGGGGTCGGACAGTTGGCAGTGAACGGATCTGTGCAGCGTCACAAGTTCTGGCAACTCGCTAACACTGATGGCAAAGCCGAAGATGTCTATCGCATTTCGCGTCAGCTATTTTCGATTGACGCAGTGAGGAGAATGACTGGTCGCAATGGCGTTAAGCATGCGCGGAACGGGCATCAAGGTGATGGGGATGTGGTCAACACGATTTCGCAGCTTGAGTTGACTGGTTACATGACGAACACACTGCTGCGCGATACCGATGCGATGAGTATGGCGCACTCGCTCGAGGTTCGGGTGCCGTTTGCTGACACGAAAGTCGTCGATTATGTGCTTTCGTTGCCTGGTGAATGGAAGGCGCCGTCGCGCGTTGGTCCAAAGCCGCTACTGGCAGATGCGATTGCCGACTTGTTGCCGCGAGAGTTCTTGAATCGGCCGAAGATGGGGTTCACGTTGCCGTTTGAGAAGTGGTTGCAGGGGAAGTTGAGGCACGAGGTCGCGTCTGTATTGGAAGGTTCGGGTTGTGGATTCAATACGAAAGCAGTGGGTGAGATTTGGAGAAACTTTATCGCGAATCCGCGTGCGGTCGGATGGACCAGGCCGTGGTCGTTGTATGTGTTGGCGAGGTGGTGTGAGGTTAATCGGGTTGGTTAGACAGGATTTACAAGATTTTTCAGGATGAAAGTGCTGCATGTGATTCCGTCGGTTGATGAGCGGTCGGGTGGACCAGCGTCCGCGATTGTGCCGATGTGCCGTTCGCTCATGCGGCAGGGAGTTGACGTGTTGTTACTGAGCACGACGGCAGGATTGGCGGCCAGCGTGGTGCAGGGCGAGATCCTGGATCACAAAGGTGTGCCGGCGATTTTCTTTCCGTCGCAACTGGGAGAGTCGTTCAAATACTCGCGACCACTGTCGTCGTGGCTTCGTTCAAACATTCAAAACTTTGGCGTGGCCCACATTCACGCCGTGTTCAATCACTCTTCTGTAGCGGCTGCTCATGTCTGTCAGAAGTTCGGGGTGCCTTACGTTATCAGGCCGCTGGGAACGCTCGATCCGTGGAGTATGACGCAGAAGTCACTACGCAAGCGGCTGTTTTGGCAGGTATCGGGCAGGGGAATCATGGACGGCGCCGCCGCGGTGCATTACACCAGCGAGGCGGAGAGGCTTTCGACTGAGTCGAGTCTTGGGTTCAATCATGGAAGAGTGATACCGCTTGGTGTTGAAGCCACGGTCAACAACTCACCTCGCAAGTGTGATCCTTACGTGCTCGTGTTGTCACGCCTGCACCGGAAAAAGGGTTTGGATGTTTTGATTGATGCGTTTCTGTCGCTGGTGGAGATGCCGCAGTTTGCCGGCTGGCGATTGGTGATTGCTGGTGATGGGCCGGCTGAATACGTCGCGATGCTCAAGGACAAGGCGAGTTCACGTAAGGACAAAATCACCTTTACCGGCTGGATCGATGGAGATGAGAAAAACGCTGTGCTTGGTGCCGCGTCGTTGCTGGTACTGCCTTCGCGCCAGGAGAATTTTGGGTTGTGCGTGATGGAGGCGATGGCGCAATCGGTGCCGGTGTTGGTAAGTCCTGGTGTGAATCTCGCTGCGGAGATCGCGACCGCTAATGCGGGTTGGATCGCGCCGCTAGATCAAGATTCGCTCGCTAATACTCTGGCTGAGGCGCTTGCGGACCGAGACGAACTGGCGAGGCGGGGTGGGGCCGGCAAGCAGCTGTCGGAGAAATATTCGTGGGCGAACTCGGCGTTCGAGCTAATTGATTTGTATCGAACGCTGATTCAGAAAGGGAACAATGGCAGCGCCCGCTTACACTGAATTCGAGTGGCACGCGGAAGACGCGGGCAATGGTGATTCGGGTGAGAAGCTGACGGCTGTCTTTGTAGAGCTTGTCAAGCAGCTCGAAGGAGTGAGATCGATCTGCGATCTCGGATGTGGGAATGGGCATATTACGGGGCGGCTCGCAAAGCTGGGGTTTAGGGTTGTGGGAGTCGATGCGTCTGCGAGTGGGATTGCTGTTGCGCGACGTGCGTATCCTGATGTCGAGTTCGTTGAGGCGTTGATCGATGGTGGGCTCAATCTTGGGCAATTCGATCTCGTAGTCTCCAGTGATGTGATCGAGCATATGTATCGTCCCGCTGATCTGCTCGAGGCCGCTCGCGCGCTTCTCAAGCCCGGTGGTCAGATACTGCTCGGCACGCCTTATCACGGGTACGTAAAGAATCTCGTACTCGCAGCGAGTGGCAAGATGGATGCACACTTCTCGGCGTTGCACGATGGTGGGCACATCAAATTCTTCAGCGTCAAAACGCTTTCGCATTTGATGAAAAACCACGGGTTCGAAGATCTCAGTTTCACGTTCTACGGCCGCGCACGGTGGCTCTGGAAGAACATGATTTGCCACGCGCGCAGCCACAGATAAAACCGATGTTGGACCTGATCACACCGCTGATACTTACGTACAACGAAGCGCCGAACGTTGCGCGTATGCTCCAAGGGCTCAGATGGGCACGCGAGATCGTTGTGGTGGACAGCTTTAGTGATGATGAGACCGTTCAAATCGCGACTTCATTCGAGAACGTGCGCGTCGTTCAAAGAGCATTTGATAACCATCGAAACCAGTGGGAGTTTGGCCTGAAGGAAAGCGGGATTTCCACGCCGTGGGTTCTGGCGCTCGACGCCGACTATGTTGTCACTGATGAATTGATCGCGGAACTCAAAACACTGGAGCCAGAATGTGCCGGCTACCGCGCTAAGTTCATTTACTGCATCAACGGAAAACGCATTCGCAGCGGCATCTATCCACCCGTAACTGTTCTCTACCGGCGCGAAGCAGCGACGTACGTGCAGGACGGCCACACACAGCGAGTCGCGCTTGACGGTGAGATTGAAGACTTACGCGAACCGCTGCTGCACGACGATCGCAAGCCGTTTCGACGTTGGTTTAACTCGCAGTCGAAATACACTGAGCTCGAAGCGCAAAAGCTACGAGCCACTGATCCTTACGAACTGGAATTCGCGGACCGCTTGCGTCGCTGGCGTTTTATCGTGCCGCCGGCCATGTTGTTTTACTGCCTCGTCGTTCGTGGCGGCATCCTGGATGGCCCGGCAGGATTTTATTATGCGTTTCAGCGCGCAATGGCTGAGGCAATGCTGAGCCACAGATTAAACGGATAAAGAGCGGATGTATGTTTTAGGGATTAACGCGTATCACGGCGACGCGGCGGCAGCGCTCATCAAGGATGGGCGTTTGATCGCCGCGGTTGAAGAGGAACGCTTCAATCGTTGCAAGCACTCAGCGGGATTTCCTGCGCAGGCGATTCGGTATTGTCTTAAAGAAGCCGGTATCGGAATTGAAGACCTGGACCACGTCGGTATATCAAGAGATCCATCGGCGCATCTGCACAAGAAAATTCTATTCGCGGCCACCCGCATCAAGAGCCTGGCCAGGTCTCAGATCAAGGACCGTCTCGGCAATGCGGCGCGGGTGCGGGATTTGAAAGAAGAATTAGGCCGCGTGTTCAGCGTTCCTAAAAAGCATCTCCGCGCTCGCTTTCACAACATCGAACATCATCGCGCACATCTTGCGAGTTGTTTCTTTGTTTCTCCTTTTGAACGCGCCGCGTTGTTGTCGATAGACGGCTTCGGGGATTTCATCTCGACGATGTGGGCCATCGGCGAGGGAACCTCAATTGGCGTGTTGGGCCAGGTCGAGTATCCGCACTCCACAGGAATCGTCTACACAGCGACGACGCAGTTTCTCGGCTTCCCGCATTACGGCGACGAAGGAAAGGTCATGGGTCTTGCGCCTTACGGGCAGCCACGCTTCATCAACGAGTTTCGTGAAATCATTCGCACCGAAGAGAACGGGCAGTTTCGCTTGAATCTCGATTTCTTCCGTCATCACTCCGAAGGCGTCGAGATGACCTGGGACCATGGGTCACCGGTAATTGGACGCGTCTACTCAGATGCGTTTGCGGATCTCTTCGGGCCGGCACGCGCCGAAGGTACGCCCCTGTCCGGCCGTGAAAGGGATATCGCAGCCAGCTTGCAACTGCGTCTCGAAGAAGTCGGCTTTCACATCTTGAATAATCTTCACGAACGCACCGGGCTCAACGATCTGGGCCTCGCAGGCGGCGTTGCTTACAATTCCGTGATGAACGGTAAGATACTGCTCAAGACACCTTTCAAGCGCGTTTACGTTCAGCCGGCGGCAGGTGATAGTGGAACAGCGTTGGGCGTTTGTTATCAGATTTACAACGAGGTTCTGCAATGCAAACGCGGAGAAGTGATGGAGGGTGCTTACACGGGTCCGGAGTTCTCAAACGACGAGATCTGCGTAGCCTTGGAGCGGAGCGGGTTTGCTGCTGACACCCACACCGACAACGAGGTTACAAAACGCGCGGCACAGGATATCGCCGCGGGTTTGGTTGTCGGCTGGTTCCAGGGACGGATGGAATTCGGACCACGCGCGCTTGGCAATCGGTCGATCGTGGCAGATCCGCGTCGTGCGGAAATGAAAGTCATTCTCAACGATCGCATCAAGAAGCGCGAACCGTTTCGGCCGTTTGCGCCGTCGATTCTCGAAGAATGCGTTGCTGACTACTTCGAGCAGACGCATCCTGCGTCGACGATGTTGATGGTCTATCAGGTCAGAGAAGAACGAAGGAACCAAATTCCTGCGGTGACACACGTCGATGGCTCAGGTCGTTTGCAAACGGTTTCGCGCACCGTTAACGGGCGCTATTATCAGTTGATCTCAGATTTTGCTGAGTTGACGGGCGTGCCGGTGATTCTCAACACGTCCTTCAACGAGAACGAGCCGATTGTTTGCACGCCGCAGGAAGCGATTGAGTGTTTTAGAAAGACGAAGATGGATGTGCTGTATCTTGGAAATTTGGCGGTTCGAAGGAAATAGACTGATAGGGCCTATTAACCCTGGAGGCTTATGAGAATTCTAGTTACCGGAGGTGCGGGGTTTATTGGCTCGCATCTTTGCGAGCGGCTCGTCGGTGAAGGCAACGAGGTGCTTTGCCTCGACAATTTTTTTACCGGCAGACGCGATAACATCTTACATCTTCTGGACAACCCACGCTTCGAGTTGATCCGACACGACGTCACCGAGCCGATACTCCTCGAAGTGGATCAGATCTACAACCTGGCGTGTCCCGCGTCGCCCGTTCACTACCAGTACAATCCCGTCAAGACAGTCAAAACCAACGTCATGGGCGCGATCAATATGCTCGGCCTCGCCAAGCGTGTGCGCGCGCGTATTCTCCAGGCGTCCACTTCCGAAGTCTACGGCGATCCCCTCGTCCATCCACAGACAGAGGATTACTGGGGCAACGTCAATCCCATCGGCATTCGTTCCTGTTACGACGAAGGCAAGCGTATCGCCGAGACTTTGATGACCGACTATCACCGTCAAAACAACGTCGACATTCGCATCGCTCGGATCTTCAATACTTATGGACCACGAATGCTCGAAGACGATGGTCGAGTGGTTTCAAACTTCATCGTTCAGGCTCTACGTGGCGAGCCGTTAACTCTCTACGGCGAAGGACAGCAAACGCGCTCGTTCTGTTACGTTGACGATCTGGTTGAAGGATTGATCCGGCTGATGAATGTCGACGGTGTACACGAGCCGTTGAATCTCGGCAATCCCGGTGAGTTTACGATCATGCAACTGGCGGAAGAGGTCGTGAAGGCCTGTGACTCGAGATCGGGATTTACCCACCTGCCATTGCCGGCCGACGATCCGAAACAACGCAAACCTGACATCGGAAAAGCGAAGTCTCTGCTTGGCTGGAACCCGACCATTCCATTGCGTGAGGGTCTGAAGAAAACCGTTGAGGACTTCAAAGCAAGAGTCAACGTTTAGTTGAAAATCCTGCTCCTCAATCAGTGTTTTTACCCTGATGTGGTTTCTACGGCACAACACCTCACCGATCTCGCCACAACTCTTGCTTCACGCGGACACGAAGTAACGGTCATTGCCAGCGATCGCGGATACGATGATCCGGCGAATCGCTTCAAACGGCGCGAGCGTTGGGAGGGGATCGACATCATTCGCATTCCGGCTGCGTCATTCGGAAAGAGCAGCCGGTGGCGACGCGCTTTGAACTTTGGCAGTTTTATGCTGCTGTGTTCGCTTCGCCTGCTGGTGCTGCGTCGATTTGACGTCGTCGTTGCTCTCACATCACCGCCGCTAATCTCATTTCTTGCGGCACTCTTCGTAAAACTCAAGGGCGGCAGCTTTTGCTTCTGGGTGATGGACCTCAATCCGGATGAGGCAATTGCGGCTGGCTGGCTTGAACAGAACTCCGCTACCAGTCGAATCCTTCAACGGATGTTGAAGCACAGCCTGAAGGTCGCGTCGCGAACGATTGTTCTCGATCGTTTCATGAAGGAACGTGTTGTTGGCAAAGGTGTCGATGAGTCGCGAGTCGCGATCGTGCCACCGTGGTCACATGACGACGCGGTCATTTACTCGCTGGTGGGAAGGGAAGCGTTTCGGCAGCAGCACGGTCTGGCCGACAGGTTTGTGGTGATGTATTCGGGCAACCACAGCCCGTGTCATCCACTCGATACGCTTCTCGATGCTGCTCGTGCGCTCGAAGACAAACCGGAAATCAGTTTTTGCTTTATCGGCGGTGGTAGCGAGCAGGCAAAGGTACGCGAGTCCGGATTGAGCAATGTGAAATGTCTGCCGTATCAGCCTCTGAAGCAGTTATCAAACTCTTTGTCTGCTGCCGATCTTCATGTTGTTGTGATGGGTGAGAAGTTTGTCGGCATCGTCCACCCGTGCAAGGTTTACAACATTCTCGCGATTGGTGCTCCGGTTCTGTACCTCGGTCCGGAACCGAGCCACGTCACCGATATTGCGTCGCAGCATGGGCAGTTCTATCTCGCTCTTCACGGTGATGTTGCTGCGGCGGTGCAGGCGATCAGGGAGGCAATGCAAGACGAGCGACCCCGGCCCGTGACCTCCTTCTCAAAACAGAATCTGCTATCGGAGCTGATAGAACTCATTGAAGTGGGACAGGATTTACAGGATGTTTCAGGATTAACCCCTTCGCCTGAGAGGTAATCAACTTTGAAAACATACTTCGCTCTGTTTTCAATCGCGACCATCGCTTCACTGATAACCACGCCCGTCATTCGCCGGCTCTGTGAGCGATACAAGCTGCTCGACGTGCCGCTCGACGGCCGGCGCATCCATCGCAGAGCTGTGCCACGTCTGGGCGGCGTTGCACTCTATATCTCGTGTCTTGCCGCACTTTCGACATTGCTGTTTGTCGACAATTTGCTCACGCATACACTGAGCCTTTTCAAATCGGAAATCCTCGCATTACTCATTCCTGCGACGCTCGTGTTGCTACTAGGTGCGTACGACGATTTGCGTGGCGCTAACGCGACCGTGAAGTTCCTCGGCCTCGGGCTTATTGCGACGTTGTTCTATGCGATGGGCGGTCGCATCGACGCGCTTTCAATTCCTTTTGCCGGTTCTGTGCACCTGCCCGCGATCTTGTCGTTCATCGTCACCGTCGTTTGGCTCGTCGGCATTGCAAACGCATTCAATCTTATCGACGGGCTCGACGGGCTGGCATCGGGCGCAGCTCTGTTCTCGTCGCTCGTCATCCTCGGCGTTTCGGCTTCAGGCGATCGAGCGTTGACGATTGTTGTGGCACTGGTTTTGTGTGGGGCGCTCGCCGGGTTCCTTCGTTATAACTTCAATCCCGCATCAATCTTTCTCGGCGATTCCGGATCGCTCTTCACGGGATTTCTTTTAGCTGCGCTATCAGTGCTGGGCACGCAGAAGGCGACCACCGCAGTCGCGATCGTCGTGCCGATTCTCGCGTTCGGTTTCCCGGTTGTAGATACCGCGATGACGATGGGCCGGCGGTTAGTGAGTCGGAAGCCTGTCTTCCAGGGCGACAACGAACACATTCATCACATGTTGCTCGCACGCGGCTGGTCGCAACGGCGAGCTGCGCTTGTGCTTTACGGTGTCTGCGCGTTGTTTGGTCTGGTGGCGCTGATCTTTCCTGCGACGGGATCGAAGCTTACGGGCTTCATGATCTTTGTGATTTCGGTAGCTGTGATCATCGCGGTGGGCCATCTTCGTTATCACGAAGTCGACGAGCTGCGCGCGGGTGTGAAGCGCACGGTCGGTGATCGTCGATTGCGTGTGGCGAACAACATACGAGTGAGACGCTCGGCGCTGGCGTTATCGAAGGCTTCGGATCTTCACGAGATGTTTGAAGTGACGCGACAGTTGCTGGACTTCGGCGAATTTAGTTTCGCGAACGCTCAGGTGGGCCACGCTGATCGGCGCGTGTTCTGGTCGTGGTCTGGAAAGAATGAAGGTGAGCCATCGCCTTCGGATTGGTGCATTCGTTTGCCACTCGTCAAAGACGGTGTGGAGTGGGGCTGGCTGAATTTTTATCGCAGCGCGGATAGCGAACCGTTGCTGGTCGATACAAATTATTTGGCTGACATGTTCCGGCGGGAATTCACCGATGCCACGGCGAGGATTCTTGCGGTGCATGAAGAACCTGTCGCCGCATCTGCGCTGGCAATGACTGCTGAAGGCGCGCGGTAACTAATCCGTTTTCTTCATCCGCTTTGTCTGTGGCTAACAAGCTGATCTTCACAGCGCTCCTTGGACTGATAGTAGTCACTCCGATGCCGTACGGCACAGTTGAGCCGTGGTGGAAGGCCGCTTTCGTCTGTGCTGTCTTTGCGATCTGCATCATCGCGCTCATCGAAACTCTCAAGAACCCTCTCAAGCGAATAGAAGGAGCCTCGGTTCTACTGCCGATGCTGGCTTTGTCGTTGCTGGCGTTTCTTCAAACGCTTTCACTCGGCTCGCGTACAGAAGCCGAACTCTCGGTTTGGAATACGATCAGCGCCGATCCATATCAAACGCGTTTCTTCGCGGTCCAGATACTCGCGCTCACGGTGTTGCTCGCTCTGCTTTATCGTTATGTGAGCACCGAGCGTCGGGTGCGTGTTCTAGTCTATACAGTGCTTGCGATTGCTGTGGCCAGCGCCGTATTTGGAATACTGCGGCAGACGACACAACAGGAAACCGGATTCCTTCTTCCCCTTCTGAAAAAGAATCAAGGTTACGGTCAGTTCATCAACAAGAACCATTTCGCGTATCTGATGGAAATGGCGTTTGGACTCGGGCTCGGAATCATTCTTGGCGGTGGAGTCGCACGAGAGCGACTGATGATCTACGTGGCGCTGTTGTTGCCGATTTGGACCGGACTCGTGTTAGCGAATTCGCGTGGTGGGATTCTGGCGATGCTGGCGCAGGTGGTCGTCGCGGTGTTGCTGATCATTTCGCGTGGTGATTACCAACTCCCAGGAATCGCTCAGTCACCAGTCGTTCGCGCAGTGCTGTTGGTGGTTCTCGTTGTTGGCATCTTGTTTGGAACGTTTTGGGTTGGTGGTGATCGACTCGCCAGCAACTTCGAGAATGCGACCACTGAGATCACTACAACTCCAACTCGCGCCGGAGCCAGTAGAAATGAAATCTGGCGAGCGACATTGAGGATGTTTGCCGCGCATCCGATTGTCGGCGTGGGTTTGGGTGGTTACTGGATTGGCATCACTGCGTATCACGATGCTTCCGGGTTGATGACGCCGCAGGAAGCGCACAACGACTATCTCGAACTACTTTCGAGCGGTGGTTTGATCGGGCTTGCCGTAGGTGTTTGGTTCGCAGTGGCTGTTGTTCGCAAAATCCGGCAGAACCTCCAGACGGAGACGGGATACAAACGTGCGGTGCGACTCGGAGCAGTTTTGGGAATCACCGGCGTGGCAGCGCACAGTCTCGTTGACTTTGGTCTGCACATCATGACGAACGCGGTCGTACTCATTGTTCTGATCATGCTCGCAACCACCAGATTTCAAACGCAAGATGATCGTTGAAGATTTCAAGCGCCGCACTCCAAGGAGACGCTTGAATTCCGTGGCGCTCCCGCTCGCGATCTTTCTTGTTATCCCGCCGTTACCGGTGCAGGACATCGGCGGCTCACTCGCTTTCCAGGGACAGGACATCATCGGTGGTGCGGCCGTTATTTTTAAGGCTCCGAAGCGTGTCAAAGATCTCACTGGTGGCGCCGCCGCGATGATGGCGAGCAGGCGACCTCAGCGAACCGGTCGTCCATCCGACGTTGCGCGAAATAATCCGTCCAATCCGCGTCCAACAACGGTCGTAGCAACCGCCACGCCAGCCGAGCGCGCCGAAGTCTTCAAGACTCAGGGCGACACTTATTACGATCAAGGCGACTTTGCAAAAGCACTGGAGGCATATCAGAACGCGCTCAAGCTGATGCCTCAGGACGCAGAAGCACAGGGCGCAGTCGGTGATACATACCTCACGCTCAATCGATTATCCGAAGCTGCAACTGCATACGAAAAGACGGTCCAACTGCGTCCCGACAATGCTGCTGCGTACAGCAATCTCGGCTATACCTACGACAAACTCGGAAGAGTCTCGGACTCAGTCACCGCACTGCGAAACGCCGTGCGCTTGAAGTCAGACGACGAGGTCGCCTTCAACAATCTGGGCGCGAGCTTGTACAAGGCCGGCCGTTACCAGGAAGCACTCGAGGCTTTCAACAACGCAGTCAGGCTCAACCCAAATGACGCTGATGCATTGAACAATCTCGGCGCCGTGTATTACGCGCTCGAACAGTACGAGCGCGCGCGTGAAAGTTTTCAAAGCGCTGTGAATGCAAACGCCACCTCGGCTGATGCTCAGTACAACCTCGGCAACGCTTATTACATGCTCGCCAGACATCGCGAAGCCGCGGCGGCGTATCGCAAAGCGATTGAACTGAATGCGAACTACGTTGAAGCGCGAACGAATCTCGGCAGTCTGTTGATATCACTCGGCGATCTGCAGGCTGCGACCACCGAACTGCAACAATCGATCAAGCTGCGACCCAATAATGCTGTTGCCTTCAACAACCTGGGTTACGCATACGCCAAGATCGCAGAGACCGCAGATCGTACTGCCTCAGTTCAATATTTGCGCCAGGCAGTTGACGCATACAAAGAAGCGCTTCGTTTGAAACCGGATTACGTGAAGGCTTTGAACAATCTGGGCGCGGCGTACAATAAGTTGGGGCAGTATCAGGAAGCAGCAGATATACTTGCGCGCGCCACGCGTGCAAGGCCCGACTTTCCCGAGGCGCATTACAATCTCGGCACCGCGTTTTACAACCGGAATCAGTTCAAAGAAGCGATCGCAGAGTTTCAGCAGGCAGTGCGCGTAAAGCAGGATTATGCGGACGCGTACAACAGTCTCGGCACGGCACTCTACCGAGACTCTCAGTTTGAGCCGGCGATTGAAGCGTACAAGAAGACGCTGGCGCTGAAGCCCGCAAACGCGGAGACCAACAACAATCTCGGCACGGTTTACTTCAGAACCAAACGTTACAAGGAAGCCGCAGCATCGTTTAGGGAAGCCGTCAGGATTAAGCCAGACTACGGTGAAGCGCACTTCAACCTGGCGCTCACGTTTGTGGCTTTGAACGATAAGAAAGGCGCGCTCGAGCAGTACAACCGTTTGAAGAAGTTGGATCCGAAGTTAGCGGAAGAGTTTTCGCAGAAGTACATGAAGAAGTGAGTTCAAATAATCGTTGACCTAAACAATCAGTAACAGTAGACTTAGCGGAACAAGCGGGCCGTGGTCTATCCGTTTCTGAGAAGGGATACTTTGATGAACCAAAAACGACGGAATGGTTCGAGAGTGATTGCGGCTTTACTACTTTTCGCAATTGCACAGATTGGTCTTCAAGTTGGTCTCGCTGAGCCAAACACGACGACCAACGCAACCGCGCTTCCGCAACAGTTCGTCGCCCGATTGACTACGAGGAACAATCAACCGATCACCGTTAATGGTCTGAGTGCGAATACCGGCGCCTCGATTCTGACAGGAGCGACGATTGAGACTGGCGCCGATCAATCGGCAACCGTCAACCTTGGACCACTTGGCAAGCTCGACATCGCGCCGAATACGAAACTCGTTTTGACGTATGACGAGCATGGAAATATCAAAGCGGTGATCGTTTATGGTTGCGCGATCCTGACGGCGAAGAAGAAGACGACCGGTGAAGTCGCGACCGAGCAGGGATCGGCGGGTAAGACGGATCCGGCTGCTGGTGGCATTCTCGATATTTGCTTCCCGCAGGGTGCGGCTGCTCCCACGGTTGGACAGGGCGCTGCGGCGAGTGCTGGCGCCGGTGCCGCAGCCGGCGCGACTGGAGGCGGTGCAGCAGCAGGTGGTGGCGGCGGACTTTTTGGCTTGGGAGTCCCGGCGACGATTGCGATCTTTAGCGGTATTGGCGCCGCAGCTTTGACGCCGCTCTTCTTCCAGGACAATCCCAGCGGCGTAAACCCGTAAACGATCAAAGTTAAGCTCGGATAACGCGGATCTGTGTAAATCGATAAACACAGATCCGCGTTTATCTGTGTTTGAAAGCAAATGCGTCTCGCAGTAACGACTCTTTTTATCGCGCTGTGTCTGTTCCTCATTCAGGCGACGGCGCGTTTTGGGTTCTCGAGAATGCTTGCCAGGTATGCACTGATCGAGAATTCGATCCCCGCAGCGGACCAGGCAGCCAAACTCACGCCTTCCGACCCAGACGTCCATCGTTCACGAGCAACAATTCTCAACCGATTACAAAAGCCGCCAGAGGCCGCTCAATCACTAGAGAAGGCCACAAGTCTCCGCTACCGCGACGACACACTCTGGATCGATCTCGCCAATACGCGCGAAGACTTCGGCGACACTGCCGGCGCCCTCGCCGCATTAGACCAGGCCGTCCGTTGGGCGCCACACTACGCACACACACACTGGCAGCGTGGCAATCTTCTCTTGCGCATGAGACGACCTGCAGACGCATTTACCGAACTCCGTCTGGCCGCGACCGCCAATCCAGCTTACAGGCCGAACCTGATCGATCTCGCGTGGGGCATCTCCGGCGAAGACATCAACACAACCGAGTCAGCTCTCGAAATAAAAGACGATTCAACACGCCTCGCTCTGCTTCGCTACCTCGCACGAAAAGGCAAGGGCAGAGAAGTCGCCGATCAGATTGCCAAACTAAACCAATCTCCTTCGGCCGAAACACAAACCGAGCTCGCGCGTCTACTCTTCAGTGCCAAAGCCTATCTTGAAGCATTCGATCTCTGGCGCGCGGTTAATCACAACACGCAGGTACCAGTCAACGGCGGCTTCGAAGAACCGATAGCTTTCAATGACGCCGGCTTCGGCTGGATCATCGCCGCAGATCAGAAGAGCCATGTAGCAATCGACGTTTCGGAAAAGTTCGGCGGTGCAAAGAGTCTTCAGATCAACTTCGGCGGCGCATGGACCTTCGGCCCTCCGCTGCTGTCTCAAACACTTGTAGTCGACCCAGGCAAGACTTATCGATTATCTTTCGCTGTCAAAACAAAAGATCTCGTGACTGGTGGTCCACCATCGATCCTCGTCGTCGATGCCAACAACAATGAATTGCTGGGGCGTCCAGAAATCCTACCTACCGCAACGACACCATGGCGTACTCTAAACCTCACTTTCACCACCACCGCAACCTCGCAAGCGGTTATTATTCGACTGCTGCGAAACACCTGTGACTCGTCGCCGTGCCCGATCTTCGGTACTCTTTGGCTGGATGAGTTCCATATCGAGCAGACCGAACCGATGTCCGTGAGGTAGTCTAGGAAGCATGTCCGAACAGAGAGCCGCTCTCGAGCTGCAGGACATCTCCATCGAACGCATGTGCGAGCATGACCTGCTCGAAGTCGTTCAGATCGAGGAACAGTCCGGGTTGAGTCGCTGGGGCTGGGCGGCGTATTACGCGGAAATGCAGGGCGCGAACCGTGATTTGATGCTCGTGGCGCGGCCCTCAAAGTCTGCAACCCTCGAATCGTCGCCGATCGCGGGTTATATTGTGGCTCGGGAAACTGCTGGGGAGTTACACATTAACAATTTTGCCGTTAGATCCGAGTTCAGGCTTCGCGGCATTGGTGCGAGGTTACTCAACCAGGTCCTCGATGAAGCCCGTAGACGCAAAGCAAGCGCGGCATTTCTTGAGGTTCGGAGCACAAATCACGCAGCCCAGGCGCTTTACGAGAAATGCGGTTTCCGGGCGATTGCGAGGCGCGCGAATTACTACTCGGAACCGAGAGAAGACGCCGTCGTGATGAGCCTGGAATTAGGGTAAATTACCCGCTTGATTTGGCCAGTCTGTTGGGCTACCATTTTTCCCGTGCGAGACAATCACATTGGAGGTCCCAGGCCTTGACCTCCCATCACCATCCTGCCCACTTTCATTCGTCTGAAAGGAGACATGCACGAACATGGATATGGCAACTACGGATAGTCTGAAAGAAGAGTTGATAAACAGAGACCCAGAATTTCGCGAATTAGCGCGGGAACATCATAAGTACGAAGAACGCCTTAGTGAATTATCAGCTCTTTCCTATCCGAGCGACGAAGAACAGCTGGAGGA
>JBKPPU010000351.1:0-11828 GCA_046733695.1 Acidobacteriota bacterium
GCCGCCAGTGTTGGCAGCCGTAAGTAATTGATTCTAATGGTCGGGGCGAGAGGATTCGAACCTCCGACCTCACGGTCCCGAACCGTGCGCTCTACCAGGCTGAGCCACGCCCCGACAGGGAGGGATGATAGGAGAGGGAATCGAAGCTGTCAAATAGCGCCTCCTAATTTCCTTTCACTGTTGTTTCGTCGAGAAGGACGTTCTGCGGGTCGACTTCGACGCCCGTTGGTTTTTGACGCAACGGAACTCGTTCGATGAATAACTTGCCGGTCGGCTTCAAGACGATGTCGCGTTTGCCGCTCGCGGTCGTGATGGTGACGGGAACGGGATCGGTGAAGACGTTGCCCGGTTGGCGTTGCGTGAACACGATGCGCAGCTCGCGTTGTCCGAGCCAGTAGTAGGCCAGTTCGTATTGCGGGTGGCCAGTGTCGTACACCCAGCGTGCGAAGAATGTGCGCAGGTCTTTGCCCGAGGCGTTTTCGAGTGCGGCGCGCAGGTCTTCAGAGCTCGCGGTCGAGCTTTTGTGTGCAGAGTAGTAGTTCTTGATGCCGCGAAAGAAGGCGTCGTCGCCGAGCTGCGAACGCAGCATGTGCAGCACCCACGCGCCTTTCTGATAGTTGTTTGCATTGAGTAGTTCCATGAGGTTCTCGGTGTCGCGATCGAAGATTGGCACGAGCTTCTTCTTCTCGTACGCAAGCACAGCCAGGGCTGCCGCATGCATTGACACCCGAAAAGCATCTTCTCCTTCAAAGCGCTGCACAAACAGCGCCGCGAAGTACGTCGCGCAACCCTCGCTCAACCACAAATCGGACCACGTCGACTCAGTCACAGAATCGCCAAACCACTGATGCGCAATCTCATGCGCAATCAAGCTGACGTTGTTTGACGGCACGCCAAACTTCTTGCTCAGTGCAATCGACGGCACGGCTGCACGATTGAAGAGATTGCTGGTGAAAACGATCGCACTCGAGTTCTCCATGCCGCCAAAACGGGTCGCGCCGACAATCAATCCGAGCTTCTCGTATGGATAGGGAGCGACAGTGTTCGTGAAGAACGCCAACACCGGGCCGGCAGGCGAGAATCCTTTCTGAGCCAGATCGCGTTCTGAAAGCGGAACATAATACGAAAGCGGCGTGATGGCGCCCTCGACAGGTTCGACTTTAGCAAACTGGCCCACAGCGATGATCATGCAGTACGGAGGAATCGGAGCGCCTTCCGAGAACGTCCAGGTGCGCTGACCGCTCGCGGTTGTTTCCACGTGGTCCAACTTGCCGTTCGCAACCACTTCCTGATTAGCAGGGGCAGTGATGTTGAAGGTCACGGTTGCTTTGGCAGACGGATGATCGATCGTTGGGATCCAGTGGTGAACTCGGTTGGGCCAGTTGTCGCCGACTGCGGCGGCGTTGCCGTATTTGTCTTTCGTCAGGATCAAACCGTCTTTTGGTTTGCCGTGATATTCCACTTGCAGCACCATCGATTCACCGGGACCGACAGCTTGGGGGAGGTCGATGTGAAGCTTTCCGTTTTTACGGAGATATGAGGCTGGTAAGCCATTGAGAATGACGCGATCCACTGTCAGTTCTCCAAACTCGACCTCGATCTCCCGTGTCGCTTTTACGATCGTCAAATTAATGCGGACGCTCGCCGCTGTGATCTCACTCAGTTGATCGTTGAGCGTGATGTTGACGAGGTAATGCTGCGGTTGCCAGTTGTCGATGAGACGCTCGACGCGCGCCGCGAACGCAGACGAAGAAACGAGAAACAGAAAGAAGATTACTCGCGCAAAGCCGCAAAGGCGCAACGGAAGAGAAGGACGGTTAATGTTCATCGGATTCCGAGCATTAGTAATGCGGAGCGATCGGAGACTTCGCGCTCGCTGTTGAGCCAGTCGTTGTAAGCCGCTAGCTCATCGTCAGTGATCGGCCGGTTGCCAAGCTTCGCGGTTGGAGTACGTTCGAAGGCGCGATTTGTTAATGCCATGTGTGCTTTGCGCACGGGCAGAGGCGTCGATTGGGCTAGTGCCGCTTCGGCTGATTCAACATCCGGGAAGAACGCGTCGTATGCGAGGAGGTGCCAGACAGAATTGGCGCCTTCGCCTTCAACTGCCAGGACACGCAGTAGTCCGAAAGCGCTCTCGAGTTGAAAGATTAGATCGTCACCAGGGGCCACGGATTTACACCGATCAGTTACGGATTAGTTCGTTATAAGCTGCGAGTACCTTATCAGCCATGTGCGCGGCTGTGTAGTGCTCGCGCACGCCCTTGAAACCGTTCGCGCTGAGTTGTTCAGCGAGCGCCTTTTCTTTAAAGAGTTTCAGAATGCCGTCGGCGAGGCTCTGTGGATCATCAGGTTCGACAAGCAGTCCGCCGCCGGTAAATTCCACTATCTCGGTAAAAGCGCCGCGACGTGGTTGGACCACCGGCACGCCACACGCCATCGATTCGAGCAGAGAAACTCCTTTGGGCTCATCGTAGGTTGCGGGCAACGACATCACGTCGAGATCGCGAAGAAACGCGATCTTTGCGGCGCGGTCTATCACGCCGTGATAGCGAAACTCCTGATCGAGCTTCGCTTCTTTCAAATGCGTTTGGATTTCTTCAAGATATGGTTTGCAGTCTGCAGCCATGTAGCCTGCGACTTCAAGTCGTCCTTCGGGTAAATCTCCTGAATGGCGCAGCAGTCGATACGCTTCCGCCAGCACATGCAGCCCTTTTTCAGGCGCGACGCGACCGAGAAATCCAACCGTGAATGGACCATTCGGATTGGTGGCACGCATTTCAAAACCGTTGGGATTGATGCCCAGCGGCACCACGCGAATCTTCTCGCGCGGAATTCCGAGGTAGCCTGGCATGAAATCCGCGTAATACTCGGACACGGATAGAAACAGATCTACGTGCTGCAGATGATCGCGGATCAGACTTAACGCCTGGGTGCGGTAGGGATCTTGAAGATTATCGAGGAAGAGATCTTCACCTTGAAGAGTGCAAAGAATCGGCACGTTCAATTGCTGTTTCAATGGACCAGCCAGGCTGAGCAACAGCGTGTAGGGAAGATTGATCACGTCGGGCGGCGCCTGATCTTTCATCCAATCAACAAACTTGAAGATCTCTTTGCTCTGAAAACCGTCTTCACCTTTCAAGACGGAAACCGTCATCTCGCCGAGCATCTTTGGATTCGTCGAGATCGATCGCCGCGAAGCAAGACTCAAAACTGTTTTCGAATCCCACAAACGATCGAGCCAGCGCGGGGTTTTGCGAAATACCGGAACGTATTGTTCGAGATACGCGCTGATGCCTCCCAGAACAACATGATTGCGACTGACATTCGGTTCGTCTGTGAACGTCGGCGTGTAAACCGGCAGGAGCATCACGTCGTGACCGCGCGCGATCAGCTCGGTCGCCATCGCGTTATCGCGCAGGCAGCTGCCGCAATACATCCGGCCTGCCCCGCCTGTGAGATAAAGGATTCTCAACTCAAGTCCTCAGACGGCAACAGCTTGTTGGAAGGCGCGGCGCGCGTAAAGGTGTTCGAAGAGATTGCCTTCGTGCGGTTGATCCCAGCTGACCTGGTTCGTCGGAAGCGCGCCAATGTTGAGACGGTCAATACGCGGGGAGCCAACGAGCGCTTGGATCAGTTTCGGATCTTTGGTGATGGCGGTGACGACGAGTGTTGGACCAAGACGCGCGGGAATTTCATCCTGTGCCACTTGAACAACACTCGCGAACGGAAAAAGAAACTCCTTCATTGCGAGTGGGTGATCAGACTCAGAGAGGATGACTGTCGGCAGGAGGTATGAACAGTTGTTCCAGTTGACGAGTCGTTCACTGTCGCGATGGGCGGAGGTGACGTCGCGGGCGCCGGGCTCAGTTAAGCCCTGATCGATGATGGCATTGATGCGCGTCGCGACTTGCAGATCGACAAACGGCGCAAGTTGCGCGTTCTCGTCGTCTGCGGCGCGTGGAACAATCGCCGCCAAACGTTTCGCGAGTGCTTCTGCGATCTCTTCCGTATGCGCGGGCGCCCAGACCGCCGAAGCGTTGACGCAGGAGCGTCCGCCGTTGTCGGCGATCGATGCGACCATCACGTCAAGGTATTGTTCCCAGTTGTCGATGCAGTCCTCACCGATGATGATCTTGCTGTAGCCTGGACCATGAATCTCGACGCGCGGATCACTGGTCCACGCACCCGTAGTCGAGGAATCGCCGAAGAGCAGGGAACGACCGCAACTCCGTAGAATCTCTGAAGCGCCGCCGTGATCCGTTGGATAAAAACTGAAAGCCTCACGCGGGGCACCGGCTTTGATCAGCGACTGAATTATTCGATAGGGCGTCCACGGTTCGGCGCTGCCTGGTTTCAGCACAAGCGGAATCCGTAGCGGAAATGCAGGGATCCAGAGCGAATGCACGCCTGGAGAATTGTTTGGCAGAACCGCGCCGAGCGATTGCGTGCGTGGGAAGAAACTCAATGCACGGCCGTCAAACTCGCCGAAGCCGCGATCAAGGAGATCCCAGTCGACGTTGCGCGTGAGACCGTTGAGCACGCTTTCCATATTCGCGAGCATGCTTTTGATCTTGAGCATGTTGCGGCGTGCGAGAACATACGGCAGACCGGTGGTCGCGGAAACTTGATGAACGTAGTCGTCAGCGGTTTGCGTTGACTCGCCGAGTGGTAGTGGGTCGTTGACGAAGTGCTCGGCGGCGTGAGCGCAGATCGAGACGAGGTCGCGAGTGGAGAAAGGTTGAAGACTCGTGGTGCCGATGTCCTGTCGACCGAGATCGCGGCGGATCAGGCCTGCGTTGGCCTGGCTGATTTCGACGAATGGTTCGCGCGTTTGATGATGCGCCGTGCGAGCGACGTCGAGGCTCACATACTCAGTGCCATGGCGAAGTATCGGAATGCTCAGCATTGTTTTAGACAGGATTTACAAGATGTTTCAGGATTAGTAAACGCCTTCGACGACGCTCGATTGAAAACGTGAAAACGGGCGGACGTTGCGGACGCCATCCCACGGATAGAGATTGCACGGTGGTTCGCGCTCGGCTTCGTCGCGTTCCAGAAACCGCGGCATGAAGAATTCTTTAGTTAATGTGGTCAGACGCACGCGCCCTGTCTCGCCGTATTCAACGATTCTGTCGGGTTGATCGGGATCCACGACTTCCACCATCGCGCGCGGCATTGGCGGATAGTAAATGATCGCGTAGTTGTCTTCGGGCAGACGCGGTTTATGGACTGCGAGTCCCATCAACGTGTTGCCGTACGTTGGCGCGAAGTAGGCCCCGTCGAGCAATTCTTCAACCGCGAAGCGATGAAACTGTGGTGTCATTTCAGTGCCGCCGCAAAAGACGCCAGTGATTCCCATTTTCTTGAGCGACACTTTTTCACACAGCGCTTCCAGCAATTTTGGCGTCGTGAACAAACAACGAATATTCTCGTGCGCTTTCAGCAACGTCAGACCCTGATCGACGACGTGCTGCTTGTATTGCTCAGCCATCTTTGGCTGGCCCATCTTGATCAGTTTAATGACCCAACGGGGATCGAGATCGACCATGAAGCAAATGCCGCCGCGATGCTGGGCCAGATGCTCGACAGCAAGACGCAGGCGACGCGGACCGGTTGGCCCAAGCGAAAGCCAATCAGCGCCGTGTGGAAAAAATTCTTCCGGCAGGGTATCGCTGAAGGCTTCGTAATCGATACGGAAGTCGTCGATGTTGATACGCGACTTCGGCACGCCCGTGCTGCCGCCGGTTTCAAACGTGTACACCGGACGATCAGCGAGACCTTTCGGGACCCAGCGTCGCACCGGGCCGCCGCGCAACCACTCATCCTGGAAAAAACCAAAACGCGAAAGGTCGTCGTAGCTCTGAACCTCTTTGCGCGGATCCCAATCGAGATTCTTCGCGAAATCCAGCCAGAAAGGACAACCCGTTTCCGGATCAAAATGCCACGCAACAACTTCACGAACCCAGGCGTCAAGTTTTTCTCGAGTCATAGTCCACAGATTACACAGATTAAGGGATAGTTTTTTCCGTCTCTCTCATTAGATCAGCGAAGCGGGGGTCGGTACGAAGTTTGGCGAGATGCGGATCCACGCGCACAAACGTGAAACCGACCGCGTGTTCGCGTTCAGCCTGCGCGAGCCAGCGAAACGCGTTGTCGAAGTCGCCCAGCCACGTGTAGATGATCGCGATCTCGTAGGCCGTCACCCAATTCTGATGACGCTTGGAAATGATCTCGTTCAGAATCGCCTGCGCTTCCTCGCGTTTGCCGATCGCGGCGAGCACGTGTGCACGCTTGGCGTGTGTGGTCGGCGTGTCACCCGCGAAACTCCGCTCCTGCTCGAACGCCGCCATCGCTTCGTTGTGCATTCCCTTGAGCTCGTAGGCCCAACGGAGGATTGTGTGCGCCGCTACCGCTCCCGCATCCAGCTCGAGTGATTTTTTACACTGGGCCACCGCTTCGTCAAACTTGCCTGCCAGAAACAGAACATTCGAGACTGCCGTCGCGATCACCGCCGATTGCGGCGAGATCTGGCGCGCGCGCTCGATTTCAGCGTACGCCTCATCGTGGCGGCCCATGGCTGACAAACTGTACGCATACCAACGATGGGCCACCTGGTTGCTGGGCTTCAGTTCAATCGCTCTTCGCAACTCGCGTTCAGCAGCCATCCAGTCGCGATCGTAATGAAGTTTTACAAAACCGAGCGATGCATGCGCTTCAGGTAAATTCGGATCCGCTTCGACCGCACGCAGCGCAGATTCTTTCGCGCGTTCCCATGCTTCCGCCGGCGGTGGTTCGACATACCAGTTGAGGAGGGCATAGCAGTCGGCGAGCTCCGCGTGTGCAATGGCAAACTGAGGATCGAGCTCGACTGCACGTTCAAGACGTTCGATCGCCTGTCGCAGACCTTCAGCGGTGCGACGTGTCGAGTAGTAACGTCCGGCAGTGTAAAGCTGGCGAGCTTCTTCGTTCTCTCCCGCTTGCGTTTCGGGAGTTGGTATCAGAATTTGCGTGGTGATTGGAGCGATTCGCTCGGCGTTCCGCTTTCGCTTTGCGGCGGCTGCGACCGACGCTCTCTTTGCGCTCTTGCGGTGCATCGCCGGGTGTCGCAGGTCGCGCAGGATTGCTTCAAACGCAGGCTCGCCACGCAACGGATCAAACTGCGGTTCGACGCCAAGCCATACAATCCACGCATCCCTGATCGTATGTGCTTCCAAAAGCAGTTGGAGCGCGTGTTCGCGTTCGCCGAGATGCAGGTGGATTAGCGATAGCTGATAGGGCGAGACATAGCCGTGTACGGACAGTTGGGCCAAACGGTCCAACACCTTTCGAGCGTCAACTTCTCTTCCTGCGGCGGCGTACGCCTGACCGAGCACAGAGACATAAAACGTACCGCCACCGGAAAGTTCCAAAGCTTTTTCCGCCGTCTGGACGGATTCCTCCAAACTGCCCGTGTGTCTGAGGATCCACGAAAGAGTCACCAGTCCATAAGGAAACTCCGGAACTGCGTCGAGCATGTTGCGGTACGTGGCAATCGACTCATCAAACCTTCGCGCGTGGTAGTAACACCAGCCCAACGCCTGCAGCACGCTTGGAGATAACGGATCGAGCTCGCGTGTGAGCAGCATCTGGTCGAGACCTTCATTGAAACGACCTTCCATCATGAGATGAAAAGCGTACCAGTGATGACCGATCGCGTAATTTGGATTGATCTCGATCGACCGGCGGTGCATTCCTTCAGCAACGGCCCAGTCGAAGTCATGACAAACGGTAGCGAAGCCGAGTGCGCTGTATGCTTCCGCGGAACCTGGATCCAGTTCGACGGCTTTGGCTGCATTTTGTTTTGCGGCGGCTGACGTTTCCGCAAACGGTCGAATACCGAAGACGCCGAGCCAGTTGTAATAGTCGGCAATGCCCGTGTAGGCAAGCGCGTAATCGGGATCGAGCTTAATCGCTTTCTTGTACGACTCGAGCGCTTTTGAGAGGCCGACTTCTGTGTAAGAGCTCCAGTAATAACGGCCGCGCAGATATGCCTCGAAGGCTTCGGAACTGTCAGTGCCACGCTTCGACAACTGGCGCTTTTCGTCGCCCGTGAGCTGCGGCAACAACGCCGACGCCACTTTCGCTGAAATCGAATCCTCGATTTGAAGGACGTCTGTCGACTCTTCGTCGAACTGTTCGGACCAGCGTGTTACGCCTTCATTAACACTGAGGAGTTGCGCCGTCACCCGAATGCGATTACCCACGCGTCTCAAACTGCCATCGACAACAAAATCGATACCGAGATCTCGACCCGCCAACAGCGGTTCAATCGCGGCGCCGTGATAACGCAGCACACTGCTGGTCGGACGCACCACCAGACGTTGCACATTGCTGAGACGAGTAATCAGCGCGTCAGTCAAGCCAATGCCGAGGTACTCGTCACCCGTGTTTTCTCCCGGTGGACCAAGCACTCGAAACGGTAATACCGCGATCGACTCCTGGTCTGCACGCAACTGACCGGCGATGGCCGGAAGAGCAGCGAGGCGATGGTCCAGCTTGCGCAGCAGATCGTTGTAGCGCGGATGCCCGTGAAGTGGATCCAGTTCCGGATCAACGCCTATCCAGAGCACTTTCGCATCGCCGGACTCATAGGCCCGCTCGAGCATGTCGAGCGATTCTTCTAATCGGCCCAACTGACACGTAACGAGCGCCAGGTGATACGGTGAAACGTAACGCCGCTCGGCAAGCTTGAGCATGTCTTCGAGTACGACCTGGGCCGCCTCGAGGTCTCCTGCGGCAGCATGGGCGCTGGCGAGTCTTCCCAGCGTGTGCGACGCCTTACCCATCAACTGAACGCACTGTTCCGCAGCCTCGATTGCCTCCGCGTGACGCCCGAGAGCACTCAACACGAAACTCGTGCCGTAAAGCATCATCAGATTTCTCGGATCGTTTTCGAGGATGGCAGTTGCGAAACGATGAGCTTCTTCAAAACGACGTGCGTGATACGAACACCAGAGAACAGCGAATCGAGAGATGACGGCCATCGGGTCGAGATCTCTCCCGGTGTGCGCTTCGCGCAACGACTCACTGAAGCGACCTTCCATCGCGAGCTGGAGCGAATACCACACGCGTGCCGGCGGATAGTTCGGATCCAGCTCAATCGCGCGCACGAGATGATGTTCAGCGCCACCCCATGCGAAGTCGCGACAGAGAATGGCCTGGCCGAGAGCGACGTGAGCTTCGGCAAGATTCGGATCGAGGTCAACCGCAGTCGAAGCCGCTTCATAAGCCGCCGCCGAACACTCGGCAAACGGCATCACACTGAAAACACCAAGCCAGTTGTGATAGTTCGCCACTCCCGCAAACGCGAGGGCGTACTTCGGATCGAGCGCGATCGCCTGTTGATAGCAAACAATCGCGCGCGCGAAACCTTCTTCCGTAAACGTGTTCCAGTAAAAACGTCCGCGCAGATATGCTTCGTGTGCCTGAGGGTTGTCAGTGCCTCGTTTAGCCAGTCGCAGGCGCTCGTCCACTGTCAGGTGCGGCACGATCGCTTCGGCAACATGCGAAGAGATGATGTCCTCGAGGTTGAGAACGTCCGTGAACTGTTCGTCAAACTGTCCGGCCCATGCAGTAGTTTCCTCGCGAACGTTGAGCAACTGAATCGTCACGCGAATACGTTCCGCGGTGCGCCTGATTCTGCCGTCCAGGACAAAAGTGACACCGAGCTCGCGTCCGGCGCGCAGCGGATCAGACTCAGTTCCGTAACGAAGCACACTGCTCGTCGGTCTGACTGCAAAACTGCGAATCGCGCTGAGTCGCGTGATGAGAGCATCAGCCAAACCTGTGCCGAGGTAGTCAGGAGTAGTTTCAGGCTGGTTGATGTCGAGGATCTTCATCGGCAAAACAGCCAGCGAGTTCTCCTGGTTGGAATCCGGCCGCAACACCATGCTTGCATTCGGTGGATCGGGTAAGTCGGAAATCGGCCGGCCTTCGAGATACCGAGTGATGTCGTCGCGCAAATCGGCGGCGGTCTGGTATCGCCACTCCGGCTCTTTGCGCAAAGCCTGCATCACGATGTTGTCGAGATCGCCGGTCAATGCGCGTCGCAGGGATTCGAGAGTTCCGCCGCGCGTCGCGTACAGCCGTTGCAAAGTCGTGGTTTCGTCGCCGGTGAAGAGACTCGGTAACAGATCTTCTGCACGGGTGATGATGATGCTTGGCGGCGCGGGAGATTCCTCGCAGATCACACGAGCGATCTCGTGTGGCGCTCGATTAACCAGGCGATATGGTCTGTGTCCCGTCAACAATTCGTAGAGCAAGACGCCGAGTGAATAAACGTCCGTTGTTGGCGTCGTCGGTGCACCCTGGACTTGTTCCGGTGAGGCGTATTCCGGAGTCATCAGCCGCATCGCCGTTGCCGTTGGATCGTGAGTGATGTCGCCCGCGAGTTGCGGATTGAGCAACTTGGCGATACCGAAGTCGAGTAGTTTCGGTATGCCTGCGGAGGTTACGAGAACGTTCGACGGTTTGATGTCGCGGTGGACCACCTGTTTCTGGTGCGCGTAATGGACCGCATCGCAGATCGCGCGAAACAGTTTCAGACGTTCGGTCACGTTCAGGTTGTTGCTGTCGCAGTAGTTATAGAGTGGCTGCCCTTCGATAAACTCCATGACGAAGTAGGGCAGACCGTCTTCGGTGGTGCCGCCGTCGAGAAGCCCGGCGATGTGAGGATGATCGAGTGCGGCGAGAATCTGTCGCTCTTTACGAAAGCGACGCAGGATGAAATCAGTGTCCATCCCGCGTTTTACCAGTTTGATTGCGGCTCGCTTGTTGAACTCGTTGTCAGCGCGGGATGCTTCGTAGACCGCACCCATCCCGCCGCGTCCAATCTCTTTTTCGATCCGGTAAGAACCGAGACGGCGCCCGATCATCGGATCCTTTTCTTCCACGAACGACTCGAGCATGCTCAGCTCGGTATTGCCATAGACCGGCTCGTCGAGCAGTTCGCCGGCACTGTCGTACTGTGAAAGCAGCGATTCGACGTCGCGCCTGAGGTCAGTGTCCTCTTTACACACGTCAGACACGTAGCGCTTTCGATCTTCCGGTGAAAGATCTAGAGCAGCCTGAAAGATTTCCTCAACTTGTCGCCAGCGATCAGGAGTCATTGCCAGAGAAGAGCTAACGATAACTTAGGAGCAGGAGCAACAAGCAGGAGCAGGTGAGAACTTTCCTGCCCCTGCTTGCTGTTCCTGCCTCTACTTTTGTTAGATTGGACTCACTGCGTGCGTTAATTATTCCTTTGCATTTCCCCATAGAGCCAGGCTTTTGCGAACCGCCAGTGACGTTTGATTGTTGTGGGAGTGACGCCCAGAACGTCTGCTGTTTCTTCAATGGAAAGGCCGCCGAAGTAGCGTAACTCGACCATCCGCGCCTTTTGTGCATCGAACGCTGCCAGAGTCTTGAGCGCGTCGTCCAGCGCAATCAGCTCCGCGCTTCGTTCGACCGCTCGATCAATATTTTCATCCAGAGAGAGTTTTTGAAAATCCTGGCCACGCTTTTCCGCATTGTGCTTGCGTGCATGATCCACAAGCAGGCGTCGCATAATCTGTGCAGCAACCCCGAAAAAATGCGCGCGGTTCTGCCAGTTAACCCGCGACTGGTCGATCAGCCGCATGTAAGCCTCATGAACCAGTGCGGTTGGTTGCAGCGTGTGATCCACTCGTTCACGCCGCAGATAATTCGCCGCCAGCTTCCGCAGTTCATCGTAGATGACGGGTAGTAAAAGATCAACCGCGGCCCGATCGCCGTTGGAGAGCTCGATCAGTAGACGAGTTACGTTCTCTGCG
>JBKPPU010000352.1:0-11773 GCA_046733695.1 Acidobacteriota bacterium
ACGTATCTAGGTTCGTCAGGACAGAGATTGTTTCACACGGAAACTCTTCTGAATCAGAATCCTGATTTCAACTTTCTCCGGTTAACCACCAATCGTGGCAATTCCGACTATCGTGCGTTGCAGATCAAATTTGAGCGTCCTATGCGAGATGGATTGGCGACGCTGGCGTCTTATACGTTGGCACAATCAACGGACAACGTGAGTTGCGACTCAGCGCGACGCGTGATCATGACGAGTACCGATCCAGCTTTCGATCATGGTCCATCCGACTTCGATATCCGGCACCAGCTCACGGGGTTGGTTTCCTACGACTTGCCGGCGCCTTTGTCGCAAGGCCTCGGGAATAAGCTCTCGCGCAACTGGGCACTTGATTCGATCTTCACGGCTCGGTCTGCGAGGCCTTTGAATGTTGTGTACCTGATACCGACGCCGTTTGGCGTTGCTTATCTGCGTCCGGATGTCTCAGGTGATTCGCTGTTCATTTCCGATTCGCTGGTTGCAGGCGGAAGAAGACTGAATCCGGCGGCATTTGTTGCTCCTGAAGATTTGCAGCAGGGCGATTTTTCCCGGAACAGCTTGCGAGGGTTTCCGCTCTATCAGGTTGATCTGGCGTTGCGACGGAAGTTCAACTTCTCGGAGGCAGTCGCGCTGCAGGTTCAGGCTGATGCGTTCAATGTTTTAAATCACGCGAACTTTGAGGATCCGTTGGGGAATGACGTGGTTGTGGGAAGAAACGCGCTGGCCTTTGGGCAATCAACGGCGATGAGTGGTCGGAGTCTTTCGGGCGGAGGCTTTCCGTCCTTCTACAGCTTCGGCGGCCCACGCACGTTGAGATTCTCAGTGAAGCTGCTGTTTTAGACGTAGGTTTCGCGCAGAGGCGCAAAGGAAGACGCAGAGGCGCCAAGACTCCTCAGCGCCTTTGCATCTTTCTTTGCGGCTTTGCGTGAAATCAACCCGGAAAGCGGTCGCGCACGAGGTTCAACTCGATGCCGTGCTCAAGCCAGGCCTTCAGTCCGGCGAGCACAAATGTGAAGCCTTCGGTTGAGTCGAGCGCCTTTTTAACTGCTCCGTCACCAAAGCCAGAGTTAGTGATACTCACGAACGTCGTGTTGTCGGGTCGCGCCGTAAACACCCATTCGATCGTGCTCGGGGTCTCATAGCCGTCCCACTCAACCACAATGCGCTTGTTCTCTTCGATTTCTTTCACCCGCACCGGGACGGAAAAGTTATACATCTCCCAATCCCACTGAACCTGCTTCCCCGCTTCCAGCCTCCCGCTGCCTTTAGTAAACCAAAACCGCGACGTAATCGCTGGATCGATAAACGCCTCAAAAACCTCCGCCACAGGTCGTCGAATCAACATTTCACTCTTCGCAACTGGTTCCATCGCCTACACTCCTTCGCTCCTGGCAATGAATTTACTCCGCCGCCACGGTTTAGGCTAGAATACTCACCGAACAACCCCTTAGTCGTGGGATTTGGGCGGGCAGCATGAACCGCTCGCGAGAAAACTCGTATTGGCTATTCATGACTGACTCTGACGACCCGACAGGCAAGCTCAAGGAAGAGCAAGCCGCTAAAAAGAAGCGCGAGGAAGCATTACCCGAACGCATCCTGCGTCGCGTACTCGAAGGCATGGGCGGCGCCGTCGACCGCAAACTCGGTCGCACCGTCGACCCGCGCAGCGGACTCACCACATCAAAGCTCATCGAACGAATGAAGAGGCTGATCGATGAGCGCGTCAGAGACGAGGGCCGAAAAGGCCGCGTCGCGCCTCATCACCTGGTGCTCAAAGTCGAATGGGGGACGCATTCCGAAGCGCCGCCTGAAATTCTCAACGATCTAAAAAACGAAGTCCTTGCCGCCGCGATCGATCACATCAACGATCATCGCTACCGGACGCTCGCGCCTGTCGCCGTCGATGCGGAAGTCGACATTTTCACGACCGGAATCTCGGTCGATCCAAACTTCGGCGAATTCGAAGAAGATCTGCGACGACAGGACGAAGAAGCTCGTGCTGCAAAGCTCGGTGTGCCGATTACGGGAGCTGCTCCGCCGATGCCCGATATTGAGGTGATTGCGCGTATCACGTTGCCGGCCGGCACGCGTGAAGTGCCTTTACTCTTCAAGCCCGGTGGCAAGAGGCTCAATGTCGGACGCGCCTCCGATAACGAATTAACTCTGAACGACGCGAGCGTTTCAAAGATACACGCCGCGCTCCTGATGACTGGTGAAGGCACACTCCTCGTCGCCGACACGGGCTCAACAAATGGCACTTATCTCAACGGCCGGCGTATTTCTTACGGGGAGTCGCGGCTGATTGAAGACGGCGACGTCGTCGGTTTCGGAGATGTGGAAGTACGATTGCGGAAAAGTGAGTGAGACAATTGCCGATTGCCAATTGCCGATTGTTGATTAGTCGAGGCAGCAACATAAATTGGCAATTGGCAATCGGCAATAACGAACCTGAATGACTTTACTTATTTCATTTCTTCTTCTCCTACAAACTCCCACGCCCTCTCCTCTTCCCACTCCGCACGTCCCGGAAAGAACGCCGGCACTGCTGACACTGATCTACGTAGGCGGCTTTGGCTTCGTCATTCTGTTGCTGTTGCTGGGCCTGTTACGCAGCCGGCGGCAGACAGCCTCGCCAATCCCTGAAGATCTTCCAAAGGCGGTCAGGAAGCGACTCGGATCGACGTCCACGAATCGTGGTCTGAAAGCACTGCGATGGTTGTTTGTGCTGCTCTCGATCGGACTGTTTTCGTTTCACATCTACTGGGCCCATTACGCCGCGGAACGAAATGAAAAGTTTCAGGAGCTGAGTTACAAGGATTTGCGCGGGCGTCGTCTTTCTGAATCGACATTGCGAGGCTGGATCTTCGACCGCAGCGGACGTGTGGACCAACCACTGGCGTACTATAAACGCGACTCGAGCGGCAACATTCGCCGCGAGTATCCGATGGACAAAGCGTTCGCGCATATCTTCGGTTCGGATCGCGGCGATCCGGGACTGGAACGCGCGCTATTCGGCGTTCAGAGCGGCGCACTTCCCGAAGCGCTCGAAGTCGTCAAAGGAAAGCAGCTCGACTTCAGAGGCAATCAGGACGTACGCCTCACGATCGATCGTTCATTGCAACAGGCTGCTGTCGACCAATTGAAAGGCAAGCACGGCGCAGTTGTCATCCTTAATCCTCAAACCGGCGACGTGCTCGCGCTCTACAGCGAGCCTTCTTACAGTCTCGAGGAAGTTGATGACGAAGAGACGTGGATTCGTCTCGAAGCAAACGAACGTGACAAGCCGCTCGTGAGTCGCGCACTCGGCGCTTACTACATTCCCGGTTCGACATTCAAAACCGTGACGATGACGGCAGCCTTCCTCGCCGGCGAGCAGGACACTGAGTTCACTTGCAGCGGCGGCGGCTATTACGCGGCGCCGGGTGCAAACGTGATCTTCGACGATGGTGGACCAGGCGAGGTTCACGGTCGCATCAAGATCGACCAGGCTTATGAAGTCTCGTGTAACCAGTACTTCGCGCAAATGGGTGTAAAGCTCGGTGCTGAAAAGTTGAAACGCGCGGCGCAGTTACTCGGCATCGGTGCTTACGACACGCCGTCAGAAGCTTTGCGTGGCCGAAAGCTGCCGCAGATTTGGGACGCGAGCACGGATGCGATCAAACGCGCGCTCGCGCCGAGAGAAGCCACGATTGTTACGGGCAAGCAAGTCACGCGATACGACCTGGCGCTGATGGGTTATGGGCAGGGTTATGCGGGCCAAATGACTCCGTTTCAGATGGCTCTCGCCGCGTCGGCAATCGGCAACATGGAAGGCAAACTGATGAAGCCGCGGATCGAGTACAGCGTGAAGCCCGAAATGTTCAATCAGGTCATGACGCCGGCGACTGCCGCACGACTGCGCTCGATCATGGGACTTGTTACCGGCGGCCCCGTCGGTACGGCTCGCGGCGTGTTTGGGCCTGTGAAAGCAGCAGGGATCAATACGGGCGGCAAGACTGGAACGGCGCAGAAGGTCCAACCGGTTTACGATCCAAAAACCGGTGAACCAAAGACACGGCACAAGGTTGAGAAGGACAACAAAGGCAACATCATTCGCGAGTATGACGAAGTGATCATGGATAACGACAATCCGCGGATCGACGGCTGGTTCCTGTGCATCGCGCCGCTCGAAAGACCACAACTCGCGATGGCGGTGATCGTCGAGGGTGGGGGTTACGGATCGCGATCCGCAGCACCAATTGCCGCAGCGCTCGTATTAAAGGCGAGAGACTTAGGCTATTTCAATGTTAAGTAACCATGGATGACACAGAAAGAAATCCGGATTTTATCCGTTTCATCCGCGGCTAAATAGAACATGAAAAATCGGGCATCATCACATTTACTCATTATCCTGATAATCCTCGGTCTCGAGATCGCCGGTTACTTTGCCGTGCATCGCGCTGGTCTGCTGCGCGGTTACGAAACGTCAATCATTGGCGCCGTTCGCGACCTGATGATGTTCATTCCGTTGATCGCGATCGCGCTCTGGCTTTCGCGCACTAAACGATTCGCGGGCAACTGGGTGCTTTACACGACCGCAATCCTTCTCTTCTCCTTCGGCATGTTGATTCAGTATCGCCTCTACAGCGATCCCGAATACAACGCGCGCAACAAATCCCAGGCGCGTGAAGAAAAAATGCAGGCACTGCGCACGCGCTACATCATGGAGAATTACGATCCCGTCAAGAAGCAGTTGATGGGACTGCCGCCCACACCCGCGCAACCGATCGATATCAGTCAGCTTCCGAAGAAAGAATCCAACTACTCACTCTGGAACGCGCTGACTTCCAGTTACACATGGATTCCGGTCTTTTCCTTTCTCGCTTTTGCTATCGCGTATTCGTTTTGTGTGCGGGACGGCTTTTTGCTGTGGCTGCAACGCAACAGTTTCATCATCGTGCTCTTCACGCTTGTGCCGCTTGCGATCGCAGTCGTCACCTCGAGCGCCGGTAAAGCGGTCGGCAACATGACACCGTGGGACCCTTGTAAGATCGCCATCCTCGTCGGGTTCGCCGGCATTTTGACTGCCCGTTACAAAGATCTGGCTGAAACTTACTGGGGCGTTCCACGCGCGCGCGATATCGTGCCGCTGCTGGCCATGGCAGTGATGCCTTTCATCCCCTTCTTTGCACTCAAAGACTTTGGCCAGATGCTGATCTTCAGCGGCGCTTATACAACGCTCTACCTCGTCGCCGTGCGACGCTGGCCTCAGCTTCTGCTGTTCGTAGGCTCGGTCATCCTCGTCATCGCAATCCTCGTTGTGGGCGCGCTGCCCCGCGACATTCAGGAGCAAGTGCCGCTGCTGCCGACGATCGCCCGGCCGATCAGCGCTGCCCTCCCGTCCCGAATCCAGCAGCGCTTTCACCTGTGGCTTGACGGCTTTGATCCGCCGTCGCCGGAAGTCTCATGGTGGAAGAAGGAATATGACGAATCACTCAGCAAGGATCCAAAACTGAAGGAACTTGCCGAACAGAGTCCGGCGATGCAGAAGACTGTCAACGTCGATATCTGGTTCGACAAGCTCGCGTTTCAACCGGCGCAGGCGCAATGGGGTATCTCTTCAGGTAAGACTACGGGTCGAGGATTCGGTTTGGGCTTCCCGGAAGTGATTCCGATTGCCGACTCTGACTATGTTTATGCGGCCATTGCTGAAGAAACCGGCCTTGGCGGAGGCGCGATCATTATCCTCGCGATCATAATCTTCGTGGTCGCTGGAGTTCGCACTTCGCTGGAGGCGCGTGATATGTTTACGAAGTTGTGCGCAGCAGGTCTAACGGCGTTTGTCGGTTTTCAGGCTTTGGTGAATATTGGCGGTATTTTACGAGCCTTGCCGATGACTGGAATCACGCTGCCATTCGTCAGCCATGGTGGTTTCAGTCTGATTACGAGCTTTGCAATGCTGGGGATGCTGATGGCATTTTCAAGCCGAAATGCACGCGACAAGGTCATACTAGAGAAGCCGGTGGCTAAGAGTTCTTCTCCCCTTAAGCTGGAGGCTGTGCAATGAGCGAAGAGACCAGGACCTTCAAGGTCCAATCCGCGTCGCTAACAGACCGCGGTCTGAACGAACGCCGGCCGTTGAATGAGGACGCACTCCTGCACGACCGCGAGCGCCAGATCTTCGCGGTAGCAGACGGCGTGGGCGGTGCAGAGGCTGGTGAAGTCGCGTCGCAAACGGCGATCGAGGTGCTCGACGAAGCGTTTCGCCACCAGACCGACGGCGCGGACATTGAAGACTTGATGGAGCTCGCCATTCAACGCGCCAACGCGTCGATTCACCAGATGGCCCAGGAGCACGCGAAGTTTTCGATGATGGCGACAACGATCGTCGCGCTCCATCTCAAGGGCAACGTCGCGACCTTCGGACACGTCGGCGACTCCAGACTCTACCGGCTTACTCCTGACGGACAACTGCATCGCGAAACTGAAGATCATTCGATCGTCGAAGAAGAAGTGCGCGCCGGTCGGATGACTCCGGAACAGGCCGCAAATCATCCCAGCAAGAACGTGATCAGCCGTGCGCTCGGAGCGGAACAGGGCGTCGAAGTCGACATGAAGACGATGGAGGTCGAAGACGGCACAGAGTTTCTGTTGTGTACAGACGGCATTACGCGTCACATCACCGACAACGAGCTTCGACAATTGATGGTTGTCAGTGACAGTCTCGATGAACTTTGCGGTGAGCTCAAACGACGTTGCTTCGAACGCGGTGCTGAAGACAATCTCACGGTTGTCGCAATACGAGTTGGCGAACATCTCAGGGCCAACGAGCGCCTGGCGGATCTCGAACCGACAATCTCGCCTGAAACAGAACGTGTTTATGCAGTGCCATCCGGCAATGGCTCACCTGGGGACACCACGTTCATGCCGGCTTCGCGAATTGCCTTCCCCGCACCGGCAAGTGAACCAGCTCAGGTGACGCCGCTTTCTGGCGAACCACTCAACGTGGGCGAACCCGCCGCGGCGCCGCGATCGGGCGGAGGCGCCGGACGTGCATTACTGTTTGTACTCGTCTTGCTGCTTATTGCCGGGGCGTTTTATGCGGGCGCGCGCTTCAAGGAGAGAATTCCCTTCCTCGCGTCCAAGACTGAGCCGGCGCCGGCGGCTACTCCTGTAGTAACGGCCCCGCCTGAAGAACCTTTTGTGAAATTTGAGCGAGCGCGACGGCAAGTGGATCAGGATCCGCGTGCGTGGCTGGCGAACGATGTTGGCAAGGAGATAGTGGCTGCGGGAGTTCAGAGTCCACTCGATTCGCCGAATGCGGAGTTTTTGTATCTTTATGGTCGCGCAAATCTTCTGACCGGCAATACCGACGAAGCGTCAAAAGCTTTCGACGCGGCTATCAGCAAGTCGAACCTCAATCCTTCTCCGGCCAATGCCACGATCAAGAAAGAAGCGATTCTCGGTTTGGGCATGATAACTGTGAGGACACAGAAGGATCGCTGGAAGGTACTCAACCACTACGAAGAGCTGACGAAGACGCCCACCAACAGCAACGCTCCTTAACAGCATCTAAGGAGCCACGAAGATGCAGAAGAGAGTTGCCACAAAAAAGCACAAAAAGCACAAAACCATATTTCAGAAAACTCTTTCTGTGCTTTTTGTGCCTTTTTGTGGCTAATGAAAAATGGCGGAACTCAGACTCCAAAACAGCAGATTAGATGGCCGCTACGACATCGTTGAGCGCCTCGGTGGTGGCAGCTACGCGGAGATCTACGTCGCGAACGATAATGCTGCCGCCGAAGATGCTCCGCGCACTATTGTTATCAAGGCTCTGAATCTCTATCTCCAGGACGCACCCGATGCTGAGTTGGAGCGAACGCTGGTCACAAACTTTCAAAACGAGGCGGTTGCACTCGATCGCGTTCGACATCCAAATGTGATAAACCGCCTCGGACACGGTACAGCTATCGATCTCGACGGCACGACTTTTCATTACATCGTTCTCGAGTATCTTCCCGGCGGCGATCTGTTTGCGCTCACTAAAACGCGCCCATTGTCTCTTCAGCGAGTTCTGTTTTATCTGGAACAGGTCTGCTCCGGTCTTGCGCACGCACACAAGTGCGGCGTGATCCATCGCGACATCAAGCCGCAGAACCTGCTGCTCACCGCCGACAAAGAAGTCGTGAAGATTGCTGACTTCGGCGTGGCTCGCATCGATGCTTTCGACGGCGCGATCACACGGGTCGGAACCAATATCTATTCAGCGCCCGAACATAACCCGTTGATGCAGACCGGGCAGCTCGATACTGGCGGCTTGAGAATGCCACACGCTCATCTCACACCGGCAGCCGACATCTATTCGCTCGCGAAAACGACCTACACGTTGCTCGCAGGTGAATCACCCCGACGCTTTGCACAACACGCGTTGACGGAGTTGCCGGCGCACATAAGCGAAACTCCCTGGGCAAGCTCGGTCCTCCGTGTGCTTCAGAAAGCAACTCAGAATCGTGCGGAAGCCCGTTATCAGACGGTGGAAGAATTCTGGGACGACATCGCCGACGCGAGCCTCCCGCCGACCCGACCATTGCAGATGGTCCCGGGCGTCGTCCAGGAGATAAGACGCAAGCCAAGTGAAGATCTCTCCGTAGAGCCGGAAGAGGACTTCACCGAAGCAGCACCACCGCGGCCCCACTTTGAAGTGCCCAAGCCTGCGCCTCCTGATCTCGATACAGCCAAGCGGCCACGCATCGTGGTTCCGATCAATCGCGAAGTCGAGCGGCAGATGGAGATGCGCGCTCGTCAGGAGATGGCAACGCAGAGAGAACGACGTCCGGAGAGGACCACCTCGTCGGGTGAGTCAGTATTGCCGGCCAGCAAGAAGCGTCGCGCGCTCGTTGCTATCGGGTTGATACTCGCGTTCTCTGGTATGCTCCTGGCGACCCACAAGTATGTGACGACACGTTGGAATCCCCTTGCGCCGATTGCTCAAAACGTCGAGCCGGTGATAATTGGTCGTGAAGGCATCACCACCACCGACGTCAATCTTCGACCGGTGGCGAGTAGCTCGAATATGCCGATTGGACTTGCGGAGTCAGGATCTAAAGTGAAAGTGCTAAGCGCCGACAATAACTGGTTTGAGGTACAGGTGGTGGAACACGGAAGGCCGAAGATCGATCCTTATTCATCGGACCGTGGTTGGATCAACAGGCGATACGTCAAGTTCGATTAGCTTTGAGTGCGGAGAAGGAGCGACAGTTTGGGTCTGCTGGAATCGATCAGAAAATGGATAGACGGTGAGACGGGCGAAGACCTACTCGAAGCCGCCGACGAGCATGCGAAACCGCGCCGCGTTTGGGAAGAGTTTCTCGTAAAGATCGCGCGCGAAGTGGAAGCCGCGATGCAGCGCGAGATGTTCACGCCGCCCGGTGGTCCAACCTACATTCCACGAGAGTACATCGTTTACCTCAGTGCAGACGACGATAAGGAGTGGCAGGGTGATAAGCGTCGCGGTTTGGAGCAGGGGCTGTTTCACGTCCTATCGGAGCGTGCGCGCGAGTTGAGCGGGCAGACGCAACTGGCTGTCAAATCGTTTGCGGTTGAGCTTCGCGTCGATGGAACGCTAAACAAGGGTGAGTTTCGCGTGCAGGCTGTTTGGGATGAGACCGAGAGTGGACACACGATGGTGACGCCACGTGTGGATCCTTCACGCACGGCGCCTGCGTTTAGTCCTAACGACACGATTGTCGAGCGTGCGGGTGACGTCAGCGAAAGCGAACAGACGGTCGTCCGGCCGAAGGCGACTGCGCTTTACCAGGTTGAGGTCTGGCAGAACGGCGTGCGCGAAGCAGTGGTGCCGATCATGAAGAATGAGATCACGATCGGACGCGGCTCTCGAAGTATCTCGGTGGATTTACCGATTAAGGGCGACCCGGAGGTCAGCCGCGTTCATGCCATTCTTTCGCGTGATAATGAGGGGCGATACTGGCTCGTCGCAAAAGGGCGGAACCCGACGATCGTCAATGGAAAAGAAATAACACGTGAAGAGCCAACGGAGATCGCGCCCGATCAGAAGATTGCAATTTGTAACTTCACGATCCGTATTCAGCCACAATAAAGCACAAAAAGCACAAAAAGAGATTTAGGATGTTTGCGCCGTGGCGCCTTTGCGCGAGTCTTCTAGATCGGCGATGAGATCTGTGAGGAGTGCTGCGGTGTGCTCACCTTCGAGATAGCCCTTGCCGAGCAGCTTCGTGATGCGGCGTTCTTTGGTTTCACCGGTTACTTCTTTCAAGATCGCTCGCGCAAAGGCTGCTACGACCTTGCCATCAAACTGCTTACCACTGCTTTCACGTAAATCACGCACGACGTCTTCAAAAGAGCGACGACGGCGGTAAGGACGATCCGTCGTCATCGCGTCAAATGAATCCGCCAGCGAAACGATCTTCGCACCGAGGGGAATCTGCTGGTCTGTAAGTCCGTCAGGATAACCACGACCGTCGAGCCGTTCGTGGTGATACTTCGCCATCAACGGTATGTCGGCGTACGGGTGTCTGATCGGAGCGAGAATTTCATAACCAGCCGCGGGATGTCTATTGAGTTCACTCGAATTCTTTGCATCGATATGGTAAGGAGCGTTGATGATGTCGCGGTCGACGATGAGTTTTCCGATGTCGTGCAGATACCCAGCGATCTGAATTCCCTCGACTTCTTCTTCACTCCAACCCATTTCCCGCGCGATGATCTCGCTATACCTGCCGACGCGTTCCGAGTGTCCCTGCGTGTACTTGTCTTTAATATCGATTGCCGCTGCAAAAGCCCGCACCGTATCGCGGTAGATCGTGCGCAACTCATCGTACAGACGGCGATTCTCTTCTGCGCGTTGGGCCACCTGCTCGAGTAGACGATGCGTGTGAATACCGACACCGATGTGCCGGACCATCGCGTGAATCGTTTCGAAATCGTCGCTCGAAAATTCCTCACCGCTCGCCTTCCCTCCAAGCAGAACCAAACCGGTTACTTCCCCGCGCACGATCATCGGCAATACGAGCTCGATGCCCTCGCCGGTGAGCCGCTCGCGATATCGATCCATAAACGGATTTGCAGCAGGGGTGTTTTTCAAGACCGAATCAGAGATCTGGCCCGCGAGAAATGCCTTCATCTCGGCTTCGTTAATGTCGACTCCAGTCAACAACTGATCGCTGAGCCCCCAAAGCGAAATGCAACGAAGTGGGCCAGGACCAGTGCACTCGACCACTGCGCCACGTCGCAACGCGAGCGTGCCCAGCAGCAGGTGCATCGACGTTCGCACCATCTCGTTGAAGTCGCCGGTGCCGGCAATTTCCTGCCCTTAGTCGGCTAGGGCTCCAAATGTATGAATGAGTTTCTGGGTCGAAGGCTCCATGTATTCAGTGGACTACGGGAGTAGTAGCCTCAAAACGCGAAAGATTGATCAGTGCTTCCCGTTCGTCCTTAGCGAGCACAACATGGCGGGTCAGTCCGAGCATTTCAAATAACTCGACTGTTTGATTGTTGACTTCGGAAAAGACAATCCGGGCGCCGCTCTTTTCAGCAACGTCGATTATGCCGAGGAGAATTGAAATTCCGATACTGTTGACGAGTTTCGTGTCGCTGAAATCGATGACTAGCGCGCGGCAACCGCATTTGAGTTGCCGGCGACACTCCCGCTCGATCTTTTCACCGGTTAGCTTGTTAAGGTAATCACTAGCGTAAACAACAGCGGTGGTGCCAACACAGTGCGAGCGCACTATACCGC
>JBKPPU010000353.1:0-35725 GCA_046733695.1 Acidobacteriota bacterium
GTCGTCGGCAGCGTCAGATGTGTATAAGAGACAGGTGTATTCCTGGTTACTTTCAACCAGCGGGGCAAGCCCCTCTTCCTGACTTGTTCTATTTTTCGATGCAAGTTTCCATTAGACATTTGCGCAACTGAAAATAGAACAAGTCAGGAAGAGGGGCTTGCCCCCGCTCTAATCGATCGACTCCCTTTCGTGATATTAAGCGCTTGTTGAAATGATTAACACTCTAAAAAATTACCGCGTCTGGTCCTCTGGAAGAGAGCAGCGGGAACTAGCGAGATGGGAGCGGATTAGAGCAGATGGGAAGCTACGCTTTGTGTTGAATGCGTCGTTGAGCTTTAGTCTTTCAATGGTCGGACTGATGGACGTTTTAGGTGAGCGGTCAATATCTCTACGCTATGTTATTTACTACGTGTTAGTTGGAATTCCCGTAGCGTTGTCACACTGTAGTCACACCGCTTAGCAGGAATCGTTTGAAGATTGACCGTAAGTTGTTGAGGGGTTGGTGCACCCAGCAGGGCTCGAACCTGCGACCTTCTGATCCGAAGTCAGACGCTCTATCCAACTGAGCTACGGGTGCACGCGTGAGATGGTGCCACAGATCTACGCGGATGGGAAATACCGATCGGTTATAAATCCGCGCCGATCTGTGGCTAATGATCCTGGCTTACTTGCCCTGGATCTTGCGGACGTAGCGGACCATCAAGGCGATCTCCTGGGACGACAGTTTGTCTTTGAAGGCCGGCATTTCTTCTTCGCCGTTGGTGATCATTTTTGTGATCTGATCGTCGGTGTGCTTGAGGGCGTGTTCCGCTTTCAGTGATGGCACTTTGATTTGTTTATTGTCTACTTTGACGAGACCACCGGTGGCCTCGGGACCGTGGCAGGCTTCACAGTGCTTTTGATAGTTGGCTTTTGCCGTCGCAAATTCATCGACTGATGCCGCCGGCGAAGGTGCTGCGGGCGAGGCGGCTGCACTCGACGTATTTGTGTTGGTCGGGGTGGCGGTTTCAGTGCAGGCGACAGCTACTAAAGCAATGGCGACACACGTTAGGGCAAGCGCGATTAGTTTCATCTGACGGTTTCTCCAGTTGATTTGTTCTATCAAAAAAGACGTTAACGTTTCAACTTCACAATCCATTCACCAATTTCTTTCATCTGCTCGTCAGTCAATTTGTCCGTAAACGATCGCATGGGCGGCGAGATACCGTATGCCGGCGGATCTTTGAGTATCTCGACTATGTCGCTCACAGTGCGGCGTGGCTTGGTTGAGACGTCAAGCAACGGCGGAAAATTCAATCGTCCCTGGCGAGCGCCTTCGCCGTTTGGCCCATGGCAGTTTGCGCAAAATTTGATGTACATGACCGGTGGACCGCCGGATACGGCCGTCGTTGATGCCGCGAGAGTGATCGGTGCCGGTTTGAATGGTTCACGACGCCAAACATCTTCATGCGCTGCTTGTATTGAGAGTTGTCTCGACGTTTTCGGATCAAGCCGGTCACTGATGTATGAAGCGCTTGTCATCACGACGACGAGAATAAGGCCCACACCGAGAATCGTCCCGCCAACCAATCTTTGCTGCTTGAGCCATGGCAGCAAAATAAGAATCAGGAGAACGAGGCCGGGCAGCGCAACGCCGGCGAGCGAGCCGAGTCCGCCGGGCAGATACTTCAACGACTGGTAGAGCCAGAGAAACTGTGCGCCGGGCCGAGGCAGATAATCGGCGGTCACATCGACAACGGATGGCCCAAGCGGAGCCCGGTATTTCAAACACCATAACGCGAGCAACAGAAACACCACACCACCTGCGATCGCGTGACGACGCCCGAAGATGTCACGAGGATTGGATCTGAAGACGCGCCATACAACAACGGCGCTCAAGAAAGCAGGAACCACGAGCACATGAAGCGCGAAGAATCGCGAAAGGGTTATTGTCGAGATATCACTTCCACCGAGCAGCCACAGTCGCGCCATGCCGCCTGCCAGAGGAAGTCCTCCCATCAGTCCTTCAGCGATGCGTGTGCTGAAGAACGCGCGTGCGTCCCACGGCAGTGAATAACCAGTGCCTCCTGCCGCCATCACGAAACCAAGCAACAGGATCCCAACGATCCATTGAATCCTGTTCGCGACATAAGCTCTGTTCACAAACAGCCGTATCACGTGAAGGAAAACAAAGACGCTGAGCCACTGCGATCCGTAGTGATGTAAGGCACGCACCCACGCTCCTGAAGAGACAACTTTCTCAACGTAAGAGACGGTCGTGTATGCGTGGTCGACTGACGGCACGTAATAAAACGCCAGCAACACTCCGGTAACAAACTGAACGAGGAGTAGGACGCCGACGATCCCGCCCGTCGTCTCAACCCACGCTGGTGCTTTTTCAAACGGAGGAGTCATGCGCGCGTCGCTTGCTCCTTCGCGACGTATTGCACTTGCAGCTTCCCGTCCTGAACCCGCATCGGCAGCGGATCGAGCCCGCGTGGAGCGGGCCCGCTAATCCGCGCCCCGTCGGCGGCAAAGTAACTTTCATGACACGGACACGAAAAGCGATTCGTGTTTTGATCCCACGCGACCTCGCAACCCTCGTGCGGGCAGACGGCCGACAGTACCTGATTACTCTTTGCCGGCAAGACAAAAACGTTGTGTTCTTCGGTCGTGATGGCCCAACCGGTAATGTGTTCGGCGACGATCTTGCGCGCGAGAGGTTGCGGTCCGGTCAGTTCGGAAACAGACGCCACATCGAGCCAGCTCTCGGTCGCGGCTGATAGTTTTGGACGCAGAAAGCGAAACGCAGCGCCGCCGATTGATGCAAAGGCACCTGCCAAAAGGCCGAGCGGTATGAGCTTAAGAAAAGAGCGACGAGACGGTTCGTGGTCTATAGATGTCGTTTCATTCATCATTATAGTTTGACGCACCGGCGCGAGATTTTATTCCGTATTGTGACAGGATTAACAGGATTTGCAGGATTTACAAGATTCTGCTGCCAATCTGCCACGGGTTGCATTCAGCGTGGAGACTGGGCAGAATAACTTGCGCCATCGCTGAATCTTCAGGGTCAGTCATCTTATCCGGTCAGAGGTTAAAACAATGAGTAGCGATAAGGATCCAGCCAATTCCACCCGCGGTTCTCTTCGGCTTGCGCCTACGGCTGCGGATGTGGAAATAGAGAAGGCGAAGCTTCCCCGACAGTTCGTCAATTTCACGTTTTATCATGCGCGTCCCGAATGGCGCCTGCTCTCGGCGGCCGACAAGCAGCGCTGCCGCGAGGAATTCATAAACACAGTCGACGAATTTCGCTCGTCATTACTCATTCATTCCTATTCAACTATCGGTCTTCGTACTAATGTGGATTTCATGATCTGGCGCATCGGTTATGAACTCGATCCGCTTCAGGAGATGACCTCGCGTCTCAACAAGACCGAGATGGCGAAGTACATCGAACCGTCGGTATCGTTTCTCTCGATGACGAAACGCTCGATGTACATCGATAAAGACAATCCGGAACACGACGAAGACCGCCTGCACATCATTCCCGGCAAGTCACAGTATCTGTTCGTTTACCCGTTTGTAAAAACTCGTGAATGGTATTCACGACCCGCGGAGCAGCGCCAGGAGATGATGGATGAACATATCCGCATCGGCATGAAGTATCGCTCTGTGAAACTGCACACTACGTATTCCTTTGGTCTCGACGATCAGGAGTTTGTCGTCGCTTTCGAGACTGACTATCCGTCCGACTTTCTCGATCTGGTCCAGGAGCTTCGCGAAACCAAAGCCAGCTCCTACACGCTGCGCGACACGCCCATGTTCACGTGCAGACAGCGGACGATCAGCGAGTGTCTCGAGGCTTTAGGTTAGTCCACAGATTACACAGATGACACAGATTAGAAAGAATCTGCGTAATCTGTGGATTCTTCTGTTCTTCTTACCTCTCGTAATCTATTCCCAAACCAGACCACCCGGTGAGTACCTCTGGTACGAAGCGGAAAATATGCGTGGGTTTACGACCGGCAAGCTCGGAGAACCTTTGCTCAACCCGTCGTATCTGGACCTGCCGCGTTCGAAAGCACCCGGCTGGGGAATAAATGGCCCAGGCGTTTCAGCCGAGTGGACGCAGGGCGGCGAGAGTGAGTGGAACTCCGCGGCTGCGAGCGCGGATGAGAATCGAGCGATGTTGTATCAGGACCTCGAGATTCCGCGCGAGGGACAGTACACATTCTGGGTGCGCTACGCAGATTGGGCGAAGAAGACTGAAAACTTCACCGTCACGATCGCACAGAATGGCGCCGAAGTTTTTCGACATGAGTTTGGCGCGAATGATGTTATCGATTCTAACGACGAAGTCAGCTTGTACTGGAGTTGGGCTTTTGCGTGGGACAGCGCTAACGCGACGTTGAAGAAAGGCCCGGCGCGTGTGTCAATTCTCATCGAGAAGACTGCCGAGGCACGCCGGCATATCGACTGCTTTCTACTCACCAGCGATCTGAGTTTCAAACCTTCAGGCAGACAGAAGCCCGAGTTTGCGGCTAACCGTTATCTGCGTAGTTGGGCGATCACCGGCAAGCCTTTCACATCGTTACTGAAGAGCGAAGACACGGGGCGAATTCCGGATGCGTGGTTGCGGCCGAAAGTCGCCGGACGCGATTTTCTGATGCCGTGGAATATCGCGAAGGAGTTCTGGCCGCTGCTCGACAAGCCTGCGTCTGAACGTCCGCTCTTTCCATTCAATGCGGAACCGATTGAAGAGTTTGTCGCGAAGTACAAGGGCGCTCGCGATGTGCCGTTGTTTCAATCGAAGCTGGTGGTTCCGGTCGTTTACATCAACAACGTGCCGGAGTATCTGAAGGAAGGAAGTCCGTTTCTTCGTTACATCCGCCAGACCAAGGTTCCATTCGCGATTCTCATCAACTACGGTGGTGCGACCTTCAACCCCGCTGACGGACAAGCAGCGTGGCAACTGCTCAACGGTGAGCTAAAGGATCAGTTTCTTGGTTGGATTTCAGGAGAGAGTGTTGGTTACGTGTGGGAGTCAGCGCCGGCGGAGTTGAAGATTTCCCCGTCGATGACGCGCCGTGAATTGCTGGAAGCGCACCGGCAGTTTTACTCGAATGCGATCGCGCGCAAATGGCGGGACACTTTTCATACTGAAACCGGGCCGATGTGGGACAAGTTGATTCCCGGGCAGTCGACGTCGAGCACTTCGTTTGCGCATGCATTGAGCCAGTGGGGCGTGAATCTACTGGGCATGGAGACTGCCGCAGTCATGCCGATGTGGGGGATGCGCATCGCATTTACGCGCGGTGCGGCGCGGCAGTTTGGCGGCTCGTTTCTTTATTATCACGCACCAAACTTTGGCGACACAGCCACTACGTTCACGAAGCAGCAAAACTTCGCCGGCCCGGATTTCTTTTACCACTCGCGTTATGGTCCAACGATGGGGCCGTCGCTGTCGTGGTACCGGAAGAGTTATTACCTCTATTACATGGCCGGGGCTTCTGCCATCTATCTCGAGCAGGGCCAGGATCAGTTTTTCAAACCCGGTCCGGGTGATCACCCGTTTCAACTGAATCCGCTGGGCCGGATCACGGATGAGTTTGTTCGGTTTGCGGAGAAACATGCGGATCGTGGCACTCCGTACACGCCGGTGGCCTTTCTTCTCGATCCGGCTCACGGCTTTGAGATGACGGATTATCCGCAGTGGCCGTTTGAAGTCTCGCAGATCGATCGCAGCGATCGCGCGCTGCGAGAGTTGTTTGGAGTTGCGTACTATCCGGGGCTCGTGGTTGAAGGCGAACCCGCGATCGCCGATCGACAGCCGTTTGTGCCCGGTGTTTTTGGTGACATCTTCGATGTCGTGACGGCGGCTGACGTGCAGCAATCGAGATCGAAGATTCAAACCCTGTTGCCGTCGTATCGTGCGGTTGTAGTTGGCGGGCGAATCGAGTGGTCTGACGAGTGGATCAAGCGGATAGAAGATTATGTTCGCGACGGCGGCACGCTTGTGATCAATGCGGCGCAAATCAAAGGGCTGCCCGAACAGTTTTTAGGTGTGCGACTGCTCAACGACACGGGCTGGGCGCATAACGCCACTTGTCTTGCGCCAGGTGAGGAACCGCAGGATTTGAAGAGTCAGATCTTTCGGCTTGAAAGAATCCAGCTCAAAGGGGCGACGCCGTTGATTACGATTCCTGATAGCGAGCCGTTAGTAACGGTGAATAAGTTCGGAAAGGGAAGCGTTGTTTTCGTCGCGGTGCCGGATATGCTGGGTGAAGATGAGCGAATGGTTCCTTTTGCCGCGCATCTACTCACGCATATCTTTGCCGATGCGGTGCCGTTGAAAATTACTGGGGACGTTGAGTATCTGATCAATCGCACGGCGAATAGTTGGGTAGTGACGCTGCTGAATAACAATGGCGTGTTCAAGACGCAGCAGGGAATGGCGCAGGTGGATCGGAGTGCTTACGTGAATGTGACGATCTCTCTTTCGGGTAAGCAGATTCAACGTGCGACAGAATGGACAAACGACGCCGTGTTAAAGCCAAACAACGGCGTCGTTTCTCTTCAGATTGCCCCTGGCGGGCTCGCTATCGTCCAACTCAATTAGGGCGCGGATAACACGGATAAAATCCGGATTAAAATCCGCATTCATCCGCGTTCCCTAAACCGTTATCGTGGTGCCGTCGAACTTGGTCAAGCTGAAGCCGTTGAAGACTTCGTTATAGCAACCTCGCTGCTCTCTCAGTAGCCCGATTGCAATCGCTTCGCCCAGTTTGTGCGACTCGGTTGCATCGGAGCGCCAGTGTACGCCGGCGATGTTTCTACCGAGCCCGACGTTAGAGGCGATCTTGTTGAGTTCGCCACCCACGGTTAGATCTCCTGCGTCGGAACCAGCATAAGGCACGAGGTTCAAGCCATCGTCAGCGGGCTGTAATGGCGTGAGTCCGATGTCCACCAATCGCGTGGTCTCCTTGAACCATGCTTTGAGAACGGTGACGCACGCACCCGCGACGGTTGCGTGTCCCGCGCCGTATGAGGGATGCGTTGGCGAGCCTTCCGGAAACGCCAGCGGCAGGAAAGCGTTCCCTGCAGGCATGAAACCCTTGAGTCGATTCGAATCGTTGAACGAGTCGAGTATCTCCGGATGAACCGGATAACCGGCGCCCGCATAGAGCGTGCGATCGATTCTCTCCGCCATAGCTTCGGGCCGCAGCCGTCGATGCACAAACCACTTCTGATACCAAACTGCTTTTAATGCTCTCGTGGCTACTTCACACAAGGTCGTGGCGACGTCGGGACCACCAAAAGTGCCGAATCCGATCTGCGTCGGGTTGTTGTTGTAGGGGTTGGCGTCATCGAACGGAGCGCCTGCATTCGAAAGAATTAGAAACGCAAGGAAGTAGGCCTGGAACAACATATCAACGTGAACCCACGATCCCATGTCGCGACCATTGCGCATGTAACGCGGCACCGGATCTAAAGCATCCGGGCCTTGCGCGATACCTCTTTGAACTGCGAGCCATGTGCTGAAGTCAGTCATGTAGTTAACGCCGGGTACAGTCGTCCTGATCTTCTGATCGAGTTTGTTCGCGCCGAAGGTACAGTCCTGGTAAAAGAATTGCGACAGGTATGGTCCAACTTTGTCGCCGGGCGTCAGACCGCGAAAGAGAGTTGCAGGGGTTACTGCTCCGCCGGTTTTCGCCCCGGTGAAGTCTGCGCCGTACAACGTCAAATCCGCGGCAGCAGCGTTTGCGATCGGATTCGCGGCATACTGCGAGAACGGCACATCTCGCAGCAATGCCATCCAATAATTTTCTGAGATCTCTGCGGCTTGCTCACGGCTCGCGAATGCCGGTGCGGGGGGTTGCACGAGCGCATGCGCGTCTGGTCCCTCGAGATCGAAAGCCAGTCCTGATTGTGGGTTGGTAAAGCCGAGTGTGCCACCGAGGGGGATGGCGTCGAAGTCTGCCGGGCTTCCACTGTTTAGTGCCTGGAGCAACGCATTGTATGCGCTCAAGACTACCGTGCCATCGTCGTTGTGCGGGAGTCCTTTTGAGAAACTACCCAGTTTGTTTGGGTACAGCTCTTCGTCCTGATTGTTTAGGTGCTGCAGGTTCTGGGGGGTAGCGTGTAGACCTGCCATCGCGGTGTCACGTCGAAGTTTGGCGCACGCGTTCGCACGCTGATTCGATCCGACGTCGGCGCGAGCCTGGGAGCGGTCGGTTCCGAGCAACGGCTCCATGCCGATTACTCCTGCCGCGATTGATACGGCTCCGACCTGGTTTAGAAATGTACGTCTGCTTTTTTGTAAAGAGTCTTCCTTGAACAAGACAGTCCTCCACCTTGAGAGTTTGGGTACTACATGGATTGTTAGAGATTGGGGGAATCGGGAAGATGTATTCTTAACACACGTGAGAGATTGAGGAAAGTAGAAGCCACGGATTTTACGGATTGGATCCGGATTATCCGTGAAATCCGTGGCTAAAAATGGTTAAGGCTTGCCCTTACCTTTTCCGCCTCCCTTCGAAGGCTGGCTCTGCGCCGGACGGTCAGGCTTCTGCGGCTTTTGTTGCTGTTGCTGCGGCTGCGCACGAGGTGGCGCCGCTGGCCGCGGCTGTGGTTGTGCGCGCGGAGCCTGTTGCTGATGCACTGGCGGCGCCGGTTGGCTCCGCACAGGGGCTGACTCACGACGCATTTGTGGTTGTGGCCGTTGCTGCGGAACAACTACGCGTCGTTGTTGCTGCTGTTGCGGTGGTCGAGCTGGTGCTGCGACGCGTTCGCCATGTGGCTGTTGTTGTCGCACAGGTCGCGCTGCACGTTCAGCTTGCGGCGCACTTGCTGCACGCTCAACTCGACGCTGCTCGTTCTGCTGGCGGCGTTGCTCCTGCTCCACTCGTCGCACGTCGCGTTGCTCACGGGCCACCCGGGCAATGTCACGCTGCGGTTGAGCAGCTGGAGCAACTGGTTGTGACAATGTTCGTGTGCTTTGCGCCGTTTGCGGTGCAACCTGCTGTGCATTATGCCCTTGTCGCTCGTCTCTCACTTTGAACTTCTGACCCTTTGCACGATCGGGTGCAGTAGTCACGCGCAGGTCCCGCGCCAGATTCGGACGGAAACGTGGCGCCTCGGGTGTTGTGCTCGAGATCACGGTAGTGTCGTTGAGCTTGCGAGCGATGCCTGGAGGGACGTCGATCTTTCCACGACCCCAGGCTGATCGCACCGCTGCATTTCGCAAAGGCGTCACCAGCAATGGATCCAGCACCGGATTTGCCGAGGCGAGCATGTTTCGATCGGCCCTCCGCATGCGTCTCCAGTCAAAGTCGCGATTGAAGTCGTTGACACTCACCACCGTCACGGCATTAGGCACGTTAAGATTCGCAACGCGCTGATACAGATTGTCATGCGTTAAGTAATAAGGTTGCCAGTTGGTGTTGTAGTAGTGCGGCACGTATTTGTCGCCTGGTGCAAGCGGCACCCAGCCAATGTCGTTACTGCCGAACGGCACAAACGCCACCAGAGCCGGCGAGTAAGTTGGAGATGTGTTAACTGAGTCAGGCACCCAGTACCAGCGATCGCCTACAAACGCCCAGCGACCGTAGTGATACGGAGCGTAACCCCACGGTTCAGTCGAGACCCATGTTGGACCATACGGATAATCGTTGTACCAGTAACCCGTTTGGTATGGAGACCAGCCGGCATCGACTCTTGGCGTCCATGCATTTCCGTAGCCGTTTAGATTTTGCCAGTTGCCGTAATAGTCGAGATCATAGAGGCCGGGAATGTATGAGTTCGCATACTGGTAACTGACGTTCCTGCGATAAGGATCAAAGTAATATGGATCGTTCAGATAAGTGTTGTAGTCGCGATAACGCCCGTCGTAGTAACGCGGATACTGGTAGCCGTAGTAATCGTCGACCAGATAGCCGGCGTCGCGGCCGTTGATCTGCGACAGAACGGCGTCGGCGGCGGTCGAGCCGACGAGCGTCAGCAACTCACCTTTACTGATCTGACCACTGCCTCCGAGGCCCACAACCTGTGCGAGACCACTCAGCACGGAAACAAGCACCTGTCCATTGTCGATGCCGACGTTGTAAAGACCCGGTTGTTGGAAATCGACTGCGCCGTACGGCGTCGCCACTTCAAACATGTCGCCCGAATTTAAGTAGCCAACGTCGAAGACGGCCGAGCCGTCGCGCAATGCGAGTTGTGTGCGCTGGTCATTTAACGCAAGCACGTCGAGTGATGTGTTTGGGTTGAGCCGGGCAAAATTTCGTCCCGTAAATGCCAGACTCGCACGCGAGTTGTCGCGCGTGTAGATGCGATCGCCGACTGAGAATGGCTGGTTCTCCGTTGCCGCGATCCACTGATCGTTTTGAGCGTTAACGGCCTCGCTGTTGTTGAGTGCTACCTCGCCCTCGACTCGCTGAATGCGCGCCGCATTCGGGATTGCTTCGGCTGACGCGGTTTGCTCGTGTCTCATCCACAAACCCACGCCGACGCCCGCCGCGACGGCACACACCAGAGCAACAATTGCGAGGTGTGGCCACACTTTCAGATTGTTCATAAGCCCCCCTCAAGCTGTTTTCATGGGAAGATTCGGCAAGGACTATGCCCACAGCGGAGGCGCTACTGATTTGTCATGCGATCGCAAGACGAGGAAAACATATGACGCAGATGAACGCGGATAAACGCAGATCAGCGTTCATCGGCGTTTATCCGCGGCTCAAACCACTAACCCATATCGTTGATCCGTGGTTCGAAATCGTCTCGGAAAGGTACATAGAAGGTCAGTAATTTCCCTGATTTCAAAGTGGAATAGCAGTTGCGAAATGCCAACGCGTCGACTCTCTCTCCGCTTTGACAGTACTGAAAGGAACATTGAAGAAGGTGAAATACTTAAAAGGAATAGGATTGTCTTTGGCGGTAAGCGCGATGCTGTGCGGCGCGAGCGATATCGCCAGTGCCCAGGGACGCCGCGGACGTGGCGAAGAGCGGAGTCAGGAAAATCAGGCCGAGCGCGAGCAACGTCAGCAGCAACGCCAACAGGAACGAGAAAACCGCCAGCAAGCGCGCCAGCAAGAAAACCAAGCGGCGCAGCAGCAGCGGCAAGCTGAACAGCAGCAACGCTGGGAACAGCGTCGTCAGGAACAACAGCAAAACAGTCAGGAGCGGCAGCAGCGTTGGGAACAGCAGCGCCAGCAACAGCGCAACAACGATCAGCAGCGACAGCAGCAGGTCCAGCAGTCGCGCGAACGTGAAGATCGTTGGCAGCAGCAGCGACAGGAACAGATCCGCCAATCGCAGGAACGTCAGCAGCGTTGGGAGCAACAGCGCCAACAGCAGCAGCAACAACAGCAGGTCGAACAGCAACGTCGCCAGCAGCAGTGGGAACGCGATCGTGATCAGAATCGTGATCGCAATCGAGACTGGGACGGCCGTCGTGACAACAACAACCGCGACAACAACAACTGGCGTCAGAACCGTAACTGGCAGCAGGAACAGCAACAGCGTGCGCAGCGCTATAACCAGGATTGGCAGCGACGGCAGAACTACCTTTACCAGCGCCAGCGCTTGCTCGAGCAGCAACGCCGCGTGAATCAGTTGCGCTATCAGCAGCGTTATCTCGAACAGATACGCCGCGATCAGCTAAGACTGCAGCAGTGGCGCTATAACGACTACGGCCCGTACAACTATCGCTATCGCAGAGGCGGCTCTTACTACGAGACCAACAGGTATGGCGCGGAGATGTTGCAGCGCGCAATCCGTGATGGTTACGAAGAGGGCTTCTACGCCGGACAGGCCGACCGCCAGGACGGTTATGGTTACAACCTGAATGACGCGTATGGCTACCAGGATGCGAGCTACGGCTACGATGGCTACTACGTCGAGCTCGGCGATTATCAGTATTACTTCCGTGAAGGTTTCAGACGTGGCTACGAGGACGGTTACTACAGCCGCTCACGCTACGGAAGTTACTCGAACGGCGGTTACAGCATTCTCGGCACGATCCTGGAGCAGATTCTAGGATTGCAATTGCTGAACTAAGGCTAACGGGGGAATAGGTCCTATATGTCCTATAGGACCTATTTCTTTGTGAAGGAGAATTGATAAGTAATCCCCAACGATTCGCCAAGCGGATCTTTCCCGGTGCCACTCATTTTCTTTCCGTCCTCTGAAATCTTTCCGACGTCTTCGCCGAGATTCCAACCTTCGCCACTCAACACTTCAGTCTGGGTCATCGTGAGTGTTCGCGTTTGCCAATCGTAGACGCCCTTGAAGGCGACACGAATCGTGCCCTGTTCCAGCACTCCATCAAGACTGTTGCCCTTCGGATTATTAATCGTGAGCTTCGTTGCGATACCCATCGGGCCATAAGTCCCGGTCCAAGTGCCGCGTAGATCTACTGGCGTGCTATTCACGGTTACGATCTGATTGATATTGCTTACAAGGTCGCGACTCTTCTGCATCCGGTTCCTTCCAAACTGGATCGCGATGCCGACTCCCACAATCGCAACCAGCGCGATGAACACGCCCGCCGCCGCAATGATCCAACGTAGCGGCGAACGAGGCGTCGTCACTGAAGCTGTGGGCCAGTAACTCACCGGCGCTGTGAAAGCCTTCTGCAATTCGCGACCAAACGCAATCGCATCCGGTTGGCGGTGGTCCCGATTCTTCGCAAGCGCGCGGAGACAAACAGATTCGATCGTGGAAGACACGCCGAGTGACGCCGGAAAATGCGGCGGTGGCTCGTGCAGGTGTTTAGAGATCAAGCCGGCAAAATTGTTTGACCGGAACGGCGGTCCACCAGTCAACATTTCGTAGAGCATCGCCCCGAGACTGTAAACATCCGCACGCGCATCAAGCTCGTCGCCGTTACACTGCTCCGGCGCCATGTAGTACAAGGTGCCGATCACAGCGCCCGTTTGCGTCAACGCCGTTTGCGCTGTAACGTCGCGAACCTTCGCGAGTCCAAAATCCACAACCTTCGCCGTCTCTTCATCGCCTTCGTGACTTGGCGGAACAACGATCACGTTGTCAGGCTTCAGATCGCGATGCAACAGTCCTTGACGATGTGCTACACCCACGCCCGCGCAAATGTCCTGCATCAATCGCACCGCACGCTCTGGCGACATCCGTCCTTCGCGACGAAGCAGGTTTCCGAGCGATACACCACGGACTAACTCCATCACGATGTATGCTTCGCTGGTTTGACCCGTGCCGTCGTTGAAGTCGTGAATACTGACGACGTTTGGGTGTCTGATCAGCGCGGCCGTGCGCGCCTCACGACGAAAGCGCTCGAGCGCCTGCTTCTCACGCACGAGATCGTGATGCAGAAGTTTGACTGCGACCTCGTCGCCGATGTGTAGACGCTGTGCGCGAAACACCGAACCCATGCCGCCCTGCCCGAGACTCTCGATCAGTTTGTATTTGGAATCGAGGACAAGGCCGATGCGAGGATCGTCACGTGGAGAGTCTGTAACGCGTGATTCGTCGGCGTTTGTTTCTTTTAAGTCGATCTGAGTTGCGGCATCACTCGGATGACGTGACGTAGGCAGACCGCAAGTGCCGCAGAATTGTGCGTCATCGGCCAATAGATTCTGGCAACTCTGACACCTCATGGGAGTCTCAGCGCAAATCCTCTTCGCCGAATCGTCTTCACGCAGGCAGTGTCAATGCCGTTGGTAGTTCCGCGTTCGACAAACTCCGCCGTGAGGCGCGGGATGCAGTCGATGTTCTCGAGTCCACCGAGCCCGTGGGCCCCATGTGGTACGACGATGTGAAGACTGTTTTTGAGAGTCTTTGCCACTGCGTCTCCATTCGACGGCGGAGTCACAGGATCCAATTCACCAGTCAAGATCAAAACAGGCACGTCTGATCGAACGGGATCGCCGTAGTCCTTTGCGATCGTCGCGCGCGGCCAGAGCGCGCAAGCTTCTCTTTGCTGGCGTAGTCGATAATCTCCGAGGAAAGTGTTTGCGGCCATTCGTTCACCTTCGCCCGGCTTGATCCATGGCAAGTCTTCAGCGCAGGTAACGGACAGGTACATGCCATTGCTACCCGTTGCCACAAGGAGGCTGCGATATCGGATTGCAGCCTCCGCCAGCGGAGCAAAATTGCCTTGCGCAGCGACATGAATGATTAGTGGAACTCGTGAAGCAGTGACGGGGTTGTACAGCATGTAGCGAATCGCTTCTGCTGCGAGATCGCGAGATAGCTTTACCTTCACGCGATCTGTTGAGTTTGGTTTTTTCACTTCGACGTCGACTGGACCTTTGATGAGTTGGGCCAGCAAAGACTTCGTTTCGTCTTTCAGATTCGGAAAGGCCTCGTTGCATGCTTCGTCAGCCGCGCATTCAGCCAGAATCCCCTGAAGTGCTCGTTCATTACCGAGCGGAAAATCACTCGGCATATATTCGTTAGGCGGCGCCACACCCTGCAGCGTTGCGGTCCGCACGCGCTTCGGATACCGCTTCAGATAAGTCAGTGCCGCGCGAGTTCCGTAAGAGCCGCCGAAAAGATTGAGGCGCTCGTAACCGAGTGCGGCCCGCACTTCATCCATATCGTCGATGGCGATGTCGGTAGTGTAGAGCGTCAGATCTGCTTGCGCTTCGAGCTCCGTACGGCATCTGCGAATGTCTTCGACAGGAAAGAAGTAGCCGAGATAGCTCTGTAGATCGTTTGGGTTATAGAGCGAGCAATCAAGCGGGTGCGATTTGCCGGTGCCGCGTTGATCCACAAACAACAGATCGCGATGCGCGCGGATTAATTTGAATATGTCCGCGATACCAGCGGCGTCCTCCGTGGCGGCCGAACCTGGACCACCAGAGAAATAGACCCACGGATCGGGTTCACGTTTGTCGCCCGTTGCGGGCAGGACGAGAATGTTGAGACTGATCATGCGGCCCTTTTTCGTGGCGCGGTTTTCATAGACCTCGAGCGTGCCACACTTCGCCGGGCCTTTCACTCCCTGAGGCTGGCAGTCGCTAAGGACCAATTGCTTCACCGCGTTCTGCCGTACGGCACTCGCGCATTGAAGAGTGATGACAAGGGCGACAAGGATGAGAATTGCTTTATTCATGGCGTCAGCTTATCCGCAGATTACACAGATTTTCAATCATTCTGTGTAATCTGTGGATGGACCTTTCGTGGCTCGCTTTGCGCGTTGTAGTTGGAATATCATCCCCACCCTAATCAAGTCCCGGAGTTTTGAGATGAGTTCCGAGGAACCAGAACGTCAACTGCTGCATTACCGCCTCATCAACAAAGTTGGTGAGGGTGGTATGGGCCAGGTTTACCGTGCCGAAGACACGAAACTCGGACGCTTCGTTGCGCTCAAGCTGCTCACACCCGACTCCACGCGCGATCAAACCGCGAAGCGCAGGCTACTCGCCGAAGCACAGTCGGCCTCAGTTCTGAATCACCCAAACATCGTCACTATTCACGCGATCGAAGAAGCCGATGGCGTCGACTTCATCGTCATGGAGTTTGTCGAAGGCGAAACGTTAACGTCGTATCTCGCCGCCAACGGCGCTTTGCAACTCACGTCGCTGCTGGATATCGGCATTCAGATAGCCGACGCGCTCGAGGCTGCACATTCGGCCGGACTCATTCATCGGGACATCAAGCCGGCCAACATCCTGATCACGCCGAAAGGCATTCCGAAAGTTACTGACTTCGGTCTCGCGAAGATGGTGCGTCTCAACACCGACGAGATCGATCGTGAAGCGTTGACTCTCGCGGCGAATCTTACCGGTCCGGGAATCGTTCTCGGCACCGCCGCCTACATGTCGCCCGAGCAAACACGCGGCGAGGCTCTCGACGTTCGTTCCGAGATCTTTTCACTCGGCAGTCTGCTTTACGAAGCCGCCACCAGAACGCGCGCATTCAATGGTCCAAGCGTGCTTTCGATCATGCACGCAATCGCCGCAATCGATCCGCCACCGCCGAGCAAGTTGCGACCCGAGCTGCCTCGCGAATTCGATCTCATTATCGAGCGTGCCACCGCGAAAGATAAGACACGGCGTTACAACTCGTGTAGCGAAATGGCTGATGCTCTGCGCAGTTTGCGAGCCTCGATAACCGGGACCTGGTCGGGTATTCCGATTGTTTACGATCCGGATCTAATCGATCGATCGGCGCCATCGTTTGTTGGTCGCGAGCTGGAAATGAAGAAGCTGGAAGGTCTTCTGCAACAAGTGATCGACGGTATGGGGCGAATCGTTTTCATTACCGGTGAGCCGGGTATCGGAAAGACTTCGCTCTCCGACCAGTTTCTGCGCCGCGCACGAAAGCAGCTTGTCGCGCCACTGATTTCGCGTGGCCGCTGTGTCGAACAATACGGCACTGGCGAAGCCTATCTGCCTTTTCTCGATGCGATGGGCGAACTGCTTCAGGCACCGGGTCGCGAACGTATTGCAGCCATACTGCGCACCTACGCGCCAACGTGGTGCATGGAGCTGCCCACTGCATTTGTTTCCAGCGGATCTTTGGAGAAGTTGCAACAGGAGACTATCGGCGCCACCAAGGAACGAATGATGCGCGAGATGGGCGATGTGCTCGGAGTGCTCGCAGCTGCGTCGCCGGTTGTCTTGTTGCTTGAAGATCTGCATTGGGCCGATCCTTCGAGCGTCGATTTGCTCCGGCATCTTTCGCAGCGAATCGGCACGCAGCGTCTGTTGATCGCCGGAACCTACCGTCCCGAAGACGTCGAGCGCAGCGGTCATCCGTTGAAGAGTTATAAAGCAGAAATGCAGACGCACAATCTCTGCGAAGAGGTGGCGCTGAATCTGTGGGGTCGCGAGCACGTTGCAGAGTATGTCGACGTGACATTCTCACCGAACGATTTTCCCGGTGAGCTCACCGCGCTGATCCACGAAAAGACTGAAGGTCATCCACTCTTTGCCGCAAATCTTCTGCAGTACCTGGGCGAGGGTGGCGATCTCGCAAAAGTTAATGGACGCTGGTCACTGTTGCGACCGCTGTCGGAGATGCATCTCGCGATGCCTGAGAGCGTGCGCGCGATGATCAGTAAAAAGATCGATGTGCTTGAAGAAGAAGAACGGCGCGCGCTCCAATACGCCAGTGTCGAGGGAACCGAATTTCTTTCTTCCGTGACAGCGAAGCTGCTCGGGGTTGACGAGATCGACCTGGAAGAGTCGCTGGCGCGCATTGGCAAGAGTCACCGTCTGATCGACACAGTCGGCGAGGAAGAATTGCCGGATCGAACACTCGCGACGCGTTATCGTTTCTCACACGCGCTCTATCAGAATTTTCTTTACGGCGATCTGGTCAACAAGCGTCGCGTGCTGCTGCACCGCCAAGCCGGCGAACAGTTACTGCGGCACTATGGCAAACGTGCGCCACAAATAGCGACGCAACTCGCCCTGCACTTCGAACAGGGACGCGACTTCCCGCGTGCCGTTGAATTTCTAATCCATGCCGGCGATCACGCCGCGAGAATTTACGGTTACGCCGAAGCTGAACGCCACTACACGCACGCCCTGGCTCTGGCCCAGAAACTTCCGGATGAAGCGCGGCCCGAGCGCCTCGCGACGCTTTATCACAAGCGCGGCACCGTGAATCATGCGCTCAGCAACTTCGCGCAGGCTGCCAAGGATTTCACGAACATGCTGGAGCAGGCGCGTGTGCTTGATTCGCTCGAGTTGGAGTCGACCGCGCTCAATGCGTTGACTATGACGCTCTTCTTCTCGCACCGGCTCGAGGAGACTGTCGCCCGCGCGACTGAAGCTCTCGAAGTTGCCGAGCGCGCCGGTAATGAAAAGCTCCGCGTCGAGACGATGTTCTTAATCGGACTCAAACATTGTTGCTATGGAGAATTGAGAGAAGCAAAGGTGTTGCTGGATGAAGCAATAGCGACGTCGAGAAGGCTCAATCACAAACCGACTTTGTGCGCCGGCCTGACCTGGCGAGCTTGTGTGCACTTCTTCCAATCGGAATACGCACTGGCAATTGAGTTAACAACGGAAGCGTTACGGCTTACTTCTGTACTGCGCGATGGCTTTTTGATGTTGACGTCGCTCTTCTTTCTCGGTCTGTCGCAGGGAAACCAGGGCAAGATGTCTGCTGCGCTCGCAACGCTGAATGACGCGTTGGACAAAGCGCGTCGCAATGGAGATCTCTTCTGGCATCCGCGCTTTCCAAACTGTATCGGATGGATTTATCGCGAACTTTACGATTTCGAGTCGGCGCACAAGTACAACGAAGAGGGAATTGACGTTTCACGCCTGCATCACGTCATGGAGGCTGAGGCCAATTCGTTAATCAATCGCGGCATCGATTGCACTCACGCGGGGGATCATGAGCAGACGGCCGTTGCGTTTCATGAGGTGAGAGAGATTTTCGAACGCGATGCGTGGTTCCGCTGGCGGTATAACATCCGGCTCGAGGCAGCGATGGCGGAGCACTGGTTGAAGAAGGGTGATCTCGACAAGGCGACGGAGTTCGTGGAGCGACTGTATGCGACTGCGACTGAGCATGAGGTTCACAAGTACATCGCCGTCGCACATCATCTACGGGCCAGAGTATGTCTTGCTGCTAATGATCTGACGGGAGCGGAAAAGAACTTCGACCTGGCACTGGCGGAGCTTCAATCGTATCCGGTGCCGCTGGTTGCGTGGAAAGTTCATGCCGGCAGAGCGCGATTAAAAACCCAATTGGGCCAGAAAGCCGAAGCACAGGAATCATCCGCCCGCGCCTCCGAAATCGTGAACTTCATCGCCTCCCAGGTAAACGACGAAACTCTGCGCAACACCTTCCTAAAAGCAGTATCCACAGATTACACAGAATCTGCGTAATCTGTGGATACTTGTCGCGCGGGGTGAGAAATTAGAATTCGCGGATGCCCGAGACGTTCATGGCGGAGCCGATGCCGTTCTTCAGGGCCTGCGAATCGTATTGAATGGTCGAATTACCGCCGCCCTGTGTGTCGTACGTCGGCGCAGTAAAGTCTCCGCTTGTGCGATCGAACGCGGCGATCGCGATACCACCAAAAATATCTCCGTTACCACCACCCTCACGGACCAACTTGCCCTTACCGAGCACGAGTATCGCGCCAGTGAAATCTGTGTTTCCCCGTATCGTTAACGTCCCCGTCACGACTAGGAATCCGGAGCCTTTCGTGAGAGTGCAATCACCGTCAACGAATGTGAACTTGGGAACAGTAACCGAATCATTCACTGTCTGCGTACCGCTGAAAAGTCGATTTGTAGATCGTGCCTTGGTTTCCAATGCGCTCAGGTAAGCGCGCGCTCTCGTGGCGTTGTCGAGAAACGAAGGTGTCTCAATCGTGCCGGGAGTCGTGTCGTCGTCTCCGAGGATGCCGATCATCGGAGTCGAGACCGTGCCGGGTTTATTGATCGTGATATTGTCTTCATCGCACTTCGAGATCGCAAAAGCCGGACGCTGTGCCTCGACACCGGCGTGATCGATACCTGAATAGACCTTGGTGCCACTGCTTCCTGAATCAAACGTGAAATCCGTGCAGTCATCCGCGCCGCGCAAAGTCATGCCCGCCGGTATTTCGAATTCCAAATTCTCTTTATTCACCATCAGCTCCAAACGCTTTTTGGCGCCTTGTGGTCCAAAGCCGTAGGACTTCACCAGCAAACGTTTGGGATCGGGAGACGTGACTTTCGCGGGGATGCTCGTCGTGTTCGTCAGCGGCGTATAGACGAGATCGAGCACGGTGGTGCCGCTCGCCAGGTTGAGTGCGTAAGTCGTGCCGTCAGCTCTCACTGAGGCTTTGTCGAAAGTTACTTTCACAGCAGCGCTGGCACTATCGACTTCACCTTGGAACGTGCCTTCAAGTGTAGTCTCGGCTGCCCACGGCAGAGATTGTGTAATCGTGATTTCGAAACCCGTCTTCTCGATCGTGACGTCATCGGCAGTGCTGCCGGCCGGTCGTTCGATGACAAAACTTCCGAGCGCTGAATCGAGCGTAAGAGGAAAGGTATACGGATCGGGGCTCAGGTTGGTTGATGGCTGACCGGAGTAGCGAATCGTCACTTCATCAGTGCCACCAGCAGTGCCGAAAGTCCTTTGATACGTCTTGCCTGAGTCGCACTTGTCAATAGTTGCCGAGGTCGTAAACTCGACGATGTGACTGTTCGGATCCATGTTTTCTACAGTCACTCGATAACCGCCGGTGACGGTTCCAACGGCGACCGGCACCAGACTGTTTGCATCCGAGGGATCGTTGTACGGAAGCCAGCCGGCAAATCGTGGTGTGCCTGAATTGCCACCATTGGAGATGCTCGGAATAATCGCAGTGCGAAAACTCATGCGGTCGTTCACATTGATCAAAGGTCTCGTGTTTCCGCGTAGCGCATTTAGTGCTGACTGCATTCCCGATTCGGCCACGTAAAAAGCCTGCATCTCTGCAGTTGAGTTGATTGCGTTGTTGGCCGACATCATCGTCGTCGTAATCAAAGCGCCACCGGCTCCGAGAAGGAGTATCGAGACCAGCAACATGGTGACGAGTGCTGCGCCTCGTTCGCCGGCGCGGTTAACGTAAATTGTCGATTCGCGTTTCATGAGAGTTAGGCGGCTTCCTTTAGTAAGTGATTGAGTTGCGGAGAACGACGTCTGAGGTCAGTTGAACTTGCGAGGCGGGCTGATAACCGGACTGGCCGTAAGTGCCGACCGCAGGCAGTGTTACGCCGACAGCGATGACAATAAACTTCGCCTCTGCGGGAGATACTTCGCTCTTCGAATTTCCGGAGGCGTCTTTGACGTCCGTGATGTCGCACGTGCCATCGGAGGTGACAGTCGTGCTGTAAGTAACTTTCGCGTCGTAGTAACGAAAGATGAGCGAATCGATGCGGTTCGCGAGCACGGTCGTCTGGTTCGAGCCGTTCTTTTCATAACGAACGATGTAACGCTGGCTGAGCGTGTTATCGACGTACATCAGGAACTTGAGATCTTCATCCGTATCTTCCACGTCGGCGTCTTCGTAGTAACCGTTGGTGGAATCAGGCATGCCGTTGAGATTTGAGACGATGCGGATCGACTCGTTGTCGCTGTCGTTGGTAACGATGCCATTGTTCGCGACGGCGCCGAGTCCGCTGGGCAGCTTCAAACCGGAATTGCTGATTTCGCGCGTCATGATGTTCATCGCGCGCTGAACGTCGGCAATGCCATCTGACTTTCGATCTTCACGCGAGCGAGAGTAAAAGCCACCCGCCAGAAGAGTGCTCGAGAGGCCCAGGACCGTAAGTGTGATTGCCATTGCGAGGATCAGCTCGATAAGCGAGAAGCCAGCTTGATTGTTTGAATGTCGGCTCTTCATGTTCTTTACCCTTAGTTACTCACCAGGTAACTGCCACTCTTAATCGTTGAACGGAAAGTGACGAGTACAACAGACGTGCGCATCCAGGTTTGTCCAGTTTGCGGCGTGACTGTGATCGTGATTCTCTTCAGATTCTTGGCGCTGTTGTCGCTGTTGGTTTCGCTCGCTACTGTTCGTTGCACGGTGTAGGACCGGTCGCCATTTGTCACCGTCGTGGTTGTCGTACCAGTGTTCAACGTCGAATCCGTATATTCGACGCTTCTGAGCTGTTCCATCTGTTGCTGGGCCACTGCCATCGCGAGCGCGCGTTCGCTTCCGCCGACGTTGTTCTGCAGCGAGAAAACAAACAGCGAGGAGCAGGCAAGCGCGCCGACTAACATCACCAGCGAGGCGATAGTTGTTTCAATCAACGTGAAGCCACGCTCGCCGTTGGTTGATTTGTGTGTGGGAGTCTGGGTCTTCATAACGATTTGTTTTCTATTTACAGGACGGTGACGGCGACAGTCTTTGAGCCGCAGCCCGTGCTGAAGGTTACGGAGTAGATACCGGCTGATTTCTTTGACTTGATAGTGAAAGTTGCGGAGCCGCCGGCTGCCACTGTTTGGTTGTTCGGACTGACCTGAATCTCCGAAGCCTTGCTCGAAGTGCTACTGATCGTAAGACTCGTTGAAGAGGTGTGACTAATCTTGACAGTGGCTGTTCCGTCCAGGCTCATGATCACTTCGAGCAGATCTGCCGCGACTGTGCAGGCCTCCGGAGTCGGGGTCGGCGTCGGGGTTGCTTTAGGAGTTGGTGTTGCCCTGGGCGTTGGTGTCGGCGTCGGAGTCGGAGTTGGCGTCGGTGTCGGAGTGGGAGTGGCATCGACACCCGGCGTCGGAGTTGGAGTCGGATTGATGCTGACATCCGGAGTCGGGTCTACTCCGGGAGTCGGTGTAGCCGTCGCTATGACCACAGGAGTCGGCGTCGCGCTTGCACTCGCAGTAAGGTCAGTAACGTTAAGATTGACGCTGGGAACGGCGTCGTCAAACACCTTGCTATCGATCGTGACGTCGCCTGAGCCGGTAACATCAACCAGGACCGATCCAGTGCTGTTCTTCAGCGTAATCGAAACCTGCGCGTTGGACATGGTAGTCGCACCGACAGTGTTCCACGTGCGACCACGCCAATCGAAAGCAATCGTTTCCACTGTCACAAACTCAACTCCGTCGGGGAGCGGAATGGTTCTGGTATCCATGTCGCCATCACCATCGAGATCCATCGTCACCGTGTAGCTCGTTTTGTCGCCGTTGATGGTGATGCTTGCTCTTTCACTGGCATCGTCGGCGTGACTGCGGATAGAAAAGGTGCGTGCCTTCTCGATGTAGGAAGCGTATTCGCGCGCCGCGCCTGAGAGTCGAATGCTGCCTTTGGCTTTAGTGATTCCCATTATGCCGAATGCAGTGATGGTCGTAAGAATCGCTGCGGTGATCAGCAGTTCGATGGTTGAGTATCCGCTGCGCAGTGTGTTGTGTTTAGCTTTGTTCTTGTTCTTGTTCATGCCCATGGTCCAAAAAGGGTTTGTGGTCCAAGTCGAATGACCACGGTGGGCCGTTGTGCAATCGTGGTGCCATAAAAGTTCTCTAGACAAAATTCCGCATTGAGATCATTTGAGTTGACAGAACTTCAATCAGATTGGTCCAAATTCGGTTACTGAAGAGTCAGATTGATTTGGACCGCGAAGAAGCAAGGGAAATCACAGAGGAACAATCAGATTGCTATGCGGTTTCGCAGGCTGACCGAGAGTTGACTGGGTGTGAAGTGATCCGGTCTTCGACGCGAAAATCGGTAAATCGCTCAATAATAATAGCTTGTGAGATAGTTTCGAGATTTGCGGCACATCGGCACATTTCTTGCTGAAAAGTGCCTCGATGGCCCTCACAGCTCTCCCCGAGCGAGGCTTAGCTTATGAAGAAGAATGACTTTTCAGAACTCGGTTCTAACCTGCTTATCTTTGGATCAGTGACCGTCGCGGCCATGCCGTTCCTGCTGGGCGACCGGCTGTTCCTCGTCGTGACAGGATTCATTCACGAAGGCGGAATGATGATCGATCAGGGTTGGAATTACTTGAGCTGGCTGGTGAAGTAGAGAAATCCCTCCACAGATTACGCAGATGTTTTGTACTCTGCGTAATCTGTGGATTGATCTACTTGACGACATTGCCTTCCGAGTCGTAGATCGTCACATCTCCAAACGGTGTGACCTGGTCCTTAACCTTTTCCCAGTCTCCAACAATAACAATCGCGGCGCGGTAGGTGTCGAAGTATTTCGCCGCCACGCGCTGAATGTCTGCCGCCGTGAGCGACTCGACCTTCGGACGAAAGTCGTTGATGAAGTTCTTGTCGAGATCGTACGTGTAGATCGTGTTGATGCGACCCGCGAGGCCAAACTGGCTGGCGAGTTCAACCGAGAAGTTTCCGGTGCTGAACTCCTTCGCCGCATTTAGCTCTTCATCTGTCACCGGCAGGACGCGCATCCGATCGAGCTCGTAAAAGATCTCGAGCAGAGTTGGCCCAGTAACTTCGTTGCGGACAAAGGCGCCCGCCTGAAACGAACCGGCCTTAGCTTGCGTGTTCGAGTTGCTGAAAGGCGAGTAGGTATAGCCCTTCGACTCGCGTATGTTGCGTGTGAGCCGGGAGTAGAATGACCCACCGTAGATCGTGTTTGCCGTGCGAATCGCGAAGTAGTCTTTGTCTTTGCGCGGAATACTGACGTTGCCGATGTAGATCGCGGATTGAACCGAACCCGGGCGATTCACGAAGTAGATCTGTCGCTTATCTCTCGTTGGAAGTGGCGGATTCTCGTCCGGCGGGACTGTCCCACCTTTCCAGCTTCCGAACGCCTTCTCGATTTCTGCGAATGTCTTATCGACGTCGATGTCGCCGACGACGACGAGGTGCGAGGCGTTCGGAATGTAGTACTTCGTAACGAACGCGCGCAGATCGTTTCGCGTCAGCGCGCTGATCGATTTCTCATCCGGCACTACAAAACTGTACGGATGATTTCCGAAGACCGCCTTCTGAAATCGCTCGTTGACGAGGAAACCCGGATCGGCACGTCCGGCACGAATCTGCTGGATAGTGTTTTCCTGGGCCAGCTTTACTTCTTCATCCGGGAACGAGGGATGCTGGGCCACGTCGCTCATCAGATCGAAGAGGTGCGTGGAAAACTCCGACAGCGACGAAGCACTCATCGTCGTTGAATCGGCATCACTGCCGAGTCCGAGCGTACCCCCAATCGAGCGCAGTTCTTCCTTGATCTGTTTGCTTGTGCGTGTGTCGGTACCTTCGTTTGCAACTGAGGCCGCAATCTGCGCGATCCCCGGATGCGAGTTGCGATCGCTAGCAGTCGTAGCGGATCGGAAAGTCAGTATCGCGGTAACTTTCGGAACGTTAGGCAACGGAGCGAGCACCACGGTGAGACCATTGGCCAGTTTCTTTTCCGTGATCTTCGGGAGATTGAGAGGCCGTGCTGCTCCTGACGGTGGCGGAGTCTTCTGTTGTGCAAACGCTGTTGCTGTAAACAGTATAATTGCGAGTATTGTTTTCATATTGATGCCTTTCTTTGGAGTGCGGTAACTTGTTACCGCTTTACTACCAAAGCGCCGATAAGTCGGCGCACTCCAAGTTTATTGTCCCGACTTGGGCTGCTGCTTCGCTTCCGGAACGCGATCGATCACGGTGCGATTCGTTGCTACGAGATACTTCGCCGCCGCTGCTTTAATTTGCGCTGCGGTGACGTTCTCAAACGGAGTCAGCAACGAATTGATCTGCTGTGGATCGTCGCGGAAGAGTGCGAGCGCCGAAAGCAGATGGGCCTTGCCCTGGCCTGACTCGATCTGGTCGTAAAGGTTCGAACGATAACGGATCTTCGCGTCCGCCAGTTCCTTATCAGTCACACCTTTCGAGGTCAGCTCCGCAATGACCGCATCCATTTCCTTGATGACCTCATCGGCTGTGTGGCCGGGCTTGTACGTAGTGCGCGTGGTCATGATCATCGGGCCGGTGTAGTCAAACTCGTTTCCGAAGTAGTTCAGTCCACCGCTGAGATCGAGAGTCAGCTCTTTTTCCTTGACCAGCCGCTGGTACCAGCGTGAACTCTCCCCGCCTTGCAGGATCTGGACTAACAATGCCATCGCAGGGAAGTCTGGTGAGTTCTGCGCCGGGATGTGATAACCGGTGGCGAGTGCCGGTAGGTTTGCGAGCTTGTCAGTCTGCGAAACTCGTTTCTCTTTCGTCTGCGCCGGCTCTGTTAAATCCGCACGCGCCGGCATTGGTTGCGATTGAATACTTGCGAAGTGCTTTTCAACCATCTTCTTCACTTCATTCGCGTCGACGTCGCCGACGATCGTTAACACCGCGTTGTTTGGTGCGTAGTAAGTTTTGAAGAAGCTGCGAACGTCTTCGATGGTGGCGGCATTGATTTCCGACAACTCGCCGTAACCGTTATGCGAGTTGTTCCAGTTTGTGAATGCGTTTTCCCAAAGACTGATCCACTCGAAGAGTTGATAGGGCTGGTTCAGCACGTTGACGCGAACCTCTTCGCTCACGACTGCCTGCTGGTTCTTGAGGTTCTCTTCGCTGATGTCGAGCGAACGCATGCGATCGGATTCCAACCAGATTCCGAGTTCGACACGATTGCTGGGCATGGTTTGGTAGTAGTTGGTGTAATCAAAGTCCGTATGGCCATTCAAACTGCCACCGTTCGCTTCGACGAACTTCGCGTGTTCAAACTTCTTCACGTTAGCCGAACCCTGGAACATCATGTGTTCGAAGAGATGTGCGAAACCGGTCCGGCCCTTCGGCTCGAGCCGCATGCCGACGTTGTAATAGACGGCGACTGTGACGACGGGCGCGATGTGATCTTCAGAGATCACAACCTTCAAGCCGTTCGGAAGCTTGTAGTAGACGACGGGAATGTTGAGCGGTTTTGCATGGGAGTAGGAGACGTTGGCTATCAGCAGTAGCAGCGATAGGCAGGTCACGAAATAGCGTCGCATAGTTTGGGCGTCCTCACTTTGAACAAAAAGGAGACCCAGGTTTGATCCGGAGATCAAGCCCGGTCTCGTTGAGAAGGAGACTGAATCTAAAATACCCGAAAATCAGTAGAAGCTACGCAGATTTGGATGAAAGGTCGTTCTCACCCGCAGTGTCGGGTATTACGTGACGAGTTGAGAGAAAGTTTCTCGCGAACTACAATGCCCATTCGCCCCGAGTTGCATTGTTATGTTTTGTCCAAAAGGCATTTGTGTTCTCTTCCTGGGTTTGCTGGTGATGGCCGTGACGGTGATGAAGCAGCAACGTATTGCCACCGGTGTCTGGGGCGGACAGCACATACAAATTAAGGTCGGCGCGAATTCGGCGACGATTGAATACGATTGTGCGAATGGTGTGATTGACGGCCCGCTGGCTGTCGACAGCGACGGAAATTTTAATCTGCATGGCACTCACCGCATGGAACGTGGCGGGCCTGTGAGAGCAGACGCGGAGTCGAAAAAGATTCCGGCCACCTACACGGGTTCTGTGAAAGGCAACACGATGACGTTGACCTTGAAACTCGCCGGCTCTTCAGACGAAGAAACATTCACGCTCGAGAGAGGAAAAGAAGGCGAGATCGTCAAGTGTAGGTAGCACAATGGGTGTGGCGCGAAAGTTTTTAATACGAGGTGAGGTTCAGGGCGTCGGGTATCGTTTCTTTGCACAACGCGCGGCCGCGAGGCATCAGGTCGTCGGCTATGTGCGCAACTGTCCTGACGGAAGCGTTGAAGCGTTTGCAGAAGGACCGGCGAGCAGTGTCGAAGCATTCAAACACGATCTCGTGACTGGACCGCAGTGGGCGGTAGTCGATCAAGTGGAAGAGTTGGTTTTGGAGCCGACGGGTTCCTATTCTGCGTTTAGGATTGAGAGATAAACTGAGACGATGGACCATCTAAAATCTTTGATTCGCGAAGTGCCGGACTTTCCGAAGCCCGGCATCAATTTTTATGACATCACGACCTTGCTCAAGCATCCGGAAGGATTGCGCAACACGGTCGACGCGCTCGCGTCGGAGTTTGAGGGAGAGAAAGTTGATTCGGTAATCGGAATCGAAGCGCGCGGATTTATCTTTGCACCCGCGCTTGCCTATCACCTGGGGGCTGGATTTGTGCCCGTGCGCAAGCCACGCAAACTGCCGGCTGAGTGTGCGTCGATATCCTACGATCTCGAGTATGGTCAGGACACCTTGCAGATCCATCGCGACGCGATCGGAGATGGTCATCGCGTCATCATCGCCGACGATCTCCTCGCCACCGGCGGCACCGCGCGTGCAGTTATTGATCTTGTCGAACAGCTTGGTGGAAAAGTCGTGGGGTTAGTATTCGTCGTCGAACTCGAATTCCTCCCCGGGCGTGAGAAGCTGACGGGCTACGACGTGCGGTCGCTAATTAAATATCAGTCTTAATGCACAAGATCCTTGAGCCCAAGATCCTCGCAGTGCTACGCGAGGGTTATTCACGAAAACAGTTCTATTCCGACTTGGGGGCAGGCACTACTGTCGGTATTGTCGCGCTGCCACTCGCCATAGCCTTTGCCATTGCTTCCGGTGTCAAACCGGAGCAAGGCCTGTTCACCGCCATTGTTGCAGGCTTCATTATCGCGCTCCTGGGAGGTTCGCGCGCGCAGATCAGCGGACCGACACGGCCGTGCGGCCCGACGTGCGGAAATTAATGGAACGTAACGGTTTTGCTGAGTCACTCGGTGTTGAGAATTTCTGTGATGACATTTTCTGCGCGCTGAGTAGGGCGAAGAAAATTCTTGCTGCAAGCGATGGAAATCGAGGTAACTAGTGCTTTCAATTGCGATAATAAGTAATCGCCCCTTTACGACTCATACTCGCACCATTTAGGATTCTCACCTGTGCTCCCGTAGCTCAGCTGCATAGAGCGTCCGCCTCCTAAGCGGAAGGTCGCGCGTTGGAATCGCGCCGGGGGCACCATTTTCGCAGTTCGCACACAAAGACGTGTCGGCTTCTTGTATCATGCATTCAATTCGCGACTCGGAGCAGATGTCATGATTCGAAACTTTTCCTGCCACTCCGTTCTTGTTTCTTCCCTGACCCTTGTCGTCCTGGCTTCGGTTATACCACTGCGAACCGATGCGTTAGCAACGCATCTAATTCAGGGATCCACATGGAAGGCTTCTTGCAGTTCGGAGATCAGCGGCAACGTTGTTTACCTCAGCAAGATCTTCGACGTCGCCTCGCCCTCTTTCATGTCAGGGCTCGACACCTCGCCGCTAAACAATGCGTTCAAGAACTATCTGGTAGAGGAGTATGACTTCAAAAGTAATGCCGGCAACTCTGCCGGTTGTAGAGTCTTCCAAAACTTCACTCAGGCCGAAGCAAACAGACGTCAAATAACTAACCAGGCGCAACAAGCGAACAAGCAGGTTGTGGAACTCAAGTGGGATCCAGGCCCGATAGTCGCAAAGCCTAATGGAGACGGCTTTATCATAGGTCCAAAAGGAGCACCGCCAACCCACACAATCTGTGCTATCGGCTATCAGAACACGACCTACTTCAGCGCTGTGTTCGATACCAGCGGTCCGCTGGTGAATCCGGCCTGGGACAGTGCTTTCAATAATTTCCTACGCAAGAACTACGGGGCTGAAGGATTAGCCAACTGCACGAGCATGGCCACTGTGCGCGAAGCGACACGATTGCTTCATGACCGCGTTGGGGGGCTGCGTGCCAACAATCACAAGGCGGTCGAGACGGGATGGAAGTTTGACCCGGCTGACATAGCGGCTAACAAACCCAGACCGAAACCCACTCCCACACCCGACAACGATCCAGAACCCGTCGCGCAGCAACGTCCAGCTGCACAGACGGCACCACCATCGCAGTCGATCAAAGATTTCGCGGCGCAGGAAGGCCCACAGGTCTTGGCCTTCTGCCAGAAAGATCCGATGTTGAGCAAGATATTTGATTGTTACCGAGTACAACGGAGCGTCTACAACTATCGCACGGAGCACGGCAGTAGTGAGCCGCTGGCCAGTCTTTTTAAACAGGAGAAAGTGAATCTTGCGGAAGCTATCGGGACGGGCTTGGGCCAATGGGTGAGAGATCGTGCGACAGCCCAGGGGCTAGGCACCAAAGTCACCAACTGTATCGAACAAAAGTTCAACGTGAGCTTTTACGAGAAGCCTTACATCAGCAAGATGCAGGAGATCTACAACGCCTCAGTCGCTGCGTGCAAACAGTGAAGATTTGACGGTGCGCTCTTGAAGCTCTCGCGGAGCAATGCGCGCGTTCAGAATTTGCAATCGGAAGTTGTAATCTGTGGCCTCCCTCAAATGCGGAAAACAAAAGGCTCCTTAACCGGCCTCAAAAAGAAGGCTGGCTCTACGTGGCTACCATTTGCACTCAAAGCTAACCGCGGGCCTAATCAGAGTTCGGACCCACAGCATCAAAATAACTCCAATCAGAACATCGTATCTTTGAATTGTGATTGGGTATCGATCTTTCTCCTGCGGCATGTTTGTTAACCGCTGCATAAATCCAGAGACGCCAGCCGTATAAAAAATGAAATCCCGGCCAATTCTTCGGAAACTCCAAGACGTGGTTTTTGACGAGGTAGTCCCCAACCCCGGCGAGAATGGCAGACTTCACCTGGCGCGGATGCAGCACGAGCAACCGGGCGGCTGTGCCCGCTCCCATCGAAAAGCCGATCACATCAACGGCGTCAAGACGCAGGTGTTCGATTAGAGCTAAGACATCCCGGGCCATTGCCGAATTTTCGTAGGCGGCTTTCTCCCGCGGTTTCTCCGAAGCTCCGAAACCACGCATGTCTGGCAGGATAATGCGGGCGCCCGCAGCCAGTAACGCCCGGGCCAACCCCGGTCTTCCTTCGGGAGGAGGATTGGGGAGCGGTGGCGCTCCCCCGAACACTTCCCGAAACATCTCTTCCCGTCTTTTCAGTGCCGGAAGAATGCGCTCGAAGTCTCCGAACTGACCAAGCGCATCGACGTATCCGCCATGCAGCAGAATGACAACCGGACCATCGCCCTCATCATGGTAAGCGATCTGGATTCCATCAAAGGATACGAAAGTATTCAATCGGCACCTCCCAACACAGTAAGCTGCCATCAAACTTACCTGCACAACAATATCTTATGTTATGTAGAAACTTGCTACCTCTCTTGAATTAACCCACATCCACCAACGCGCAAGATCTTTCGGACATTCAGAAATAAGGCTGCAGCCTGCATTCCACTTCGTTCCACCCGTGCCGACCGTCTGTGCCGACTGCTCCTGCTTGATACCTTTTCGTGGGTTTGTGCGCGTTATTGGGTAATGGGACCTCGGTTTACTGATCGAGTAATTTGACTTGGAGAAACGTATGCAAAAGACTTTACTTGGTTTTGTATTGGTGTTTGGGATCATCGTGTCGCAGGCGATAATAGCAACCGCGCAAGATTCGGTTGTTGGTTATTGGAAAACGGGCGGTTTGGGAATGATCAATGAGGTCAACACCGTCACCGGCCAGACAAAGAATAATCGCGGCCAACTGTTCTCCTACAAGTTTGCTGCAGACGGCACCTACACATTCGTAGGCTACATGGAATCGACTATGTTCGGCTGCACAACGGGCCTTTTCAATGAGATCAACGGCCGCTACATGGTTGACGGTTCGACCATCTTTCTGAACCCCTCGCGCGATTTCTGGAAAAACACGTATTCGTGCTTCCCGAATTCGAACAGGTCGCAGACGAAGGTGCCGACGAAAAAATCGTTGGAATTCGGTTTTAAGAGGGATCAGTACGGCAAGGATTTCATCTGCCTGAGCGATGCGGGCGTTGAGACCTGCTACAGGCGTGAGAAGGAATAAGAGAGTAGACCGAGACCATATTTGGTTCTGATTTAGGCAAGATCGCGCCACTTAACGGTGGCGCGATTTTTTGCGTATCATTTCGGACAGCTTACGCAGGCACGGTTTTTGTTACGTAACCTCACTCGCCTCTATCAATGAAGAGTTTTACTACAGTCTGAGGTTCGAAGAATGGTTTTGCGAGTTTTGATGATTGTTCTACTTTGTCTGAGCGGGAGCGCGGCTGGTCCAAGTCTGCTCGCATCCTCGCCGGCAAAGCCCACATTAATTATCGATCTGATACCACATCCCGGCGGCACAGAGATGATGACGATGCACGCCAGCGTGCGTGGCCACGAGGGAAACTTTATTTTCGACACAGGCGGAGGAATTTCCTACATCAGTCCGGGATTCGCGAAGGCGATCGGCTGCAAACCATGGGGCCAGATCACTGGATTCACACTCACCGCACAGCGGCTTGATATGCCACGTTGTGACGGACTGGCATTCGAGATCGACGGACACAGTTTTGGAGCACCGACGTCCGGCGTTTTTGACATCATGAAGTTCATGCCGCCAAACGTTCCGCGAATCGATGGTTCGATTGGGCTCGATGTTTTCGATGGACGCGCGGTGACATTGAGTCTGGCACAACGGAAGTTGATCGTGGAGAGTGCGTCGAGCTTGCGAGAACGCACAAAACTCGGCAAAGAAGTTCCAGTTCGGCTTGTGCGAGAGGGAGGCATCGCGCTCGCAGTTCAGGTCGCGGTGCCTACGACTGACGGGATGGCATGGATGGAACTCGACTCCGGTAACGGTGGCGCGAACGTGATTGGCAAGCATCTGGTCGCGGTGATGAAGTTGGACCCAAACAAGAGTGGGCCACAGCCAGCCAGCTTTAGCATTGCGGGCGGAGTTCCGGTTGAAGGCATGGTGCGGGTAAACGACAAGCTGACTATGGACGGCAACATCGGAACACGATTCATGATCAACTGGGATCTAACTCTGGATTTAGCGAACGGCCGAGCCTGGCTTGCGCGAGTGAAGAGTCAGTGAGTGTTTTTGATGAGCGGTCATCTATAACTCCACGTAACGATTGACCGGGGAGACGACAGCTGTCTATAGTCATGAATATGAGCGCTACAAATATCAAAGAGGAAGCAAAGCGATTATTAGACAAACTGCCTGACAATTTCACCTGGGACGATTTGATGCATGAGATCTTTGTTCGCCAATCGATTGAAGCAGGTCTGGCTGATAGCGAGGCAGGTAAAGTCGTGGAAGTGTCCGAAGTACGAAAGCAATTCGGGTTGTCGTGAAAGTTCTTTGGACGGATTCAGCAATAGCGCAGCTTCAGGCAATTCACGACTACATTGCTCAGACCTCACCTGATTAAGCGCTTCGTATTGTCGATCACCTCACGAGACGGTCTATCCAGATCGCGGCATTTCCCGATTCCGGTCGAATCGCGCCGGAGTACGACCGGAAAGAAATTCACGGTGCGCGGGACCTGCAGCCTTAGACGTAAGTAACATTTCGCGCGGGAACTTGTGCATGGATACGGGCATCAGGGACACCAACGCGTTAGACTTGTTTGAATTTACGATCTTGGATCGTCACCGGGCATAAAATCCGCGCTTCGTTCTTGCCATGGCGCCGCCCTGTTTCACCTTCACGTCAACGTTCCGCCACTTGCCGTCGTAGTCTTTATCTGCGGGGTTATAGGAAACGCTGTAGAGTGTCTGGAGTTCTGAAGCCACGCGCTGATATACGCCCTCGAGATCTTCAGCACGATCAGCTTTGAACATTGTGCCACCAGTCTCATCCGCTATTCGTTTCAGTTGCTCGCGGGCCATTACGTACGATTCGTGAGTATCACTGCCATGCATTCTAACAGTCACTTGATATTCAGTATCGAAGTAGATTGGATAGATTGTTATTTCATCCTGGCTGATTCTCGCGAGTACCTCGTCGAAAGGATGCTTGGGTTCGAAGTCGTCATCTGAAAGTGAATTGTCCACACCATCTGTCAACATCACTATGGCTTTGCGCTGCTCTTTCACTTCTTTGAAGAGATTGAGCGTGGACCATGTGGCATCGTAGAACGCGGTTCCTGAGGAAAGATTCCTGGATTTGTCGATCCGCTCTTTCAAGGTTTTTCTATCGCAGGAGAAGTCACAAATAACCATAAACCTTCGGGTGAAGGCGGCAACCGCTATCGGCGTGTTTGGGCTTAGCGTCTCGATAAACTTCTTGGCGGCTTTCTTTATGATCTTCCAATGTTCCCTCGTACTACTGCTCGCATCAAGTAACAGCACAACAGATACGGGCGATGTGACTGGCTCAAATCTGACAACTTGTTGCTCGACGTTGTTTTCAAAAATCTGAAAGTCGGCCTGCGACAAATTGGGAATCAATTTACCGGCACTGTCGGTCACTCTTACATTTAGATTGACTAGTCGACTGTCGATTTTGATGATGTCAGCAACCGGTGGATCGTTCGGGTCTGTCAGAGTAGGCGCCTTAGCTCCCGCTGAAGTTCTGTTTCCTGAATCCGAAAGTGATGCGTTCATTAACGGTGGCGAATCGATTCTGATCGCATCGTTCGCCATGGTTGCGTCTGCCCTGGCGATGCGACCTGCTTCGTCAGCGATCAGTGAAACAGAACCACGTGTACTGCGGATGATGATCGGGGTGCCACCGCGACCTATCCGGCCGTCGAGGCTATGCGAATTGACTGGGCCGAATGCGAGCACGTCCAGTTGCGAGTTGATCGTTCCGTCAAGTGACCTCAATGACAAATCGGTGTTCGCGGATCTTGGAAGTGAAAGCGAAATGTCTCCAGACTCGGTCTGCACCGAAAGTGCATTCGTCATGCCTCGAACTGCAATCATTTCGGAGTCACCACGAACCGCCAGGCGAATTTCACGCGGAACAAAGACAAGCAAATTGATTGGCCGCTCGTTTCTTTCGTCGCGAACCTGGATCTTCAGGTCTGTGTCACTCACCTGAAAGTGAATCCGAGCACTGATAGGTCCCTCGTCACCTATGCTATTGCGTGAGGCGGAAACGCGAATCCGGTTGCTGTTCCACGTCTCAACCTCCGTGCGACCGTTCGCATTCTCGATTTCGATCGCGCCAAATTTTTGCGAGAACGTCTTTTCGTAAACGGTATCGCTGACCACCCGGGCCTGCGCCGGCATAGTTGAGTTGAAATAAATACAAAACCGCGCAGCGATCAAAAGAATCGACAGGGAAGAGGTTCTTCTGATTTCCATAAGGTCTCCCTTTAAAACTTAAGAAGCGAGATTGATCTGTTTTAGTGACTACCCAGAGATGCAGCGCAGATTTTTGACTCAAAGGCAATGACGCATACGGTGCCAAGAGCGTTAACGGCTTAATTCAAGAAAATTTAAGCACCTATATTTTCTAACGACTTTGGTTAGCTTCATCGGACCAGGTCACTCGCCGCAAACTTCCGTTTGTGACAACGCGATACAGGTTGCCGCGGCCTTGCTTGCCGATCAGCTCGATCATGTTCGCTCGTCGTAAGCAGTACGCCATCTTCTGTGCCAGGTCACGGCGAGTGGTCGTAACAGTGGCGAGATCTTTTGTAGTGAATGACTGCAATTCCTCGGGAACAAACGCCAGCCAGTCTGCCGTATTTCCAAACACGCGCCGGTCCAGGACGTCGACCAAACGACGTCCTTCAACAATCCAACCGCGGCGGCGCCATTTTCGCCTTCGATCATAGCGTCTCACCTCTTCTTCCCTGATCATCAAGACTTCCAGGGAGAAGTTTGGATTCGACAGCAGTTGCGGGATGCTCACCAGTTCCCAAAACAGATCTTCCAATCGTCCTCTCTTTGGTGACTTACGACGAACCGCTATACCACCCTTATTGGTTGGCGACTGCACAATCAGTTTTTCCTGGCTTAACGGGTAAACCAATCGTACCTGGTACGACTTCGTTAACTTGCAAAGCTTTGAATTGATCGCGGCGAAGTTGCGCGTTTGGATCTCTATCAATAGATCGTCTCGAACTATGTCGATCACAAACCCATCGACAGGGACTTCAAGTCGATCGCCCGGCCGTGCGTACCACTGCTTCAGTGCTGCGTGGAGCGGTTTCTCATTTAATAAACCGATGCGTGACATGCGCTCAACTTTCAATTGCGATTCTACTATGATCGTAAAGGCTCTCCATCACGGCCTGACGCGATAATTCGAGCCCAAGTTACTACCCAAAAAGGTAGGTTCATTTCAATCTGGCAACACGCGGTCGAATCAAGTCGACCGATCAACCGCAACTTCGAAAGTTCGGGTTCAAGTGCCCTCAACCCTTTTGAGTTCAATAAACCGACAGACAATACGCGCGCACATAGGAGGATCCTTTTTTGTGTCACTGCTCAGTGAAAATGTCCGGCGGGTGCTCAGTGAAAATGTCCGCTCGATGTGGCCAGGCCGCGCGCCCTTGACGCGGCGGGCTATGAATGCCCGCGCCGACCGGAGGAGGAAGAACAAAAGCTCCTCCGTTCGTC
>JBKPPU010000354.1:0-12799 GCA_046733695.1 Acidobacteriota bacterium
GTTCGTAGGAGCCCCTCGGGCGTCTGCACAAAATCAATTGCTGGTGCCCGTATGGTCATCGTTAACCTGGAGAATTTACTGAATGAAGTTTCCCCGGAAGTTACCCCATTTTCGCTCGATCAAATTCGCACCCTTCGCACTGATTTCACTTTTCCTATTCAGCAACCTGACTGGCATTCTTTTTAGCCGCGCACTAGCGCCGGATGCAGTTGCAAGTGCCAGCACTGACAGGTTTCACATTCCAGCGGACATTCCCACTTCAGGGGACCAGAAGCTCGACCGCATCATCTTTGAAGTTGCCGAGAACCAGGGTGTCGATCCGCGTTTGCTACATGCCGTTATCTGGCAGGAATCAAAATACGATCCTCATGCGCGCTCGCATGCAGGAGCAGAGGGGTTGATGCAGTTGATACCCGCGACGGCGAAGCGTTTTGGTTGCGAGCATCCGGAAGACCCGGAGGAGAACATTACCGCCGGTACGAAGTATCTAGGCTGGCTGCTCAAGCGCTTTTCGGGGAATGTGGAACTCGCACTCGCGGGTTACAACGCGGGCGAGGGCTCCGTTGATAAGTACGAGGGAATTCCGCCGTACAGCGAAACGCAGAACTACGTGAAGATCATTACAGGTCGTTACGGCAAGACCTACCATCCGGTGCTTCCTCCAGCAGAGGCCGCCCAGGTGTTTCAACTCCACGCCGATTGATGAAATAGGTCCTATAAGTCCTATAGGACCTATTCGCTTGACAGCCATCCTCTCCTTTTGGCTGAATGCTCACTGTCTTTCCCTAAGCTCCGCATTACTACAAAGGATCAGCCCTATGAGCACATCGCAAGGTGAGGCGACCTCCAGCTTTGACCGCAGTTTCTTCGGACACCCGGGCGGTCTCTCCACGCTCTTTTTCACTGAGATGTGGGAACGCTTCTCATATTACGGTATGCGAGCCATTCTCCTGCTCTATATGACCAAGGCGTTTGGGGAAGGCGGGCTCGGGTTTGACGAGAAATACGCTGGTCTAATCTACGGGATCTACGTTTCCTCTGTTTGGTATTTGCCACTGCCTGGAGGTTGGCTTGCTGATCGGATATTGGGCGCGCGCCGCGCAGTGCTCATCGGTGCGATCATCATCGCTTGTGGCCATTATTCGATGGCAATCAATTCGAAGCTGACCTTCTTCGCTGGTCTCATACTGATCGCCTGTGGCACTGGCCTATTAAAGCCAAATATTAGTGCGATGGTGGGTCAACTGTATTCCGAGGAAGACAAGCGACGCGATGCAGGGTTTTCCATCTTCTACATGGGCATCAACCTGGGCGCATTTCTCGCGCCGCTTGTGGTTGGGTTTCTGGCGCAATCAGCCTCGTTCCGGAACGTTATCACGTCTCTTGGACTCAATCCGAATTCGAGTTGGCACTGGGGCTTTGGTGCTGCCGGTGTAGGAATGACTCTCGGTATCATCCAATATCTGCTCGGTCAAAAACGATTGGCGACTGTTGGAGCCAAGCCTGATGTTACGACCGCGCAAGCAGAGGGTGGCGAGGGAGTTGATTACCTGACGCTCGTGCTCGCGCTGGTCGGCGGAGCAGTAGGTGCGGGGCTCGGAAGGATTTACGGCGAGTGGTGGCCGCTGTCAGCCTTGTTCCCCACTGTAGTGGGATTCTTTTTTGGTTACCTGCTGGGAATCATACGCCATCTTAAGGGCGAGGAATTCAGGCGAGTTATCGTCATCTTTATCTTGTTTGTTTTCTCGATTCTGTTTTGGATGACCTACGAACAAGCGGGATCGAGTTTAACCCTCTTTGCTGACCGCCTTACGAAGACCACGATTTTTGGTTGGACCTACCCGTCGAGCTGGTTTCAATCTGTTCCCGCGATCTTCGTCATCATCTTCGCGCCAATCATCGGCGCAGTCTGGCAAAAACTTGGAAACCGGCAGCCTTCGAGTCCGGGCAAGTTCACGATCGGGTTATTCTTCGCCGGCATTGCTTTCGTCGTGATCGCATTTGCGGCTACCCTGGCCGCCGGCGGGCGTGTAAGTCCGATGTGGTTGGTGCTGGTTTATTTCCTGCAAACGATTGGTGAGCTTTGTTTGAGCCCGGTCGGTCTCAGTACAGTTACTAAACTATCTCCGCAAAGAATGGTCGGACTGATGCTCGGCGTGTGGTTCCTTTCTATCTCCATCGGAAGTTATATAGCCGGATTGGCGACGGGACTCTTCGCTGGCAACGACACCAGTGCGTTAACGCGGGGCTTCGGCATCTTCGCCGGCATTACTTTATTAGCGGCGATCTTACTCGCAGTATTGACACCTCTTATCAAGAGGATGACTCCCAGAGCACAATGAATAATCTAACTCGACTCAGAGTACTTTTACTTGCGACGGTCTTCCTGTTTCCGGTCAGTCAGTCTTTAAAGGCACAGAACAAACTTGTTACCATCGACGACATTTTTGATCCCGTTAAGCGAGTCAATTTCAACGGCTCAACACCCACCATTCGCTGGCTCAAGGACGGCAATCACTACCTGCTGACAAACGAAGCGGGCAAACGCGACCTGCCGCGATTGCAGAAGGTGAATGCCGCGACTGGTGAAGCCGTTCCATTCTTCGATGCTGCCAAAATGCAGGCCGCCTTTGCCGCATTGCCCGGTGTTTCTGCGGAGAGCGCGCGACAGCTTGCGAACCGCGGTAACTACAATCTCAATCCGGCGGAAACCGCAGTTCTGATCAACTGGTCCAACGATCTCTTTTATTACGAATTCGGCAGCGACCGCGCGATCCGTCTCACGAGTAATCCCGAAGAAGAAGTCGGAGAGGCTTTCAGTCCTGACGGCAAGATGGTTAGCTTCGTGCGTGAGAACAATCTCTACGTCGAAGATCTCAGCATGCAGCGTCGCGAACGCGCGCTAACGCGTGATGGCAGCGCCAAGATTCTGAATGGTCGACTCGATTGGGTTTACCAGGAAGAGCTTTATGGCCGTGGAAACTTTGGCGCGTACTGGTGGAATCCTGATTCAACCAGTATTGCATTCCTGCGTTTTGATGAGTCTCCAGTTCCGGAGTTCACCGTCGTCGATCACATTCCGTATCACCAGAACCTCGAGGTCACTGCTTATCCAAAGGCGGGCGATCCGAATCCGCTCGTGACGCTCGGCGTCGTCAATGCGGCCGGTGGTGACATTCGGTGGATCGACACATTCAAGTATCAGCCTGCCGACCTGCTGATCTCCCGCGTCACATGGACGCCCGACGGCAAGAAAGTGGTCTACCAGGCACAAAATCGCGAACAGACTTTTCTGGACGTGAACTTCGCCGATGCAAAAGACGGCAAGTCGCAAAACATCATTCACGAAACCTCAAAGGCGTGGGTCGCGATCAACGAGCAGCCGATCTGGTTGAAGGATGGTTCATTCATCTGGGCCAGCGAGCGCAACGGCTGGGAACATCTCTACCACTATTCGGCTGACGGTAAACTGCTGCGACAGATTACGGACGGCAAATGGGAAGTGCGCTCCATTGAAGGCGTCGACGAAGCAAATGGTTTTATCTATTTCACTGCGACCGAGCACAGTCACATCGCCCCGCACGGTTATCGCATCAAGCTCGACGGCACCGGCCTGACACGTCTTACACAAACTGAAGGCTCGCATCGCGTCGATCTGAGTCCTGCCAACAATTACTTCATCGACGTTTGGAACGATCTGCACACGCCGTCGCAGGTTCGCCTCTACGACTCATCGGGAAAACTCGTGCGCGTTATTGCTGAAAACAAGGTGGACGCACTGGGGCAATACAAACTCGGAAGCGCAGATTTCGTGCAGGTCAAGACACGCGACGGCTTCGTGATGGAAGCGATGATGATCAAGCCGCCCGACTTTGATGCGCGCAAGAAGTATCCAGTCATGAGTTTCACTTACAGTGGTCCACACGCGCCGCAGGTGCGGAATGGTTGGGGATCGCAGACTTACATGTTTCATCAGTTGCTGGCCCAGAAGGGATACATCATCTGGGTTTGCGACAACCGCACTGCGAGCGGGAAGGGAATGGACGCGACCTGGCCCGTCTACAAGAATTTCGGCGAGCTCGAACTGCGCGATCTCGAAGATGGTGTAGCGTGGTTGAAGAGCCAGCCTTATGTCGACGGTTCACGTATTGGTCTCTGGGGCTGGAGCTACGGCGGTTTCATGACGAGCTATGCACTGACGCACAGCCAGTCGTTCAAGATCGGCATTTCCGGTGGGACAGTGGCTGACTGGCGCGACTATGACAGTATTTACACCGAGCGTTACATGGGAACGCCGCAGAACAATCCCGAAGGTTACAAGAAGAGCTCGCCCGTCAACGCGGCGAAGAACCTGCACGGAAAGTTATTGCTGATTCATGGTGCGATCGACGACAACGTTCACATGCAGAACACGATTCAGTTTATCTATGAACTGCAGAAGGCAGGAAAGCAGTTTGAATTGATGCTATATCCAAAGTCGAGGCATGGTGTGACGGATCCGCTGTTGTTGAAGCACATGAGACAGATGATGTTGGATTTCATCCTCGCAAATCTGTAGTTCGGCCAAAATCTTTTTCATTGATAAGAAGGCGCGGGAGATGCTACTTTATCGCATCTCCCGGCGCGTGCGATCCCAACGTCGTAGCCCTTTTCTCCCAAAATGACCCAGAGTTCCCCTATCATGAAAAACAAAACATCACTGTATCTACACCCTCGACGTGTGTTCGTCGTTTCTACCGTTGCGTTGTTTCTGCTTACTTTGGGACTGGCTATAGTCGTTGGTCCGACCGTTTCTTCAGCTGCCCCTGCCGGGGTTTCAAACATTTCCCCAGCGGTGCCTTTCTGCACAACTGATCCCGTAGTCGCCAACAACTTCGACTCCGGTGCCGGAACTCTGCGGCAGGCCATAATTGACGCATGCGACGGCTCAACGATCACGTTCAACGTGGCGACCGTGACGAACATAATTAGTTTGGGTTCGGCTGAGTTGACTATTAACAAGAATCTGACGATTACGGGCCCGGGAGCGACGTCGCTTACGATCGAACGCAGCCAGCTGGGGGGCCTTCCACAGTTTCGCATCTTTAACATCACGAGTTCCTCAGTCTCGGTAAACATTTCCGGACTGACTATCGCGAACGGGCATCCTCCTGATGGGACAGCGGGTGGATTCTCCGGTACTTCGGGCGCTGATGGTGGCGGCATTCGAAACCTCGGAACGCTCGTGATGTCAGACGTTCGCCTCATTGGAAATCAAGCTGGAAACGGCGGCAGTGCCATATCGGTGCCTGGAAACGGAGGTCAGGGAGGTGCGATTTACAACGAAGGCAGCGTGTTGACTATGACGAACTGCGTCGTCAGCGGAAATCACTCCGGGGATGGTGGTGGTGGCGGAACCGGTGCCACTGGAGGACGTGGCGGTGATGGTGGCGGCATTTATACAAAAAATAATAGTACTACCACACTGACAAACGTCACCATCAGTAACAACAGCGGTGGCCTCACCACGTCCAACGGAAGCCTCGGCGGGTTGGGCGGAGCCTTTTATATCGCCGCGCCCGCTACTGTCACGATGAACACGGTTGTAGTAAGCAATAACACCGCCGGAGATGCTGCCGGTTTGAACAGCTCTCCCGCCTACGCCGGCGGCATCTTTACCGAAGGACTGCTGACAATCACAAACAGCACCATCAGCGGCAATGTCTCCAAGTCAATTGGGGGAGGCATCATGAATCGGGCTGGCGCAGTACTGCGCCTTACGAATAGCACTGTCAGTGGGAATAGCGCGGAGGACGCAGCCGGCATTGAAAACGAAAGCAATGCCTTTATCTACATGACGAACTGCACGGTCACGAACAACTCCTCTCCGCGAACTTCCGGGATCCTGACTTTTACGGAAACGATCGAGGTCAGGAATTCGATTATTGCCGGCAATACTCTCCCGGACGTCGCCGGCAGGTTCATCTCTCGCGGAAATAATCTGGTAGGCAGCTTAAGCGAAAACGCCATAGTCACGACGAGCGGCTTCACCAACGGCGTCAACAACGATCAAGTCGGAACCGTCGCTTCACCATTGAATCCCAGACTGGGTCCATTGGCGAATAATGGTGGCCCAACGCAGACGCACGCGCTGCTCTCCAATTCAACTGCTCTTGATGCGGGTAACAATTGTGTGCTCGACAACTCCTGTACGCCGGCTGTCGGTATATCGGTGACCACCGACCAGCGCGGGGCGGGTTTTGCTCGCGCAGCGGATTCGGCTGATGCTAATTTGACCCAAACAGTCGACATCGGCGCGTTTGAAGCACAAGTGAGCGTCGAGGACATATCTAATAAGTCGACGGCGGAAGACACGCCGCTATCCTTCAGCTTCAACCTGGGTGAGGCGGGTGCGATCACGAGTGTGACGGCCACGTCCAGCAACGCGGCCGTGGTAGCAAACGATTCCGAGGGGCTGGATATAACCGGCAGCGGTTCGACGCGCACGTTGACTATCACCCCGGTAGCAAATCAAGCAGGTTTGGCAGTTATAACCGTGACCGTGAGTTCTGCGACCAGCAGCATGTCAGACACGTTCGTTCTCACCGTCAACAGCGTCGCCGACACGCCTTCGGTGACGAATGCAACTACCAGCGAGGATACGCAAACGAGCTCAGGCCTGGTGATTACTAAAAACGCCGTCGACAACGGCGAGGTCACGCATTTCAAGATCAGTTCGATAACTAACGGCACGCTGTTTAAGAACAACGGCACCACGCCGATCAGCAACGGCGACTTCATCACCGTTGCCGAAGGTAACGCCGGTTTGAAATTCACCCCGTCGGCAAATCTGTCTAGCCCTGGCGGCAATTTCAGTTTCAACGTCGAGGCGGCACTTAGTGGAACTGGCGCGGGAATAAGTCCTGCTACGACCGCGACAATCACCGTCAATTCAGTTGCAGATACGCCATCAGTCACGAGTGCTACGACGTTTGTTAACACGCAGACCACGTCAGGCCTGGTGATCACGCGAAACGCAGTCGACGGCGCGGAAATAACTCACTTCAAGATCACAAACATCACCAACGGCACGTTGTTCAAGAACAACGGCACAACGGAGATCACGAATAACAGCTTCATCACCAGTGCCGAAGCAAACGCGGGCTTGCGCTTCACTCCGTCGTCGAATCTCTCGAGTCCGGGAACGACGTTTAGTTTTCAGGTGCAGGGAGCGACTAATGCGAGTGGAGCGGGTTTGGGTCCAGCCGCGACCGCTTCCATCACTGTCAACAAAGTCACGCCCACGGTGGCGTTATCTGCTTCGGTTAATCCTTCAGACTTTGGCCAGTCGGTGACGTTCACCGCCACCGTATCTTCCGGTTCGGGTACGCCGACGGGCACGGTCCAATTCAAGGATGGAGGTACTAATCTCGGATCGGCACAGGCGTTAACAAACGGCACAGCGCAACTGACGACGTCGGCCCTCGCTTCGGGAGCTCACGTCATCACTGCTGACTACAGTGGTGATGCAGTTTTCGAGAATGGCAGTGCCACACTTTCCGGTGGACAAACTGTGAAAGCGGCCCCCACGCTTTCCATCAATGACGTGAGTATTGCCGAGGGCAATAACGGGACTACCAATCTCGTGTTCACCGTAACTCTTTCCGCAGCCAGTGCGGCGACAGTGAACGTGGGTTACACCACCGCAAATGGAACGGCGCTGACAAGTGACAACGACTATCAAAGCACGAGCGGCACGTTAACGTTCAACCCCGGAGACCTGACCAAGCCTGTCACCGTAGTGATAAATGGCGATCACAAAACTGAGTTGGATGAAAATGTATTGGTCAATCTCACCAATCCTGTAAACGCAGTCGTCTCAGATGCGCAGGGAGTGGGAACGATTCAGAACGACGATACTCTTCGTTTGCTGTTGGAAGAATCGGGACCTGTTGCCACTCAGGCGACAGCGCTCGACTCGGTATGGCTCGTCAGAGACCCGTTCGCCATTCAGGGTCTTGTGGACGCGTTCAATCCTGGAGCCGATCATAACAAGCGGTTAATTCTTTTTGCCGAAAACCTGACCTTGAATCAGGGTGACACGGCTGCTGCGGTGACGGTTACTCTGGTCGATGGAAATAGCCAGACATTCACAGTTACTGCGGAGGACGTGCGGTTGATACCCAATACAAGCTTCACTCAAGTCGTCTTCAGGTTGCCGGACACTATTGCTGCAGGCATCTGCCAGGTGACGATCAATCTGCACAGCCAGACCAGTAATACTGGAGCTATCAGAATAGCGCAGTAACCGGAGCCTCCCTGGAGTGCGGTGACTTGTCACCGCTTTGGTAAAAAACATACCAAAGCGCCAACAAGTTGGCGCACTCCAAGAGGCGCCCGACTTTTTGGTGCTGAGCGCGGCACGGGCTTTGCCGTTCGTGAGGTTGGAGGTTCCCCCAATGGCTACGTCCCTCGCTTACCTTACTCAAGAACCAGATCCTCAGTTGCCGCTACTCAGCGACACCGTGCCCTCCGATCCTCAAACCGAAGTTCAAAAAGAGGTCCAGGCAAATCTTCACAACGAGATTGACTCAGTCCTCGCGGGTATTTTGAACCCGGCGTTCCATGATCTTTCGGCGACCATCCTCCACGAAATGCTGCGCTTTTTCGACTGGCTCGCACGCATCGAAAACAACCTGCAAAAGCTCGACACGCTCCTCGAAAGTCTCTCTTTGCTCGAAGTCCTCGAATTCGAGGCGCGATCCTTAACCGATTACATCGAGACGAGGGCCATTCCAGCGTCGAAGGGACACGAGCGCCTTAGCGACGTCCTGGATGGCATTTCCTACGGAATTACTCACGATTTGCGCCGGATCTTTGAGCGCGAGCTGGTCCGTGGCGTCACCGAGCAGTCGATACCTATCGTCTACGGCAAGATCATGCATGCACACGGTTTATTGACGAACTGCTTCCAGCAGTCGACCATAACCTTGCTGCAGGTTTTCAAGCCAACTGTCGATGGATCGAAGCTTTTCAACGACGTCGAATTACGGCTCGAGCAGTCGCTAATCCTATGCAAAGACCTGTCCTCCCTCATGCGTTTTGTGCGTCTGGCCCAGGCCAAAGGCGACCCCGACGTGTTGCGGTCTGTGACGGCCCGAATCCTCGAATTTCGAGACGGCAGCATGCAGTATTTGATGTACAAAGACTGGCGGGGTTACGAGTGCCTGGCGCTGGAGGTCATCACTGCAATTGAGAACAATCTCGACCCGAAACCGCTGCTGCATCGCTTTATTTGCTATCTTGAAGTGCTATATGGCCACGTGAAGATGCGAGCGGTTTTGGCCGACGAGTTTCCCTATTCAGGTAAGGAACAAGAACAGTAAAGGTGCCGCAAACTGTTAGGGTTTGAGTAACATTTATTGTTACTAATTCCGCTGACATTTGGGGCAGTAGTACGTCGATCTGCCGCCCTGAACGATTCTTTTGATCCGTGTTCCGCACTTCACGCACGGTTCGCCTTCACGCTCGTACACACGCCAGAAGCGCTCCGGCGCCTCGAAGTAGCTGCCGTTTCCGTCGGCCAGATCGATTTTCAGTGTCGAGCCGGCGTCGATTGCTTCCTGAAGAATTTCACGAACTGCCTGATACAACTTCCGCGCGCGTGGTCTCGATAATCTGTTTGCGGCTTTCTTTGGATTCACTTGAGCCAGGAACAGGGCTTCGCTGGCGTAGATGTTTCCGAGACCGAGTACACGTGTCTGATCGAGGAGCAAGTGTTTTAGAGGACGGCGCGAACGCGAGAGTGTGTCGAGGAAGTATTCTTCAGTGAAGTCATTTGACAACGGTTCAGGGGCGAGTGACTGCAGCTCCTTTGGCGGGCGCCGTGGATCTTTGAATATCTGCATGCGTCCGAACTGTCGCATATCGCAGTAGACGAGGCGGCGCTCGTCGTCGAGATAGAAAATGACGTGCGCGTAGGGTGGCAGTGATTGATCGGTCGTGAGTGAGACAAACTTTCCGGTCATGCGGAGGTGTGTGGTCAGGACGTGGCCGGATTCGAGTTTGAAGAGGATGTACTTGCCACGCCGCCCGACGCCTGTGATGAGCGAGTTTTTTAGTTGCCGATCGAACGCAGGTCGCGAGATGCCAGGGGCGATGCGTTTGAGATTCAATTCGGCGGCAAGTATGCGCCGCCCCGTAACGAGGGGTGATAGAGCTCGAACGACGTGTTCTACTTCGGGTAGTTCTGGCATGGAGGGAACATCAGACAGGATTTACATGATGGTTTCATGATTTACATGTTCATCTTGAAACATCCTGTTAATCCTGTCTAACAAACGCTTCGTTAATTAGATCCATTGATTATTTTCTCGATCTCACCTTTTACCTGATCGACCAATCCATCTTTACGCGCTTCGATATTCAGGCGCAGGAGTGGTTCGGTGTTGGAGCCGCGGATGTTGAAGCGCCACTCAGCAGTCTCGAGTGAAAAGCCGTCGGTGTAATCCTCCTGCCCTTCGCCGTGATAGCGTTCCTTCACCTTCTCAATGACGGCCTTAATATCTTTCACATGGTAATTGAGCTCGCCGGACATGTAGTGCCCAGCCGTGTACTGCGCCATGATCTCGGAAAAAGGTCTATCCTGCGTCGAGAGATGCTCGAGAATCAGCAGGAACGGAATCACACCATTGTCAGCATAAAAGTTCTCACGAAAATAGTAATGCCCGCTTAGCTCACCCGCGAACAGTCCGTTCTCACGCCGCATGCGATCTTTCATAAACGCATGTCCACCCTTGGAGATGATCGGCCGCGCACCCTTTCGCCGCACCGTGTCGAGCGTCGGCCAGATCACGCGTGGATCAAAGATGATCGTGTTGTCACTGCCGTACTTCGTGAGCAGGATATCGGCCTGCAACGCTGTGATGTACGCGCCTGAAATAAACTCGCCCTTTTCGTCAAAGAACATCGCGCGGTCGGCGTCCGCATCCCACGCCACTCCGAAGGTCGCGTGATTCTTTCGCACGAGCTCCTCAGTCTCGGTGCGATTGCCAGGCAACATCGGATCGGGTGGCCCTTTAGGAAACGATCCATCCGGCTCGAAATTCAACGGAATCAAATTCAATCCGAGTTGTTCTGCAAGCTTCGCGGCAGGGTGACACACAAAACCGAAGTTTGCGTTCCCGACAAACGTGAACTTTTTGACCTTGCTTGTATCAATCGACTTCAAAACATGCTTGATGTAATCGTCGACGATATCGCACTCGCTCAGAGTTCCTTTCCTGTCCGACGTGACTTCAGCATCTTTCCCGGCTTTGAGCACGTCGCGTATCTCGAACAATCCCGTGTCGGAAGAGATGGCGGTAGCTTTTTCACGCACCATCTTCATGCCGTTATATTCCTTTGGATTGTGTGAAGCGGAGACGACAACGCCACCCGAGTATTCAGGCGATGCTCCAACCGCGTAATAGAGCATGTCAGTCGTGATATTGCCGATGTCTACAACGTCAACACCCGACTCGAGAAAACCTTTGATCAAACTTGCTTTCAATGGCGGTGACGACAGTCGGGCGTCCATGCCTACAACCATCTTCGCCGGCTTGAACACATAAACGTAACCCTTTGCGATCCTGTAGTACGCTTCCTCATCGATGTCACCGGGATAGATGCCACGGATATCGTAAGCGCGAAATACATCGCAATTCATGATTCCCACTCTCCTTAAGTGAACGTGTAATCGGTTAACGACGTCTTGTCACCGAGCACCGTTCCTGGTCCAACTACCGCGGAGCGGCCTATATGACAACCACGACCAGCGATCGCGCCGTTCAGTTGTGCTGTTGTGCCGATTCGCGTGTGCGGCCAGATGACGCAGTTCTCGACGCGTGCGCGCTCCTCGACGAAGCATCCCTGGCCCAGGACCGAGTTGATGATCTGTGCTCCGGGTTTGATCACGCAATCGTCTCCGATCATCGAGAACTCGTCGATCTCTGATACTGTCGCCGCATCAAACTGACCGCGGCGTTCTTTGATGTGAATCCGTCCGACACGACTCGCGAGCAGATCTGCGTGAACCTGCAGGTATCTTTCGGGCGTGCCGATGTCGATCCAGTAGGTGCGCGTCGGAATGTGTGCGTAGAACGGCTCGCAGCGTTTTAGTAGATCGGGAAACAATCCATACTCGAACGAGTAGTTTTCACCCGCCGGTAGGAAGTCGAGCACCTTCGGTTCGAGAATGTACGTGCCGGCGTTGATCGTGTTGCACGTGATCTCGTCGGGCTTTGGCTTTTCGAGAAAGCGCCGAATGCTGCCGTCCTTTTCAGTCTCGACCAGGCCGTAGCTTTGCGGGTTCTCGACCGGAGTCAAAACGATCGTCGCCGTTGCTTTTCTTTCGTTGTGTTCGCGAATGACGGCTTTGAGATCGAGATCGGTAAGAATGTCGCCGTTGAAGACGACTGTCGGTTCGCGAATGAGATCCTCGGCAAACTTGTAAGCGCCTGCAGTTCCCATCGGTTGGGGCTCAACCGTATACTTCAACTTCACCCCGTGATCAGAGCCATCGCCCAACAATTGCTCGATTTTATTTGGCTGATACGACAGCGAAAGGGTGATGTCTGTGATGCCTGCTCGTCGCAGCGTGTCGATCTGATAAAGGAGAAAAGGACGGTTACAAATCGGTACGATAGGCTTCGGAGTGTAAACTGTTAACGGACGAAGGCGCGTGCCTTTACCACCTGCAAGAATGAGTGCCTGCATGCTTTAAGAATAGCGAAATAAAGTCTAATATCGTGGCAAGTCTAACATAAGGGAGTTTGAAATG
>JBKPPU010000355.1:0-7597 GCA_046733695.1 Acidobacteriota bacterium
AGCGCTGATTGCCCTGCGTGCCACCTTGCTCCTGCTGATGGTGACGTTGTTGCTGCGACCGGTGGTGGTCGTCTCGTCAGTGATTCCCCGCAGCAGTTATGTCGCGATGGTCGTTGACGATTCAGTCAGTATGAAACTGCACGACGCACCGGGCGGCGCAACTCGTCTCGACAGCGTCAAGCAAGCGCTTCTCAACCCAACTTCTGGCCAGGACTCTTTCCTGAACCGGCTCGAGAAGAAGTTCAAAACAAATCTTTACGGCTTCTCCGGATCACTTTCACGACTGAAAGACGGCAACGATCTATACGCCGAGGGACGAACGAGCGACGTCGCGGGCGCACTCGACGAAACGATGAAGCGTTCTTCGGGAATGCCGCTTTCTGCTGTCGTGCTTGCTACGGACGGCGCGTCGAATGTGCCGAGTGATCTGGCGGCTGTGCTGAGAGAGCTGCGCGCGCGCGATATTCCCGTTTTCACAGTCGGCGTCGGCAACACCGGCAAACCGATGGACGCCGAACTGACTCGCGTGAATATGCCGCGCAGAGTTCTGGTCGGTTCAAGATTGAATATCGAGACGATTGTTGGTCTGAGTGGTTACGGCGCGACGAAAGTTTTGTTAAGCGTGCGTGAAGACGGCCGCGCAGTTAAGACAGAAGAATTCAACCTGCGCGGCAACGACACGCAGGCGATTAATCTCGAGATCACGCCGACTACGCCGGGCGTTCATCGATACACAGTTGAAGTCACGCCACTCGACGGCGAGATAACCGTCGACAACAACAAGCAGGATTCCCTCGTAGAAGTGATCGAAGGACCACTGCGGATTCTGCACGTCGAAGGCGAGCCGCGTTGGGAGCTCGGCAAGATTCGCGAGTCGATTCAGCCGAATGAAAAGAACGTCACACTCGTTTCGCTGCAACGCACTGGGGAGAACAAGTTTTATCGCCAGGGTATCGGTAACCAGACTGAGCTGGTTACGGGTTTTCCGAAAACCGAAGAAGAGCTGTTCGCGTATGACGGTTTAATCATCGGCAGCGTCGAGGCAGGTTTCTTCACTGCGGATGAGTTACGCAGCATCGAGGCTTTTGTCGCGCGCCGTGGCGGCGGTTTGCTGGCACTTGGCGGACGGCTGGCGTTTGATGGCGGCAAGTACAAAGGCACCGTCCTCGAGGATCTGCTGCCGGTTTCGCTCACGGGTGGTGCAGTTGATGATGCAAATTCATTCGCTCCGGTGTACAAGCCCGTGCTCACCGGCGCCGGACAGGCACATCCGATCACGCGTCTGAACGAAGATCGCGGTGCGAATCAAAAAACGTGGAACGAATTGCCGCCCATCTCTGTGTCGGAAGTGCTGACGAATATTAAGCCGGGCGCTTCGGTGTTGCTCGAGGGGCGACGAACCGAAGGGTCCGCGCAGGTCGTGCCTTTGCTGGTCCAACAACGCTATGGTCGCGGGCAAACCCTGGCGCTGACGGCCGCCGACACGTGGCGGTGGCGCATGAGAATGGACTCGAAGAACAACGCACACGAAACGTTCTGGCGACAGATGTTGCGCTACCTCGTTAGTGGCACACCGCAACAGGTCGAGATTGGCACTGAGAAAGAAGTCTATTCACTCGACGACAACGTACAGATCGTCGCCGACATTCGTGATAAGAAGTTCAATCCAGTCCCCGATGCACATGCGATAGCGCGTGTGAGTAAACCTTCGGGGTTGGTTGTCGATGTACCGCTGAAGTTTACGACACTCAACTCGGTGAATACGTACGCGGGAGAATTCAAAGCGGACGAACTGGGCCAGCATCGAGTCGAGCTGATTGGCAACAGCCAGATGCTCGGAGCGTTGAGCGCAAAGGCAAACATGCTGGTCAGCGATCTGAATCGCGAATACTACAGCGCTGCGCAGAACAGCGATCTTTTGAAGCGCATCTCGGCTGAGACGGGTGGGAAGTACTACACGCCGGCTGAGGCGCAGTCGTTGCTGGACGATCTGATTTATCGGCAAACGCCGTATTCCGAGCGTGTCACCAAGGATCTTTGGGACATGCCGGTGAATTTCCTGCTGATCATTGGGCTGTTGAGTGCGGAGTGGTTTCTAAGGAAGCGTGAAGGCTTGGCATAAAGAGGACACGGATTGTACGGATCAAAGCCACGGATTTTGGTTTTAGCGAGCCTGATGTTGGTGGCGGCGTCCGTCACGTGTGGCCAGAGGGTTGATCCGAATAAATATGCCGTCATTATTAATGGGCCGGGTGGAGAGGCGGTTTACGCGAAACAGTTCGAGGAGTGGACGGGGCAGTTGAGCTCGGTGCTGGCGGAGCGGTATGGGTTCGATGCTAAACACATCATCAAGCCGCGCGCGACTGCGGAAGAAGTGAAGAGCACGTTTGGAGCACTGAAGACTCAGCTGGATGCAAATAATGTTCTCTTTGTGTTTCTGATTGGGCATGGATCATTTGACGGGAAGGAGTCGAAGTTCAATCTAATTGGGCCAGATCTCGCGGCCTCTGAATACAACACACTGCTATCGGCGCTGCCGACGAAGCGTGTGGTCGTTTTCAACATGTCGAGCGCGAGCGGCGAGTTCATCAAGAGTCTCGCGGCGAAGGGACGGATTGTTGTTACCGCGACGCGAAACGGGCAGGAGACGAATGCGACTAGATTCACCGGCTTTTTTATCTCCGCACTGAACGCCACTGACGCAGACACAGATCAGGATGGACACACGTCGGTGCTGGAAGCATTTGTCTACGCGAACCGTCTCACCGCCGATTTTTATAAACGAGGCGGAAGGCTCGCGACGGAACACGCGCTTATCGATGACAACGGCGACGGCGTGGGACACGAAAAGGTGGAAGCAGGAGAGGGATTGCTGGCACGCGCAACTTATCTCGATTCGTTGAGCGTCGATGAAGCCGCAGCTACGGCCGCTGCCGGAAGACTTCTCAAAGAGCGCTCGCGGCTGGAAGGCGAAATCGAACAACTCATCGCGCACAAGAGCAATATGGCTGAAGCGGAATACGAAGCAACACTCGAACGATTGTTTATTGAACTGGCAAAGGTGAACCGATCGATCAAGCAAGCGGGATCATGATGAAGCTGAGTCACGCATTTTTGTTCATTCTCCTCGCGCTGTTCCCGTTTGCGCAGTCACCCGAAACGCGCGGTCTTGCTGAACTCAAAAAGGGTGATTACGACAACGCTTTCAAGCTTCTCAGCGCCCGGCTCGTTTCCAATCCAAACGATGTCGTGGCCCAACGAGCCCTGCTGCGCGTCTTCATCGAAACCGGCCGTTACCCCGAAGCCGAAGCAACCGCGAAACGTTTTCTCCTGAAAACACCTGACACTGGTTCAGTACGTCACGAACTCGCCGAAACGCTCGCGACGACCGGACGCTATACCGAAGCGATCGCCGAGTTTGAACGCGCCGCAGCCGATTCCGCAAAGTCAGACGCCACCGCGGATAAACTCGAAAGCGATCTGCGTCGCGCCGAGATACTCGATCTAATAGGACAGGAAGACCAGGCTCGGGCAATCTACACAACATTAGTCAAACACTACACCGACAACGATCCAAAGACTGCTCGCGAACTGACACTCGTCGCGCGTGCTCTCGTACATCTCGAGCGCTACCAGGACGCCAACGACCTGTATCGCTCGGCCATCGAGGCGGATTCGGATTATCTCGAAGCGCAACTCGGCGCCGGTGAGTTGTTCACTGAAAAATACGCTTACGGCGACGCCGCCCTCTTTCTCGACGATGCATTCACGATAAACCCCAACAGCGCGCGCGCTTTCCTGGACCTCGCGCGCAACAAACGACTCGATGGCGATGCCGAGACGTCAGCAGCCATCGGCAAGGCGCTCTCGATAAATCCAAATCTCGTCGAGGCAATCGCACTCAAAGCCGCGATGGCTCTCGAAGCCAGTAAAATCGACGAGGCCTCAGCCGAGATAGACAAAGCGCTCAAGATCAATCCGCGTTCACTCGAGGCACACTCACTTCGTGCTGCGATGCTGTACCTGCAGGATAAAGACTACGAACCGGAAGTCACTGCGACACTCGCGATTGGTCCAAAGTACGGCGGCGTCTACAACACACTCGCGCACTACGCCTCCATCACGCGTCGCACCGAACAATCAGTGCAGTTCGCACGACGCGCAACCGAGATCGCGCCACGCTTGTGGGACGCACATCTCAACCTGGGAATGTCGTTGCTGCGTCTCGGTCAGATGGATACGGGTCGTGAAGCAGTCGAGAAAGCTTTCAAGGGAGATCCCTTCAACATCTGGGCCAAGAACACGCTCGACCTGCTCGACACGATGCGTGATTACAAAGAAACGAAGAGTGGCCCTTTCATTATTAAAGCCGCGGCGCAGGAAAGTGATGTGCTTACGCCTTACGCCGCCAGTCTGATCGAGGAAGCCGCTGCGAAGCTGACTGCGAAGTACAAATTCACGCCGAAAGGTCCGGTCATCATCGAGATCTTTCAAAATCATGAAGACTTCGCCGTGCGCACGCTCGGCATGCCGGGACTCGGCGCGCTCGGAGTCTGTTTTGGATTTGTCGTCGCGCAGGATTCACCATCGGCGCGCGAAGCAGGAGAATTCAACTGGGGCAGCACGCTCTGGCACGAGTACACACACGTCATCACATTGCAGATGACTGACTATCGCATCCCGCGGTGGTTCTCGGAAGGTCTTTCGGTTTACGAAGAACGACGCGCGCGACCGGGTTGGGGCGATGATTGGAATCCACTGTTCGTGCGTGCGTTCATGGAAAGGCGTTGGTTCAAAATGGCGGATCTCGACGCCGGCTTCATGCGTCCGAAGAGCCCGCAGGATGTCCCGATTGCATATTTTCAGGCGTCGCAGGTTTGCGAGTTCATCGCTGAGAAGTATGGCTTCGACGCGATCCTCCGCATGCTTGCGCTCTATCGCGACAAAGTGCGTACTCCTGAAGTGCTGCAACAAGTTCTGAAACTCACTGAGAGTGATTTCGATCGAGAGTTCGCCGCGTACATCGAAGTCAAAGTCAAACCACTGCAACAGGCGTTGAGCACTCAAAACAATATCGCCGCGTCGCTGTCGAAAGAAGAAGTGCTCAAGATGCTCGCCACTCAGGACACGTTTGCACTTCGTCTTCGGGCGGCAGAGTTGCTCGCAGCTGATGGCGATACGGAAGGCGCGGTCGCTCATTACATTCGCGCACTCGAGCTCTTTCCATACGTCACGGGCGCGGGCAATCCGTACGAGTCGCTGGCAAAACTGCTCGAACAAAAAGGCGACAAAGCCCAGGCCGCGAAAGTTCTGGAAGGTTTAGTCAAAACGGACGAGAACAATCTCGAAGCGTTGAAAACAATCGCGCGCATTCGTCTCGCTCTGGGCGAACAGCGACCAGCGCTCGATGCTTTACAGGCCAGCTTCTACATCAATCCATTTGACTACAAGCTGCACAATCAGGCAGGTGAGTTGAGCGTCGGGCTGAAGGATTATGCAAAGGCGTTGACTGAGTTTCAGGTCGCCCTCGCACTGGCGCCGCCGAACGTAGCCGAAGCAAACTACAATGTGGCCACGGCCTATTACGCCCTGGGCCGCCAGCCGGAAGCGAAGCGCGCCGTGCTGCGCGCGCTGGAAGCTGCGCCGCGCTACGAGAAAGCACAGGAATTGTTGTTGAGAATAGTAGGACAATAAGTATCCACAGATTACGTAGATTACTTTTTAATGTATCTGTGTAATCTGTGGATGGATCGGGGAGAAAATGGCGGTTGACCAATTAACCATTTCCGACGAGCAACTGCTCGACAAACTCGGCACCGCGCGCGAACGCCTGTTGCGCGAAATCAGAAAGGCCATCATCGGGCAGGACGAAGTCGTCGAACAGGTCCTGCTCGCGCTGTTCGTCGGTGGTCATTCGATCATCACGGGCGTTCCCGGTCTGGCTAAGACGCTGCTCGTGCGGACTATCGCCAATGTGCTCGACCTCACGTTCAAACGGATCCAGTTCACTCCCGACCTGATGCCGGCCGATATCACCGGCACCGAGATCATCGAGGAGGATCGCGCGACTGGTCATCGCAGGATGCAGTTTATTCATGGTCCAATCTTCGCCAACATCGTGCTCGCAGACGAAATCAATCGCACGCCGCCAAAAACTCAGGCCGCGCTGCTTGAAGCAATGCAGGAAGGTCGCGTCACTGTGCAGGGCGTTAGTTACGATCTGCCGCGACCCTTTCACGTGCTGGCGACGCAGAATCCGATCGAGATGGAAGGTACGTATCCGCTGCCCGAAGCGCAGCTCGATCGTTTTATGTTCAATGTGAAGATTGGCTACCTGCCTGAAGAGGAGGAAGTCGCGGTCGTCAAGCAAACGACGTCGCCACAGGATTACGATTTTCAGCGATTGATGTCAGCGGATGAGATCATTGCTTTTCAGCGACTTGTCAGACAGGTGCCTGCATCGGACACTGTCGCGCGTTATGCAGTGCGATTGGTTAATGCAAGCAGGCCTGGAACGGAACCAGCACCGGATTTTGTGAACAAGTGGGTTACTTGGGGCGCCTCGTTGCGTGCTTCGCAGTTTTTGATATTTGGCGGCAAAGCGCGCGCGATACTGCGTGGTCGATACAACGTTTCGTGTGAAGACGTTCGCGCCGTCGCGCCTGCGGTGCTGCGACACCGCGTGCTGCTGAACTTCCAGGCTGAAGCGGAGAAGGTTGACTCCGATCAGGTGATTAAGAAATTGATTGAAACGGTTCCTGAACCGAAAAGCGGTTTATAGACAGGATTAACAAGATTTGCAGAATTTACATGATTCATCTTGTAAATCTTGTTCATCATGAAATCCTGTCCAAAACAATGACGCCAACAATCACAACCCCAGCAAGATTTCTCGATCCCGAGTTGCTCGGACGCATCGGCTCGCTCGAGTTGCTTGCGCGTGCGGTTGTCGAGGGTTTCATGTCAGGCTTGCATCGTTCACCATTCACGGGCTTTTCGACCGAATTCACCGAGTATCGCCAGTACAATCCCGGCGATGATCTGCGCTACCTCGATTGGCGACTGCTCGGCCGCACTGATCGTTACTTCATCAAAAAGTATCGTGCCGACACGAACACACAGTGTCACCTGCTTATCGACACGAGCGCGTCGATGAACTATGCGCACGGAAGCTCAGTAACCAAATTGCAGTACGCGCAATTTCTCGCGGCGTCGCTGGCCTATCTTCTGAATCGCCAGCAGGACGCGGTCGGGCTCGTGGCGTTTGCAGACAAGGTCCACACGCACGTTCCCGCGCGCAATCGCACCGGGCACATGCGCACGATCTTCGGCAATCTGTCTCTACTCCAGGCAAGCGGTGAAACAAACCTCGCCGAGTCGCTTCATCAGCTCGCGGAGATACTGACGCGCCGTGGCATCGTCGTGATCATTTCCGACTTTTACGATCAACCCGAGTGGCTGCAGGAGTCGTTTCAACATTTGCGTTTCAAAGGTCATGATCTCGTCGCCTTTCAAGTACTGGATCAGAATGAACTCGACTTTGATTTCACTGATCCTGTCTTGTTGCTGGAAGACGCGGAGACACAGGAGCAGATGC